>NZ_JACGXB010000013.1:42733-136265 GCF_014138065.1 Ochrobactrum sp. P6BSIII | reverse complement strand
AAGCTGGCCGCATTCGTCATGTCGGCTGGTCTTGCGGGCCTTGCAGGCGGCATGAAGGCGCTCGTCTTCCAGTTTGCAACGCTGACCGATGTCGGCTGGCAGATGTCGGGCGAGGTCATCCTGATGACGCTGCTTGGCGGCATCGGCACGCTGATCGGACCCATCGTCGGCGCAGCCTTCGTCGTCGCCCTCCAGAACTATCTCGCAACATCCGACTTTCCAGTCACAATCGTCACTGGCCTCATCTTCATGGCATGCGTCATCCTCTTCCGTAAAGGTATCGTCGGAGAGTTCTATGCCTCACGTCTAGGAAAGAAACTGTTCGGGTAACTACCCATCAATGAGCCGCTGCGTCTGCTGATCGCGGCTCCGCATTTTACTGGATATGCAATCATGACCGACACCTACGATTACATCATCGTTGGCGCGGGCACGGCAGGCTGCGCCCTCGCGAACCGACTGTCCGAGAACCCCGACCGCTCCGTCCTGCTGCTCGAAGCGGGCGGCAAGGACAATTATGCGTGGATCCACATCCCGGTCGGCTACCTCTATTGTATCGGCAATCCGCGCACCGACTGGTGCTTCACCACGGAAGCCGAACCCGGCCTGAACGGTCGCGCGCTCGGCTATCCGCGCGGTAAGGTGCTTGGCGGCTGCTCGTCGATCAACGGCATGATCTATATGCGCGGTCAGGCACGTGACTATGATCTCTGGCGGCAGGCCGGTTGCGAAGGCTGGGGTTGGGACGATGTGCTGCCGCTGTTCAAGAAATCGGAAGACTATTATTCGGGCGCGAGCGCCCTGCACGGCACCGGCGGCGAATGGCGTGTCGAAAATGCCCGCCTGCATTGGGATATTCTCGATGCTTTCCGCGATGCCGCCGTTGCCGCTGGCATCCCCGCCACCGACGACTTCAATCGCGGCGACAATGAAGGCGTGTCCTATTTCAAGGTCAACCAGAAGCGCGGTATTCGCTGGAATACCGCCAAGGCCTTTTTGCGCCCGGCACTGGAACGCAAAAACTTGCGCGTCGAAACCGGCGCGCATGTACGCCGTATCGAGATTGCAGAACTGCGCGCCAATGGTGTGACCTTCGACCAGAACGGCGCGACCCGGACCGTCAAGGCAAGGCGCGAGGTCATTCTTGCCGCCGGTTCCGTCGGCTCGCCGCATGTGCTCGAACTGTCGGGCATCGGGCGCGGTGACGTGCTGCAACAGGCAGGCATTCCGGTCACGCTGGAACGAAAGCAAGTTGGCGAGAACCTGCAGGATCATTTGCAACTGCGTTGCGCCTATAAGGTCACCGGAATTCCGACCCTCAATGAGAAGGCCAACAAGCTTTTCGGCAAAGCGATGATCGGGCTGGAATATCTGCTGCGCCAGTCCGGCCCCATGTCGATGGCCCCAAGCCAGCTCGGCGTCTTCACCCGATCGGACCCGTCCTATGAAACCGCCAATCTGCAATATCATGTGCAGCCGCTGAGCCTGGAAAAATTCGGCGAAAACGTTCACCCCTTCCCCGCATTCACGGCCAGCGTGTGCAATCTGCGCCCCGACAGTCGCGGCTCGATCCACGTCAAATCGCCGGATCACCGTGCGCAACCGGCCATCCGGCCAAACTATCTGGCGGAAGAAAGCGACCGCCGCGTCGCCGCCGACGCAATCCGCCTCACCCGCCATATCGTTGCGCAGGCGCCTTTGCAGCAATACCGCCCGGAGGAGTTCAAACCCGGCCCGAGCTATGAAACGCAGGAACAGCTGGAGAAAGCCGCAGGCGATATCGGCACGACTATTTTCCACCCGGTCGGCACCTGCCGCATGGGGCAGGATGCGGAAGCGATCGTCGATCCGCGCCTGCGGGTCAACGGCATTGCGGGTCTGCGCATTGCCGATGCGTCCATCA
Organism: Ochrobactrum sp. P6BSIII; assembly: GCF_014138065.1. Taxonomy (NCBI): domain Bacteria; kingdom Pseudomonadati; phylum Pseudomonadota; class Alphaproteobacteria; order Hyphomicrobiales; family Brucellaceae; genus Ochrobactrum; species Ochrobactrum sp. P6BSIII. Next base: position 134,362 of record NZ_JACGXB010000013.1, on the reverse strand, counting down.
TGCCGACCATCACGTCCGGCAACACCAATTCGCCGACGCTGATGATCGCCGAGAAGGCCGCACAGATGATTATCGCGGATAATCGATAAGGCAGCGCCTATGCGGGTGGAGAATACTTAAACAAATAACTAGAGCAGCTCCGACGATTCAGCTTTTACGGAGCCGCTCTAGAACCAGATTCCTGAGAGAATGGTGAGCGGAAATGGCAATCCGCTCACGCGTCTGTGAACGCAATTTCAGACTTGCAGCCGTTCGTTTTTCAGAAAAAATTTTCCTTGTTTAATTCCATGCAAACGGGAATTATCGGCATCAAGGAGGGCTGGGGAGAATGATCGTCTAACGATCGCAATCCGGGACCGGCTTTCTCTGTTGCTTAGACAAGGAAAACAAAAATGTCGTCAGCCCTTTCCCGTTACGCTTTGAGCCGCCGCGCCGGCCTGAAAGCCCTTCTTTTCACCGCTGCTGCGCTGACCGTTGGCTTTGCCTCGGCTCCGAGCCATGCAGAAGACAAGACCATCAAGGTCGGCATCATGGGCGGCGAAGACGAAGACGTCTGGAAAGTTGTCGCCGAAGAAGGCAAGAAGCACGGCCTCAACATCGAGCGCGTGACCTTCAACGACTATAACCAGCCGAATGAAGCTCTGGAGCGCAAGGAAATCGACGCCAACGCTTTCCAGCACAAGCCTTATCTCGATGAGCAGATCAAACAGCACGGCTACAAGATCAGCGTTGCCGGTTACACGGCTGTCTGGCCGATCGGCATCTATTCGCGCAAGCACAAGAGCCTCGACGAAGTCAAGGAAGGCGGCGTCATCGGCGTGCCGAACGATCCGTCGAACGAAGGCCGCGCGCTTCGCGTTCTCGAAGAAAAGGGCCTGATCAAGCTGAAGCCGGATGCAGGCATTCTCGCAACGCCGATCGACATCGTCGAAAACCCGAAGAAGCTTGAAATCAAGGAACTCGACGCCGGTGTCGTTGGTCGTTCCATCGACGATCTCGATGCAGCCATCGTCAACAATGACTGGGCTGCCAAGGCAGGTCTGAAGAAGGAAGAAGCCATCGGTTGGGAATCGAAGGAAAACAATCCTTACAACAACTTCATCGCGGTCCGCACCGAAGACGAAAACGCCGAATGGGTGAAGAATCTGGTCGCTTCGTTCCAGAACGACGCCGTGAAGGCTGAGCTTGACCGCGCCTATAAGGGCACCGGAATTCCGGCCTGGAAATAAGCTTTTCATCCGCAAAACACCGCGCCGGAAACTGTTTCCGGCGCGGCTTTTATTGACGTATGAAAAAAAATTGCCCAAAAGCATCGGCGTTGAGCATTAGCTCCATGGCTTAGCCAGGCCTCATCATTCCTTGAAGCCTTATCCGATTGCAGTTTGCCGCTGTGCGCAGCGGCGCTTCAAACTATAGAAGAAACGACCGTGACCCCCGTGACCCCCACGCTCATTGAACCGCCATCCACCGCAACAGCGCCCATCGTCGAGATGAAAGACGTGCGCCGAATGTTCGGTAACACGGCAGCCATCAATGGCGTGTCGCTCTCCGTTTCGCGCGGCGAAATCCTCGGCATTATCGGTCGCAGCGGCGCGGGCAAGTCCACGCTGATCCGTTGCGTCAACGGCCTCGAAAAGCCCGACTCAGGCTCGATCCAAATCGAAGGTCGCGAAATCAGCGGCCTCAGCGAAACCGAATTGCGCCCTTTGCGCCGCCGCATCGGCATGGTGTTCCAGCATTTCAATCTGCTCTCGGCCAAGACCGTTACGGATAACATCGCCCTGCCACTCAAGATCGCAGGCAAATCCAGGACCGAGCGCGCACGCCGTGTCACTGAGCTGCTTGAGCTGGTCGGCCTGTCCGACAAGGCAAACCATTATCCAGCCCAGCTTTCCGGCGGCCAGAAGCAGCGCGTCGGCATTGCACGCGCACTTGCCGCCGAACCCGCGCTGCTGCTGTCCGACGAAGCGACGTCGGCGCTCGACCCGGAAACCACCCAGTCCATTCTGGCGCTACTGAAAGACATCAACACCAAGCTTGGCCTGACCATCCTGCTCATCACCCATGAGATGGATGTCATCCGCCGCATCGCAGACCGCGTTATCGTGCTCGATCATGGTGCAATTGCCGAAGAAGGCCCCGTGTGGAAGGTCTTCGCCAACCCGCAATCGCCGGTCACGCAAAGCATGTTGCAGGTGCTGACGCCGGAACTGCCCGCCTCATGGCGCGCGCGCCTGACCGACAAGGCAGGGGATAAGGCCATCCTCCGCGTCAAGCTTTCAGGTGAAGCCGCGCGTGGCGCTTTCTTCAACGATGTGGCAACGGCCACCGGCCTTGTGCCGCAGCTGATCCATGGCGGTATGGACACGATCCAGGGCGAGCCGGTCGGCACGCTCTTCATCAGCCTGCCCGCTCAGGACAAGGCGAAATTCGAAGCCGCTATCTTCTATCTCAACACCCATGCAGACGCCACGGAGGTACTCGGCTATGTCTCAGGCGATGCTTGATCTTCTCTGGCGCTCCTTCTGGGAGACCATCGTCATGACCGGCTTTTCGAGCCTGATCTCGCTCGTGGTTGGTCTGCCGCTCGCCCTCATCATGATCCTGACCGAACGAGGTGGCCTTGCGCAGAACCTGACGGTCAACACCCTTTTGGGCGCGATCATCAATGGCTTCCGTTCGGTGCCGTTCATCATTCTTCTGGTGGCGCTGATCCCCGTAACCCGCTTCATCGTCGGCACGTCGATCGGCACATGGGCCTCCATCGTCCCGCTGTCGATTGCGGCTATCCCCTATTATGCGCGCATCGCGGAAGTATCGCTGCGTGAGGTGGATCACGGTCTGGTCGAAGCGGCGCGCTCGATGGGCGCAAGCCGCTGGACAATCGTGCGTGAAGTGCTGGTTCCGGAAGCCCTGCCCGGCATCATTGCCGGTTTCACCGTGACGATCATCACGCTGGTGGGCGCATCGGCCATGGCTGGCGCTATCGGCGCAGGCGGTCTGGGCGATCTCGCCATCCGCTACGGCTATCAGCGTTTCGAAACGCAGATCATGATCGCCGTGGTGATCATCCTGATCATCATGGTCTGCGGCATTCAGTGGATCGGCGACCGTCTGGTCAGCCGCCTCGACAAGCGCAACCTGCGCGCCTGACCAGGCTCGCTTACCGCTTCCTCTCACGGAAACCCGCTTCCAGTGTGTTTCCGTCGGGATCGAAGACCAGCGCCGCGTAATAGCCCATCTCTTCCGGTCCCTGATAGGCGGGGCCGCCACTGTCGCTGCCACCGGCGCTCAATGCCACGCGGTGAAAGGCTTCCACCGCATCGCGGCTTCCAGCTGTGAACATGAGATGCAGATGCTCGCCCGGCTTCGCCTCGGCTGCATCCATAGCCGCGCCGTCTGCTGGACCTCCAGAGCCATGGATCCAGAGGAAAGGCACAGGCGCCCTCTCCCCGCCGCTGACGAAGAAGCCACTGCCCGAACGTGCAATAACTTCCAGCCCAAGCTCAGGCATACAGCTTTCATAGAATGAAAGGCTGCGGCGAATATCTTTGGCTTTGAAGCCTATGTGATCGAAGAGCGACATACGCACTAATATATCGCGGGCAGGTATAAAGAAAAGCGGCGCGCTCGATTTTGGAGCACGCCGCCATAGAATTGGAAATGTTTTCGCAAATTATCCGCGTGTGCGTGAAAGACCGTCCTTCGCAGGCTGGTATCGCGGATCAAGCTGCACAGCCTTCGAATAAGAGCTGGCGGCCTTCGCCTTCTCACCGCGATGCTCGTAAACCAGCGCCTGATTGGCCCAGCTTTCCGCAACGCCCTGATCCAGCGTGATGGCCGTGTTGAAATCGTCGAAAGCGTTGTCGTAGTCGTTCAGCGCCACATAGGAAAGGCCGCGGCCGTTATAAGGCTCCGGCGCTGTGGAGTTGAGCGAAATCGCCTTGGAGAAATCCTCGATGGCCTGCTTGTGCTGGCCCTTGGCCTGATAGATCAGACCGCGATTGTGATAGGCGCGACCATCAGTGGTCTGCAAGGCAATAGCCTGATTGAAATCGCTCAGAGCCTGATCCAGACGGCCCGCCTGACGATAGACATTGCCGCGACCGATATAAGCGGCATCATATTGTCCGTTGAGCTGGATGGCCTTGCTGTAATCCTGCGCAGCCTTGTTGGTATCGCCCATATAGCGATAGACCAGCGCGCGGTTGGAATAGGCCTGATAGAAATTCGGATTGAGCGCAATCGCCTGATCGAAATCGCGGATCGCTTCCTTGTAACGCCCGGCCTTGCCATAGGCAGAACCGCGAACATTATAGCCTTCCGGATCACGTGGATTGGACTGGATCACGCTGGTGAGCGAGCTGATATTCTCGCTCGAACCCTGCGCCCGATCAACAGTGCTCAGCGCCGTCGTGGTCGAGCTTTGGCAGCCAGCCACTGTCAGAGCCAACAGCGTGGCGGCAATCAAAAAACCGTGACGACCGATTCCAGCCCCACGGTTTGCACCGAATGTCTCAACTCCCGAAATCCTGGTTTCGGACGATTGCAGCACCTTCAAGCGTGTTGGCAACGACAGTGTTCCTTTTAGTTCCATCGAAACCGGGCAGTTACGGCCCGTTTCTTCTCCATCCCGTCTCCCGGCTCTTGTTCAACGCATGGGCGTTTCACAGCCGAAGAGCCTCGCGGGACTGCCTTGTTCGTTTCAGTCCGGGCCAGCCCGGCAAGGGCTCACTGGAACTGTCAGATAAAAACAGCGAAAAGGCGGCAGCAAACAATCTGTATCGCCTTCCAATATCCAGCCCGAAAGCTGAACATCCTAATCATTTGTTTTTACACATAACTGGCCCGTCAAAGTCTAGAAACTTTTTTGGGTGCCGCGCTAAACTTTAATAAAAAGATGAAACCGAGCTGTTTCGGCAACAAAAATTCTGAAATCAAGACATGCAAAAACCGGCGCAACCGAGGGAAGCACCGGAAAGCAAAAAGGCGCCACAACAGCGGCGCCTGTTTTGAGGTCGATCAGCGAGCGCCGCGGGCGCCGCCAACGAGGCCTTCACGCTGTGCGCGCTTGCGAGCGAGCTTACGAGCGCGACGAACGGCTTCTGCCTTTTCGCGAGCGCGCTTTTCAGATGGCTTTTCGTAGTGGCCGCGCATCTTCATTTCGCGGAAGATACCTTCGCGCTGCATCTTTTTCTTGAGAGCGCGGAGAGCCTGATCAACATTATTATCGCGGACGAGTACCTGCACGTGTATTCCCGTATCGGTTAGAATTTCGGTTAAGCCTGAGGCCGTTCGGGGGTCTTTTAACGATTTCAGCCGGTCTGACCGGCCGAGCAACGCCCTAAGGCTCCCAAGCTTCGCAACGGAAACGCTGCAAATTGGTGCTGGCTATTACCAGATCGAGCCCGGGCTGTCCACCTCAACATGCAAATTTGGCCATCTCCCCCTGTGAAATACCGTCTTTACACCAATTGACTATAGTTCCAGCCAGACAAATGCGTTAATGAGCCGCTCGTTTCCCGCATAATTCGGCCTCAATAGTCGTCCAATGGGGATGCCCCACCTCGCGACCGGCCCTCTACAGAATTAACCGGCGCGTTTCCTGTTTTTTGATTCCATTTGTTTGTTTCATGTCCCTCCGCAAGCGACTCGTTATCCAGTTCACAGGCTATGAAGGCCTGCACCCCAAAGCCGTCCGCGTGCGCCACGCGCAAGTCCTGAAAGACTTTGACAAGCTCTGGAACGCCAAGACCAAGCTGCCGCCCATGACGGACGAGCCGAACGATAGCGGCACGACCTTGGCTGTCGCTGAGGGCAATGGCTGGCGAACGGAAACCGCGTTCTGCCAGTTCGGCACGGCGGATATTTTTGACGACTATGCCGCGCGCTCGACGCCCAGGCGGATGCTGACCGGCTTTTTCGCCTTCATGAACATCCTCTTCACCGGCACGCTGTGGCGCTATCTCACGACGAGCTGGCGCTTCGTACTGTTCTTCCTGTGGCCCTTCCTGCTGTCACTCGCCATTTTGGGCGTTGCGGCCCTTATCGCCACAGCGCCAATGCTGGCAGGCTTTTCGGCGCTGCATCTTCTCTGGTCCGCGCCGCTCGCCGCCTTCCTCGCAACACTTCTGGTGCGCAAGCCCGGCGACAAGTTCTTCATGTCCTATCTGCTTGACGACTGGTCGGCAGCTTATGACCGTATTTATGACCGCAACGAGAAGCTGAACCAGCGCCGGACGGCCTTTGCCGAGGCGCTGATGCGCAAGATCGAAGAAAGCCATGCGGATGAAGTTATCATTGTCGCGCATAGTCTCGGCACTGTGCCGGCTGTCGAGGCGCTTGCCGCCGTTCAGCGCCAGCGCCCCGACCTGCTGAAACAGCAACCCGTATCGCTGCTCGCGGTCGGCTCCTGCCTGATGATGATCGCGCTGCACCCACGAGCGAAAGCGCTCCGTGAGGATGTGCGCGTGGTGCTTGAGGACAGCCCGGTTCTGTGGTCGGAATTTCAGGTACTGACGGATATCATCCATTTCTATGGTTCCGATCCCGCCAGCGCCCTGAAGATCAAGACGAAGAACCTGCCGCTCATCCATCGCGTCCGCTTCAAGAATGTGCACAGCGAAAACCGTTACAAGCGCTCCAAGGGCAACTTCTTCCTGATGCACCTTCTCTATGTGCGCGGGGCGGAGAAGAAGAACTTCTACGATTTCGGCATGTTCCTGCATGGCCCGTTTTTCTTCCGCGAGTTGATGACCACGCATAAAGGAAAAGCCGCCCCTCTCGATGAAGAAGGACGGCTTCCGGTATCCTATCGCGAAGCGGCTTGATGCCGTTCAGCCTTAGTCCTTGGGCGGCTCCACCACGGCAATCGTCAGCCAGGTGGCCGTCAAGGCGGGTTTCAGCGAGTTCTCGATTTCGAGCGTAACATCGTAATAATTTACGACCCGCCCCGATGGGCGAATATCGGCATCGGCCAGCTTGAAGCGTGCACGCACCCGCGCGCCGGTCTTGACCGGCGATTGGAAGCGCAGCTTGTCGAAGCCGTAATTGATGCCCATGGTCGCGCCTTCCAGCATGGGCAGCGCTTCATAGGCCAGTGTCGACAAAAGCGACAGCGTCAGAAAGCCATGCGCAATCGTACCGCCAAAAGGCGTTTCGTTAGCGGCGCGTTCCGGATCGACATGGATGAACTGATGATCGTCCGTCGCATCCGCAAACTGGTTGATCATTTCCTGTGTGACTTCGCGCCACTCGGAACATCCGATTTCCGTGCCGATTGCATCGCGCAACTGGTCGAGCGTGATTGCGTCTTTCATTCGCTGGCCATTCCTGCTGAACTGATTTGCCTTCTGTTTAACCCATAGCGCGCTTAGTGTCTGAATCAAAAAGCGACAGGCCGTGGCGAAAATGGTGATTTCGAGAACCGGAGCGCAGCGTACATAAAGGTACGTGAGCACCGGAAGCGCAGAAATTGCCATTTGCAGCCCGGCATGGCGACTTTTGGATCAGATACTTAGGCGGCAACCAGAATTTCCCGGGCAATATCATCCCAATGCGTGAAAACCTGATGCGCACCCTTGGCCGAAAGGCGCTCGGCATGGCCGTCATAGGTATGCGCGCCGCCGGTGTAACCAAAGGCGGTCATGCCCGCTGCAATCGCACCTTCGACACCGAAAGGCGAATCCTCGATCACCACGCAGCGCGACGGGTCGACGCCCATTTTGTCGGCGGCAAACAGAAACAGATCCGGCGCAGGCTTGCCGCGCTTGACCATGGTGGACGAATAAACGGCATCGCCGAAATAATGGTTGATGCCGGTCTTCTCCAGACTGAACGCAATGCGCTCCGGATGCGAGGACGAGGCCACGCAACGCTTCTGCGGCAGTTCCCGCAGAAAGCTCGCGATGCCAACGGTCGGCTCCAGCGCTTCGGCAAACAAGGTTCGCGTGGCAGGCCAGAATTCGCCATCGACGCCATCCGGCAGGCGATGGCCGGTCATATCCTCGATCATCTTCATGATATCGGCTTGTTTCATGCCGATGCCCTTGGCCACCGTGCCCTGCGGCAGTTCCATGCCGTGATTGGCATAAACGCGCTCGAAAGCGAGGCAGGACAGAACTTCGCTATCGACGAGAACGCCGTCACAATCGAAGATCACGAGATCAAAGGGGGATACACTGCTCATTTTGGCTCCAGTGGCCCTATAAAGGGATGCATATTTTGTCGCGCAGATTGGGGATGCGCGCCTGTCGGTGTTGATATAGAGACTGTTGGTCTATTACGCACGTAATTCAACACGAACGTGACAATATTACCGATTACCGGCCAGGCATTCCCAGCAAAAGTGTGAAGCGGTTTTGCGTTCGGGGATGCGTAGATACAAAATTGCGGCCTTCAGCTTTGCGGAGATTTTCATGACGACAAATGTGGCATTGGTTGGACTGGCACGCGATCTTGCAGCGCGGGCTGAAACCGGCAAGCCGATCCGCATCGGTCTGATTGGCGCTGGCGAGATGGGCACCGACATCGTCACGCAGGTGGCAAGGATGCAGGGCATTGAAGTCGGAGCACTTTCTGCCCGCAGGCTGCCCAACACGTTCAAAGCTGTGCGCACCGCCTATGGCGACGAAGAAAACGCGCAGGAAGCCAATAGCGAAGCGGCAATGACCCGCGCCATCGAGAATGGCAAGATCGCCGTCACCGGCGACAATGACCTGATCCTCTCCAGCCCGCTGATCGACGTTGTCATCGACGCCACCGGCATTCCGGAAGTGGGCGCGGAAACCGGCATCAAGGCGATCCGCAACGGCAAGCATCTCGTCATGATGAATGTCGAAGCCGATGTCACCATCGGGTCCTATCTCAAGGCCGAGGCCGACAAGCAGGGCGTGATCTATTCGCTGGGCGCTGGCGATGAGCCATCATCCTGCATGGAGCTGATCGAATTCGTGTCCGCCATGGGCCACAAGGTGGTGGCCGCTGGCAAGGGCAAGAACAATCCGCTCAATTTCGATGCGATCCCCGACGATTATCAGGAAGAGGCGGACCGCCGGAACATGAATGTCCGCCTGCTGGTGGAATTCATCGACGGCTCCAAGACGATGGTTGAAATGGCGGCCATCGCCAACGCCACCGGGCTTGTGCCGGACATTGCTGGCATGCACGGCCCCAGAGCCGCAATCGACGAGCTGAACCGCACCCTGATCCCGAAGGAAGACGGCGGCGTTCTCAACAAGTCGGGCGTGGTCGATTATTCCATCGGACGCGGCGTATCGCCAGGCGTCTTCGTCATCGCCAAGATGGAGCATCCCCGCCTTGTCGAGCGTCTGGAAGATTTGAAGATGGGCAAAGGCCCTTATTTCACCTTCCACCGCCCTTTCCACCTCACTTCGCTGGAAGTGCCTCTGACCGTGGCGCGCGTGGTGTTGCACGGCAAGGCCGATATGGTGCCGCTGCCGAAGCCGGTGGCGGAAGTCTGCGCGGTTGCCAAGAAGGATTTGCAGCCGGGCGACCGTCTCGATGCCATCGGCCAATATTGCTATCGCTCATGGATCATGACGACGCCTGAAGCCCGCTCGGCCAAAGCTATTCCCTGCGGCCTGCTCCAGAACGGCTCGGTCATCGCGCCGATCAAGAAGGGTGAACTCATCACCTATGCCAATGCTGCACCGCAGCCCGGCTCGAAGATCGCCGAACTGCGCGCTCTGCAGGATGCGATGCTAGGGGAGTAAGGGAGTAAGGGAGTAAGGGAGTAAGGGAGTAAGGGAGTAAGGGAGTAAGGAAATACGGTCCGTATATTTGCAAGTCAAACATACTGCCCTATTCCCCTACCCCCCTATTCCCTTCTTAATGGTCCAACGCCTTCACAATGCTCTCGACCATCTTCTTCGCGTCGGCGAAGAGCATCATGGTGTTGTCGCGGAAGAACAGTTCGTTTTCCACGCCCGCATAGCCGGAGCCCATGCCGCGCTTGATGAAAAGAACCGTGCCTGCCTTGTCGACATCGAGGATCGGCATGCCGAAGATCGGTGACTTCGGATCGGTCTTCGCAGCCGGATTGGTGACGTCATTCGCGCCGATCACGAAAGCCACATCGGCCTGCGCGAATTCCGAATTGATGTCTTCCAGCTCGAACACTTCATCGTAAGGCACGTTGGCCTCGGCCAGCAGCACGTTCATATGACCCGGCATACGACCGGCCACCGGATGGATGGCGTATTTGACTTCCACACCTTCCGCCTTGAGCTTGTCGGCCATTTCACGCAGCGCGTGCTGCGCCTGTGCCACCGCCATGCCGTAGCCCGGCACAATGATGACCTTGGAAGCGTTCTTCATGATGAAAGCCGCATCGTCGGCAGAACCCTGCTTGACCGGACGCTGTTCAACCTCGCCAGCCGGACCGCCAGACGTATCACCGCCAAAGCCGCCAAGAATGACCGAGATGAACGAACGGTTCATGCCCTTACACATGATGTAGGACAGGATCGCGCCCGACGAGCCGACCAGCGCGCCAGTGATGATCAGTGCCAGATTGCCAAGCGTGAAGCCGATGCCTGCCGCTGCCCAGCCCGAATAGGAATTGAGCATGGAGACCACGACCGGCATGTCGGCGCCGCCGATTGGCACGATGATCAGCACGCCGAATACCAGCGACAGAAGCACGATCAGCCAGAACACGAAATGGCTTTCGGTGTTCACCAGCACAACAACCAGCAGCACGATGGCTGCGGCCAGCGCGGCATTGATGACATGACGTCCCGGCAGCATGATCGGCTTGCCCGACATGCGACCATCAAGCTTGAGGAAGGCGATGATCGAGCCGGTGAAGGTGATCGCGCCGATGGCGACGCCCAGCGACATTTCGATCAGCGCCTGACCGTGGATCTGGCCTACTTCGCCGATACCGAAGGAATGCGGCGAGTAAATTGCGGCAGCGGCCACCAGAACGGCAGCAAGGCCGATCAGCGAATGGAACGCGGCGACGAGCTGCGGCATGGCCGTCATGGCGATGCGGCGCGCGATGACTGCACCGATGCCGCCACCGATGGCGATGCCGATGACAATCAGCGCCAGACCGCCGACGCTTGGACGCGCCAGCAGAAGCGTGGTGACGATGGAAATCGCCATACCGATCATGCCGTACATATTGCCCTGACGGCTGGTCGTCGGATGCGACAGGCCGCGCAGCGCCAGAATGAACAGCACGCCGGAGACGAGGTAAAGGAAGGCTGCGAGATTAACGCTCATAATGGTTCAGCCTCACTTTTCTTTTTTCTTGTACATGGCGAGCATGCGCTGGGTGACCAGGAAGCCGCCGAAAATGTTGACGCTCGCCAGAATGAGCGCAATGAAACCGAAGCCGGTTGCCCAGCCCGAAAGCGAAAGGCCGACGGCCAGAAGCGCACCCACCACGATCACCGATGAAATGGCGTTGGTAACGGCCATCAACGGGGTGTGCAGCGCAGGCGTAACCGACCACACGACGTAATAGCCGACGAAAATCGCCAGAATGAAAATCGCAAAGCGGAACACGAACGGATCGATCGCGCCGCCCGATGCGGCATGCGCGGCAGCCGCCGCAGCATCACCCAGACCACCGGCGTTTTCCGCAGCCTGACGGACAGCATCTGCGGCCTGGTTCAAGCTCTCAAGAGCTTTATCGAGACTAGTTTCGGCCATTATGCCTCTCCTCCATCAACAGGAGACTTGGGGGAAGACGAAGACTTTGCGGCAGCCTTCGGTGCTTTTGCAGGCGCTTTTTTCGCGGCTTTCGGTGCCGGTTTGGCATCGCCGACTACCTCCGCCTTCGCCACTTTCGGCTTCGGTGCCGCTTTCGGCTTGGCAGCGGGTTTCGCTGGCTTTTCGGCTGCAGGCGCGGCTGCGGCAGGCGCGGCATCAGCCTTTGCGAAAGCCGGATGCAGGATCGCGCCCTGATGGGTCAGAAGCGTTGCCTTGACCAGCTCGTCCTGCGGATCGATCTTGAGCAGCTTGGTTTCCTTGTCAACGAGCGTTTCAAGGAAAGCGATCAGGTTGCGCGCATAAAGCTGCGACGCGCTCGCAGCGATGCGGCCCGACATGTTGAGATGGCCGACGATTCTGACGCCATTCACTTCGGCCACTTGACCAGGCACAGCGCCTTCGACATTGCCGCCGCGCTCAACGGCGAGATCGACCAGAACGGAACCCGGACGCATGGAAGCGACCATTTCCTTGGACACCAGACGCGGGGCCGGACGGCCCGGAATGAGCGCCGTGGTAATGACGATGTCCTGCTTGGCGATGTGGTCGGCAACGAGTGCGGCCTGCTTCGCCTGATATTCCTTCGACATTTCCTTGGCGTAACCGCCAGAGGTTTCGGCAGCCTTGAACTCATCATCCTCGACGGCGATGAATTTCGCACCGAGCGAGGCGACCTGTTCCTTGGCGGCAGGGCGAACGTCGGTTGCCGTCACGACAGCACCGAGGCGGCGTGCCGTTGCGATGGCCTGAAGACCGGCAACGCCAGCCCCCATCACGAAAACCTTGGCGGCAGGAACCGTACCGGCTGCCGTCATCATCATCGGCATGGCGCGGTCATAGACTTCCGCCGCGTCGATCACTGCCTGATAACCGGCAAGATTTGCCTGTGACGACAGCACGTCCATCACCTGCGCACGGGTGATGCGCGGCATGAACTCCATGGTGAAAGCCGAAATTCCGGCCTTGGCAAGTGCCGCCACCGCATCTTCATGACCATAGGGATCAAGCATGGCAAACAGTGCTGCGCCCGATTTATACCCTTTGAGTTCCGTATCCGTGGGACGGCGCACTTTCAAAATGACGTCTGCCGTTTTAGCGTCTGCCGTCGTGCCTATACGGGCACCGGCTGCCGCAAATTCGGCATCGGGAATGCGCGATTTCTCACCGGCGCCTTTTTCCACGACGACATCGAAGCCGAGCGCGATGAATTTCTTCACCGTCTCCGCCGATGCCGCAACGCGTGTCTCGTTGGGGTCACTCTCTAGCGGGATAAATAACGTCTGGGCCAAGCTGGTTTCCCTTTCATGGTCTTAATCCGGGCTTGATCCGGCCTTGCGGTCGGGCAGAATTGCGAGCCTCTGAAACGAGGCTCCTTGAAAAGAACTGAGATACAGACATGCATAAAACCTCGGCACGGTAACCCATGCCAAGGCATTCGATCAAATCATGCGGGGTTAATCCCGGTTCGGTCTTGGATCTTGCAGCATTTTCGCAAGGCCGGATGTCGCCATCCGGCCGCGTCAATGCGCTAGAGGATGAACCAGGCGGCGACGCAGACTAGGACAAAAAGAATGGTCGCGGAAAAGAAACCACCAGCGAAAAAGCCGAACGCCATGGCAATCATAAGGGCGACAACCGCCACCGTGCCCCATTTAAACAGGCCCGTGAAACCGGCATAAGTTTTCTCATGCTCAGCATAGTCCATCGGTGCGCCAAGTTCAGCCGGAGCCGTCGTATGATGTTCTGCCATTTTCGTTCCACCCATTCAGATTTTCCACCCAACATCGATGATGTTAAGCGAAAACACCTGCAATCTTCAATCTGCACACAACAAAAGCCCGGCACGAACGCCAAGTCTTTTCGTCGCAGCAACCCTCTCTCTCCGCGTAAAGCGGTTCCGCAGTCTTCGTAAATCGGATTCGCGCAATGCGCTACATCTAATTATTTAGAACACTGCCTATAGAACGCATAGTAATCGCTTATACGCCCAGTCCCGTATATTTCGCAGTCGGCAATATCGTCAGCGGCACAACAGTGCTGCGGCTATCGGCAAACATCGCCTGCCGCTCGCGCGGCAATGACTTGAAGAATGGAAAGCGCACCGCAACCGCATCGCGGATATTGCGGATCGGCGCGGCACCCAGTCCAACTTTGATGCCATAGCCCGCATGTTCACGCGCATCGGCCATCATCGACGTGCCGAAAATGCGTTTGTAAAATGCCATATGCTCCGGCTTGACCGATGCAAGGCATTGATCAGCCACGAAAAATTCCGACGCCATCGCAGCAATGCGCAATGTGATATAGGGGATGGCCGGATATTCGCTCAGCAACTCCGGATCGGCGGCAAAGCGGGTTGGATCGACGAAATGCATGCCGCTATTGAGCAGCGGATCGAGAATATCGGGAAAAAGCGCATAGCTTGTTCCCTTGCGATGATCGGGCGTGATGTGATGAATACGCAATGTGCTGACGAGCTGCCCGTCAACATGCACCCCGTAGACGAAAGCGTGGCTGTCCCGGTCTATATCGTCGACGATGGACGGCACTTCGGCCTCATCCATCACATTGCGGGTACGATAGGAGCGGTAGCGAAGCCGACCGATCTCTTCCAGATCTTCCGCATGGACGATCCGTCGATATTCAACACGATCCAGAAAATGCAGCAGCTGTCGCGCAAAATTGGATAGCGGCGGTTTCTCCCCCGAGACAGCTGAATCAGTCATATAAGCGATTTCCGCACCATCAAATCATGCAAATCATACATTTCAATTCAGCGCGCAGAATAAGCAGGTTTACCTTCATGTAAAGGTATAAGTTCAACTGCATATACGCCCCCGCGCCATTTTCCCGGCACAGTATTGCCACAGATTCGCCACATGGAAACAGCGTTTTTTCGATGCTCAGTGTGAGAAATGCGCTAGAAACCGCATTTCGGGGCCTTTTGCCATCTTTGCCGTAATGAAGCGCCCGCTCCGGAGCGGCACTCCTGATTAACGGAACGAAATTCAGCCCGCCCCACCCGCATCCGTCGCGCGCAATTGTCACGGGGTGCGGTCTGGCCAAAAAAGATCAGGCCGATGGTCAGGCGACGGTACGACCGCCTTCGCGCCAAGTGACGGATTTTGTCGTCATCGAACCGATTGTGTCCGCAGGCAGCGGCATGCCGAGAAGATAGCCCTGAACCAGATCGGCACCAGCAGCAACGCGGATGAGCGCCAGCTGTTCTTCGGTCTCCACACCTTCGACGGTCACGCCGAGACCCAGCTCATGCGAGAGCTGCGTCACACCGCGCAACAGCATCAGCGACCGGCGGTCTGTGGTGATATCGCGGACAAAGGAGCGGTCCACTTTCACCTTGGTCAGCGGCAACGTGTTGAGATAGCTGAGGCTGGAATAGCCCGTGCCGAAATCATCGAGCGCAATATTGATGCCGGCATTCTTCAGCCGCTGCAAAACCATCGACGTCTTGTTGCGGTCGGCGATGATTGCGCTTTCCGTCACTTCGACTTCCAGACGATGGGCGGGAAGACCCGACTTCTGCAAGGCAGAGGCAATATCGCGGGCAATCTCGTTGCTCTTCAGATCGATGGCCGACAGATTGACGGAAACGCCGATGCGATCACCCCAGGTCAGGCAGTCCTTGCAGGCCTGATCCAGCATGAAGCGAGTGATATCGGTGATGATGCCCATTTCCTCGGCCAGAGGAATGAATTCGGCAGGCGGCACCGAACCCAGCTCCGGATGCACCCAGCGCGCCAGCGCTTCACAAGCCACAATGCGCAGAGACTGTGCACTGACGATGGGCTGGTAGACAACCTTGATTTCATTGTTGCCGATGGCCTGCCGGAGATCAGCCTTGAGCTTCTGACGGCTGCGATATTTGGTATCCATCGCGCCGACGAAAACCGCCCATTGCCGGTCTTCATGACCCTTCGCTTCATAAAGCGCCAGATCCGCATTGATATGCATATTGCCGACATCGCAATTGGCAATGTTTTCAATCGCAATACCGGCGCTGATGTCGATATGAACATGATCACCGTCGAGATCATAAACGCCGGACACGACCGACGTGATATGATCCATGATGCCGGTAATTTCCGCCTGGTTCTGGAGATTGAAAACAAACACGACGAATTCGTCGCCGCCAAATCGCGAGACCACAAAGCGCTGCTGGTCGAGCGAATAAAGCCGCTGCGCAAACAGCCGCAACAACACGTCGCCCGTATGGTGGCCAAGCGTATCGTTGACATGCTTGAAGTGATTGATGTCGATGACGACCAGCGCCGCAAAGCTGTCCGCCGACTGATGGGCGCGCAATGTGCGCACCATTGTCTCGAAATAGTTACGGTTGGGAAGACTGGTCAGACCGTCGAACCGCGCCATGTGCTGAATGCGGGCTTCCGCCTCGACGCGCTGCGTCACATCCTCGAACATGAGAACCGCGCCATCGCCGACAGTCTGGTTGCCGATACATTCTATATAGCGCTCACCGGAAAGCTGGAAAATGTCACGCGTCTTGCGTCCGGCGACAAGGTCGGTCATGCGGGCGCGTACATTCGCCATATCATTATGCGGAAACAAACCTTCCCGCGCGCAATAGCGCAGCAGCACTTCCAGCCGGCGCCCGTGCAACTTGGTGTGCTCGGCGATCCGCAGCATCGCCTTGGCCTTGTTGTTGATCACCGCAATGCGCTGCTGGCCGTCGAGCATGAGCAGGCCCTGCGGCATATTGTTGAGCGCGGCATCGAAACGCCCCGCCACAATTGACAGACGCCGCTTGCCCATCACGGCCGCGAAGAGAAACTCACGCAGGCCGTTGGCCATCTCGATATTGGACAGGAAATACGGGATCAGCAGCAGGCCGATGATGATGTGAAAGGGAGTCCCCGCAAGCACGAGCCCGGCGAGCACCGGAATCAGCGTGCAGATCGACATCAAAACGACGGCCTTCGCCGAGGCATAATTGCGCCCGACGATGGAAACGACCGAAGCCAGCAGAATGGTCAGACTGGCCAGCTCGGCAAATGGATCACGCAGCACGAAGATCGAGAAGAAGCACAACATACCAAGCGTCGCGCAGACCAGCGAAGCACCGATGAGATAACGCAACTCCCAGCGGTCGAGATCAGCGGATGTAAGATGACCTAGTCTGGCACGGTCGAACTGTCGCATGTCGTAGAGACGACCGAGAGCGACAACGGCAAAAAGCCCGGCAAACCCGATGAAATGCCAGTCGACAGTTTTCACATAGATGACAACACAGGCCACCACATGGGCCAACAAGCCAAACCAGAGCGTGGTGCGATTACCATACAGTGATCGCATGAAAGAAAGCCGCACGTCTGCAGGTATGTCAGGTTTACGGCTCCGCCACATGTCCTTGCTTGTGTCCCTATCGTGAGGGCGATTATTGCACTAATGACTTAAAAATATCTTTCGCGAAATGAAACCACAAGCTGTTACCCCCGCCACCATAAGATGTATCCCAATTATTCACAGGGGAACAACTTAACAGCAACATGCGAAATAACAATACAACCATAGGCTTTCAAAGCGGAGGCCTTCAAACAATTTGGCCGTGAAAGCAGAGACAAAAAACGCCCTGTATTTCGCCTCGCGGCGCGATTGCAATTCACAAGCATTCTATAACAAAACTAGAGAATATCACCGAATAACAATCGCCGACGGTGAAAACGCGGAGGAAAGCACGCCAATGCGGAATAAATCCCTATCCCGCACGAATGCTCTCAGAGGCTGTGTCCGCCATCCACATTGACGATGGTGCCGGTCATGTAGCGGCTGGCATCGGAGGCCAGCATCAGCACCACGCCGTCCAGATCCTGCGGTTCGCCGAGACGGCGCAACGGATTACGTCCTTTGAAGTAGCCCGCAGCCGGTCCGTTGAGCTGTTCTTCGTTGATTCGGGTCGGAAACCAGCCCGGCGAGATCGCATTGACGCGAATATCATGTGCGGCCCATTCGAGTGCAAGCGCACGCGTCATCTGCGTGATGCAGGCTTTCGACATGGAATAGGCGGCAGCGCCTTTCTGCGGCCTGTCGCCCAGAATGCTGGTCGTGTTGATGATCGAGCCGCCCGCGCCTTGTGCGATCATGCGGCGCGCAGCTTCCTGCGCCACGAAGAAAGCACCCGCCACATTGACCTCGAAAATATGTTCGAGCATGTCGCGTGTCGTATCGAGCGCACGCGCCATATGGGCGACGCCAGCATTGTTGAACAGGGTCGAGATCGGCCCGAAACGCTGTTCCGCTTCATCGAAGGCGCGCATGATTTCATCCGGATGAGTGACATCCGCCATGATTTCAAGAACTTCCCCGCCCGACGGACACAGGCTTTCGCCCGCATGCGTGCGTGAAATAGAGATCACCCGCGCCCCGTGTCCCGCCAGCACATGCACCATGCGCAAACCCAGACCCGAGGAGCCTCCCGTCACGGCAATAACCTTGCCCCGAACGGAGAAAAGCTGATCGTCAGTCATACATCCCCTCAACTGCCAATCCATCTTCACTCCTATTAGGATATTCATAACGGCATTTGAACCGTGCACAGAGGCAAAAAATGCTTCAAATCAGGACAATACACAAAAGGCGCGCGAGCGTGATGAAAAGACGACACTAATTGCCAATTGCGAGAGGTTATGCTGACGCACATCTTGTCCGAAAACTGTTTCACTCTTTTCGGGATGTGTTCTATTGCAGAAGGCTGAATGCCGCTCCAGATAAGAGCCAAATCAACGGATCCGAATGCTATGTCGAAGTCCCGCCCCCTGATTGCCGTACCGACTGACGTCAAACCTTTCGAGAATTACACCTGGCATGCAGCACCGGATCAATATCTGGCTGCGGCAATCGATGTTGCGCAAGTGACGCCGCTTCTGGTGCCAAGCTTTGGCGACAAGATCGATCTCGACGCCATTCTCGACGCAGTGGACGGCGTGTTGATCACTGGCTCGAAATCGAACGTCAACCCGTCGCTTTATGGCGTGGAACCGAGCACTGCCTTCGAACCCTATGACAATGCCCGTGACGCGACCTCGCTGCCGCTGATCCGCGCAGCCATTGAAAAAGGCGTACCAGTGCTGGCGATCTGCCGCGGCATTCAGGAGCTGAATGTGGCGCTGGGCGGCACGCTCGCCACTGAAATTCAGGAATTGCAGGGGCGCATGGACCACCGCGCACCGGAATCCGAAAGTCAGGCAGAGCGTTTCGCTATCCAGCACCCGATCCGGATCAAGCCGGATTCATGCCTCGGCGCAATTTTGAAAGAAGACAGCGTAAAGGTAAACTCGGTGCACCGTCAGGCCATCGACCGGCTTGCGCCACGCCTTGAAGTAGAAGCTGTAGCTGAAGACGGCACAGTGGAAGCCGTTTCCGTCAAGGACGCCAAAGGCTTTGTCGTCGGCGTCCAGTGGCATCCGGAATACTGGGTCCAGTCCGACGCCCCCTCGCGGAAGATATTCGAGGCCTTCGGCGACGCGGTGCGTGAACACAAGGGTGGGGAATAGGGGAATAGGGGAATAGGGGAATAGGGGAATAGGGGAATAGGGGAATAGGGGAATAGGGGAATAGGGGAATAGGGGAATAGGGGAATAGGGTGATTGACGCAGAGGCGTCTATCAAGCTCCTTCTTCACTTACTCCCCTACTGCCTTACTCCCCTATTCCCTTAACGAATTCCGTTTCCGGAACCGGCGTGATCGCCTTGCCGGTATCAAACCATGAAATGAGATTGTCGATCACCAGATCCGCCATGGCCTGACGGGTTTTATGCGATGCAGATGCGATATGCGGCAGCAAAACCGTGTTTGGCGCATCGAGCAGACCTTGCGGCACGGAGGGTTCGTTCGCGAAGACGTCCAGACCCGCAGCGGCAATGGTGCCATTGTTCAGCGCCGCAGCCAGCGCATCCTCATCGACCAGCGAACCGCGACCGACATTGATCAACACACCATCCGGGCCGAGCGCTTGCAGCACTTCTGCATTCACCGCCTTGGCAGTTTCCGCGCCGCCCGGGGCAACCAGAATAAGCGTATCGACCGCCTTGGCCAGCTCAAGTAGGCTCGGGTAGTAATCATAGGAGACGCCTTCAGCCTTGCGGCGGTTGTGGTAGGAAACCGGCAGACCGAAAGCCTCCACGCGATGGGCGACCGCCTTGCCAATACGGCCTAGGCCGAAAATGCCGACCTTGCGTCCGCGCAGCGACAGCTTCGACAGCGGATAACGGCCTTCCTTTTCCCAACGGCCCGCACGCAGGAATTCCTGCGACTTCGACAATTCGCGCACGGTGTCGATCAGGAGACCAAGCGCCGTATCGGCCACTTCGTCGGTCAGCACGTCGGGCGTATTGGTGACCATCACGTTGCGGGCAGCGGCATGTTTGGCGTCAACCGCATCATAACCAACGCCGAAATTGCCGATGATTTTCAGGTTTGGCAAAGCGTCGATCAGCGCTGCATCGACGGTGGACATGCTGGCAATGCCACGCACATCGTTCGCCCAGGCCGCATCGACCAGCGCCGCATCACCGCGCGGGATACGGCGGACGGAAAACTCGCCGGACAGGCGGTCTACGGCATAATCGTTGAAATTTCCGAGCACCAGAACGGTTGCGTCGCGCTTGGTCATGACAATATTCCTCTGGGAAGCATTTCGCAGTTCACGGGGAGACCGGCGACCGGTCTGGGTGAACCGGACCCGGAGCGGGGGAAATCAGGGATGTTTGGGCTTGGACGTCGATTGCCGGATATGCAGTTCCGGCTTGATGAGTTCTTGCGTCGAGGCAACCTCGACACCATTCAGCTGATCGAGCAGAGCGCGGGCGGCGCGACGGCCAACTTCGCGCTGGCCGTTCCAGACGGTTGTAAGCGCGGGCGTGGCAATGGCCGCCTCTTCCAGATCATCATAGCCGGTGACGGAAATATCGTCGCCCGGCACCAGTCCGGCGCGTGCAATGCCGTTCATCAGGCCGATTGCGGTCAGATCATTCCAGCAGACGGCGGCGGTCGGCTTGTCCTTCAAGGCGAGGAACTGCGGTGCGACTTCGAACCCGCCCTGCTTGGTACGCGGACCCGCAATGCGCCAGTCGTCGCGAATTTCCAGCCCGGCTTTGTCCATCGCCTGCACATAGCCGCGATAACGGTCACGACCGGTCGAGGTCTGGTCGGTGCCGCCGATCATCGCAATGCGCTTATGACCAAGCGAAATCAGGTGGTTGGTGGCAAGGCCGACGCCATAGGCATCATCGCCGCGAAACACCGGCGCATGAACGCCTTCGACACTGCGCGCGATGAACACGACCGGCAGGCCGTTATCCTCGGCGATCTGGATATCTTCCGGCGGTGTGCCGATGGCGGGCGACATGATCACCCCGTCAGCGCCAAGCTGCAAAAGCGTGTCCATGAAGGTGCGCTGCTTTTCCAGCTGGTCGTAGTGATTGGACAGAATGAAGGTCTGGCGAGACCGGTCGAGTTCCGATTCGATGGATTTCAGAATTTCCGCGAAAAACGGATTCATGATGTCATGCACCACGACACCAACGATCCCCGACCGCGATGTGCGCAGGCTCGCTGCCCGACGGTTATAGATATAACCGATGGCGCGGGCATGTTCCTTGATCTTCTCACGGGTCTGGTCGGCGACAAGCGGGCTGTCGCGCAGCGCAAGCGAAACGGTAGCTGTCGAGACACCCAGCGCATCAGCGATGGTCGAAAGCTTGATTTTCTGGGCCAAGTCGCCTCCCCCAACGGTCCATGCCACGAACGCCCATGGGTCTCATGTCACACGGGCGTCATCATTAAAACGGTTATGCCATTGCAATTATTGAATTGAAAGTTTTTTTGGCAGTAACCCGCAGCCGGATTTGCTTATTCGGCTTCGTCGTCGTCAATGGTATCGGTGGACGGTTCTTCAACCACACGTGACAGACCGCGCAGCGCAAGATTGCCTTCCATACGGCCAAGCATTTTCAGGAAAGTCTTGCGTTCCTTCTTGTCGAGCCCCTTCAGCATGTCCTTGTCGGTCTTGCGGATGGATTTCTCGATCGCCTTGATCGTCTCAAGCCCGGTCTGGGTAAGATAGACATGCGACTGGCGCTGATCGGTTTCGGAGGCGCGCTTGGCGACAAAGCCCTGCCCTTGCAGGCGGGCAATCGTCTTGGTGATGGTCGGCGGGCGCACACCGAGGCGCTGCGCAAGCACGCCGGGCGTCAACCCGTCTTCGGCAGCCAGTTGCAGCATGACCGCATCCTGCCCGGCATAAAGTCCCTGCTCCAGAAGCCGTGTGGCCAGAACTGTTCTTGAAAGACGCGCGACGGATTGCAACCGGTAAAGTACAACCGCTTTATTGTCCTTGTTCATTGCCACCTCACCCTTTGTTGCGACTTCATTTTGTCGCTCGATCGACATTGCCCGAGATGTTTATAGC
Organism: Ochrobactrum sp. P6BSIII; assembly: GCF_014138065.1. Taxonomy (NCBI): domain Bacteria; kingdom Pseudomonadati; phylum Pseudomonadota; class Alphaproteobacteria; order Hyphomicrobiales; family Brucellaceae; genus Ochrobactrum; species Ochrobactrum sp. P6BSIII. The sequence continues at coordinate 112,175 of NZ_JACGXB010000013.1, read as the reverse complement.
GTAAAATATTGTCCGACTTATGAAACAACAAGGTTAAAAACGTTCCGCTAAATCAAAAGCCAGTCTTGTCGCCGCTCGGCTTGCCCCTCCGGCTCCCCGGGTTTAGGTTCAGGGCCCGATTAATAAAGTGAGGAAAACATGACGGAACTGCGCGATCAGAACAGCGATATGATTGTCGTCCTGCCCCTTGGCGCACACGAACAGCATGGCCCTCACCTGCCATTCGAGACGGATACGATCATCGCGGAAGGTATTGTCGCGCGGGTCGGCGAGGCGATACCGGCTGGTCTGAACGTCAACTTCCTGCCGGTGCAGCCTGTCGGCTATTCGATCGAGCATATGGATACCGAAGGCACCCAGAGCCTTGCCTTTTCCGAAGCGGTCAACCAGTGGATCGGCATCGGCGAAAACCTGCATGCGGGCGGCATCCGCAAGCTGGTCATGCTCAACGCCCATGGCGGCAACTCGCCTTTGATGACCATCGTTGCGACCGAATTGCGCGTCCGCCTCGGCATGCTCGCGGTCGCAACCAGCTGGACGCGCTTCGGCCTTCCTGAAGGACTGATCACCCCGGAAGAGAAGGCGCTCGACATCCATGGCGGCTTTATCGAAACCTCGGTGATGCTCGCGCTGCGGCCCGACCTCGTGGATATGTCGAAAGCACGCAATTTCGGCAATGCGCAGTCCGGCTTTGCCGAAGAGTTCAAATATCTGCGCGCTTATGGCCCGCATGCGTTCGGTTGGAAAATGCACGACCTGAATACCGACGGCGTTGCAGGCAATGCCGCTGCGGCGACAGCAGAAGCAGGCGAAAAGCTGATCGCCAATGCCGTGTCGGGCTTTGTCGATCTGCTGCGCGATGTCGACCGCTTCGATCTGGCGCGGTTCAAATCCTGAAGCGGGAAACCGGGCATTTCCGGTCAATCCGACCAGCGGTTCATCAATGGCGGGAATGTGATGCGGCAGATGTAATAATATAGCGTTGCATATGGTATTACTGTCGTCGTTCCCTTATATGAATTGTCCGATCTGAAGCCCCGTTATGCGCCTTTGTGCGCCGACCGATCCGGGGCCGTAACTTCAAGAGGCAAGACCATGAGCCAGGCTGAAGCCCAAACCACAGCAGAGGCGACCACTGAAGCTGGCCGCATTCCCGTTACCGTTCTGACCGGCTATCTGGGCTCGGGCAAGACCACCCTTCTCAACCGCATTCTGACCGAGAATCACGGCAAGCGTTATGCCGTCATCGTCAATGAATTCGGCGAGATCGGCATCGACAACGACCTGATCGTCGAGTCGGATGAAGAAATCTACGAAATGAACAATGGCTGCATCTGCTGCACCGTGCGTGGCGACCTGATCCGCGTGGTTGAAGGTCTGATGCGCCGCCCGGGCCGTTTCGACGCCATCGTCGTGGAAACCACCGGCCTTGCCGATCCGGTTCCGGTCGCTCAAACCTTCTTCATGGATGACGACGTGCGCGCCAAGACCGGCCTCGACGCTGTTGTCGCGCTGGTCGACGCCAAGCATCTGCCGCTGCGCCTCAAGGACAGCCGCGAAGCCGAAGACCAGATCGCCTTTGCCGATGTGGTGCTGATCAACAAGACCGATCTGGTGACGCCGCAGGAACTGGCCACCATCGAAGCCACCGTGCGCGCTATCAATCCACATGCCGTGATTCACCGCACCGAGCGCGCTTCGATCCCGCTTGAGCGCGTGCTCGACCGTGGCGCTTTCGACCTGAAGCGCGTGCTGGAAAACGACCCGCATTTCCTCGACCATGATCATCCGGATCATGTCTGCGGACCGGATTGCGACCACGATCACGGGCATGACCACCACCATCATGATCATCATGGGCATGAGCATCACGGGCACGATCACCATGCGCATGATCACGACCATGACCATCATCACCATGACCACGATCATGTCTGCGGCCCGGACTGTGATCACGATCATCACCATCATGACCACGCCTCGCCGATCCATGATGTAACCGTGAAGTCCGTTTCGCTGCGGGCCGGTGACATCGATCCGGCGAAATTCTTCCCGTGGATTCAGAACATCACCCAGACCCAAGGGCCGAATATTCTGCGCCTCAAGGGCATCATCGCTTTCAAGGACGATCCGGACCGCTATGTGGTTCAGGGCGTTCACATGATCATCGAAGGCGATCACCAGCGCGCATGGAAGCCGGAAGAAAAGCGGGAAAGCCGCCTTGTCTTCATCGGACGCGAACTCGACCCGGCTGAATTGAAAGCCGGTTTCGAAAACTGCCAAGTTAAATAAGAAATACTGGACACTGATGCCTACAGTTGCCCCGCTTGACCTCGAAGGTCATTGCCTCCATGCACGCTTCATCGGCGGCGTTCCATTTTTTGCCATGGCCGATGGGACGATCCACCGGCTCGATAACGGCAGCCAGAGTTCAACGGCCCATGACGGGCTGTTGAGCGCTGCGATTTCCATTGACGGCAAATCACTCATCACCGGCGGCGAAGACGGTCGCGTCTGCCGCACCGATGCCAGTGGCACGGTGACCGAACTTGCAAAAGTTCCGCGCAAGTGGATGACGGCGGTTGCTGCCGGTCCCGGCGGCACGGTCGGCTTTGCATCGGGCCGTTCGGCCTGGGTGCGCAGCTCTGACGGCAAGGTGCAGGAATTCCCGCAGGAACGCAGTGTTGAAGGCATTGCCTTTGCGCCAAAGGGCCAGCGGCTTGCGATTGCCCGTTACAACGGCGCAACACTGATCTGGACTGGCACGGCAGCCAAGCCTGCCGAACTGGAATGGAAAGGTGCGCATATCGGCGTCATTTTCTCGCCCGATGGCCGCTTTCTCATCACCTCGATGCAGGAAAATGCCTTGCATGGCTGGCGTCTCGAAGACACCAAACACATGCGCATGACCGGCTATCCGGCAAAGGTGAAGGACTGGTCATGGAGCGTGAAGGCCAAGTGGCTTGCAACGTCCGGTGCGCCTGCGGCCATTGTCTGGCCTTTTGCAGGCAAGGACGGCCCGATGGGCAAGGCCCCGCTTGAGCTTGGCCTGCGTGGCGACAGCATGGTGACGGCGGTTGCCTGCCATCCCGTCGAGGACATCGTCGCCATTGGTTATAATGACGGCATGATCATGCTGGTTCGTTTTGCTGATCAGAAGGAAGTTCTGCTGCGCCGCCCCGGCAAGGGCGCCGTCTCCAGCATGGGCTGGGACGATCAGGGCCACCGCCTCGCCTTCGGTTCGGAAGCGGGGGATTGTGGCATCGTTTCGTTAAGGGATTAGGGGAATAAGGGAGTAAGGCAGTAGGGGAATAGGTTTTAAGAGAGTGTCAGGCGCTTCTAGCCCAACATACTCCCCTATTCCCTTATTCCCCTACTGCCCTAAAACTCAGGGTCTCTTCATCGAAACCGCAGGCGCACCGTCCGGTCCAAGCGAGGCGACCCACTGGCTGATTGCAGCGGCATCCTTGTCACCAAGCATGTGATCGGCATCAATCGTGCGCGCATCGACGCGTGCGCCGCTGGAGCGCAGAAGCGCGGAGAGCGCAGGCGCAAACGGCGAATAGAGCTTGTCTTCCTCACCCGTGATCGTCAGTACGCGCGTTTTGCTCAGATTGGCGACCGGCGCATTGTCCAGCACCGGCATCGAGCGCATCAGCACGGCGCGTTTCACCAGATCGGGATGTAGCATCATGGTTGCCGCCAGAAGATTGGCGCCGTTCGAATAGCCTACGAAGGTCGCATGGGTGAGGTCGAGGTCCTTGTCTTCGGCAAGGCGCGTCAGGAACGTCACGAAAGCATTGGCTTCGAGCTTGATATCTTTCTGGTCGAACTTGACCGGCGTGATGCGCTTGTACCAGCGCGTGCCACCGTCCTGCATGACGCGACCGCGAATGCCGAGCAGCGTCGCGCGCGGCCAGATCTTGGATGCCAGCGGAATGAGGCTGGTTTCATTACCACCCGAACCGTGCAGCAGGATTACCAGCTCGTTGGACGCCTTTTCCGGCGTATAGAAGCGGTGAATGAACTGCTTGCTGCGGGAAAAATTCTGTTCCGGCGTGATTTCCGTATCCATCTTCTTCTCGCGCATGGTGACGCCTTCACCGAGCTTCGGGGCGCCTTCTTCTTCTTTCATCGAAGCGGCAATGCCGCTCAGTGCCTTGCCCTGACCTTTCGTGGAGACAGCCACAGGCTGCCCCTCAGCAAAAGCCGAGCCGGTCGATACCATAAGCGCAGCCGCCAAAGCGGCAATAAACATCTTCTTTACCATGATCTCAACATAGCCAACGAGACGTTAACGAAGGTTTGAAAGTGGCACTCGCAGAAAGCCCATAACGTGCCTGCCTTCGCGGCGAATGCAACTCCCTTAACAGCAGAGATTGAGCGAGAATATGGCAGAATAACGAAAAATTTCGACGTGTTACAATTCTGTTACAAGTCGGGAAAACCATCAACAATGCGTGAGCCACGAACTAGTGGTGAAAACACCATGTTTCTGACGCTTTCAGCGTCAAAATGGGGTATTATTCCAAGAGGATGGATAACGGACATGAGCAGCTTCAAACCCGGTCGTCTTTCGCATGCCCGTCTCACGCATGATGCGGTGACACCGAAAAACATCTATCTGCATCGCCGCCAGTTCATGGCAGGTCTCGGCGCGCTTGCCACAATAGGCACCGTCGGGGGCTTTGCATCCTCGGCATTTGCAGATCCGCTCAAGGCGGCCGCCTCTGCCTACAAGGTGGATGAAAAGCTGACGCCGAAGGAAGACGTCACCACCTACAATAATTTTTACGAGTTCGGCACCGACAAGAGCGATCCTTCCGCCAATTCCGCCGACTACAAGCCGCTGCCCTGGAAGCTGACCGTCGACGGGCTGGTGAAGCAGCCAAAAGAATTCGACATGCGCGACCTGATCGCCAAAATGCCGCTTGAGGAACGCATCTACCGTATGCGCTGCGTCGAGGCATGGTCGATGGTGATCCCGTGGATCGGCTTTCCGCTTGCAAGCCTGCTATCACAGGTCGAGCCGCTCGGTTCCGCCAAATATATCGCCTTCACCGGTGTCGTGCGCCCGGAGGAAATGCCGGGTCAGAAGGGGCTGTTTCAGGTGCTGGACTGGCCCTATGTCGAAGGGCTGCGGCTGGACGAAGCCAGGCATCCGCTGACAATTCTGGCGGTCGGGCTTTATGGCGAGACGCTCCCCAACGCCAATGGCGCGCCAATCCGCCTTGTTGTGCCGTGGAAATATGGTTTCAAGGGCATCAAGGCCATTACCCGCATCAGTTTTGTCGAGAAGCAGCCGCCCACGTCCTGGCAGCAGCAAGCTGCCAATGAATATGGCTTCTATGCCAATGTTAATCCGGCGGTCGACCATCCGCGCTGGAGCCAGGCAAGCGAACGGCGCATCGGCGAAGACAGTTTCTTCGCCTCAAGCCGCCGCCCGACCTTGCCCTTCAACGGCTATGCGGACGAAGTCGCATCGCTTTATGCCGGCATGGACCTGAAGGCGAATTATTGACATGACGGCTGAGAGGGCAGCGACAAGCGAAACGCGCATGAAAAAACCGGCGGGCCGCAAATCCGATGGCTGGAAGGTCTGGCTGCTCTATGCAGCCGGGTTCGTTCCGGCGGTCTGGACTTTCTATCTCGGCGCGACTGGCGGTCTTGGCGCTGATCCGGTCAAGACATTCGAACATACGCTTGGTCTCTGGACGCTGCGCTTCCTGATCCTGACCCTGCTCGTGACGCCGATCCGCGATCTGACCGGCATCAGCCTGCTGCGCTATCGCCGGGCGCTCGGTCTTCTCGCCTTCTATTATGCGCTCATGCATTTCGCGACCTATATGGTGCTCGATCAGGCGCTGAATTTCCCGGTTATTCTCGCCGATATTCTCCGCCGCCCCTTCATCACCATCGGCATGGTCAGCCTCGCTTTGCTGGTGCCGCTGGCGCTGACATCAAACAACTGGTCGATCCGGCGGCTCGGACGCCGCTGGACCAGCCTGCACAGACTGGTCTATGTCGCCATCGCAGGCGGTGCGATCCATTTCATCATGTCGGTCAAAAGCTGGCCCGCGGAGCCGATCATCTACGCCGCCATTGTCGCAGCGCTGCTTCTGTGGCGTATGGTGCGTCCCTACAGGCGTAGCCGCAAGACCACCGCGCCGCGTCCGCGCGGAGAGGCTGTCGCTCTAAAGAAGTAACATCTTATAGAAGGGCTGGTTTTTAAAGATTCCAGTCTATTGAGATAAATTTCTCCATTTTCTGGATAGGCACTGACATAGTGCCGCAAATCATGTCAGTATCGCCGCAGATTCCGCAATGATTACCGCAACCGGCGAGCACTGAGGCACATGACGTCTATTTTAAAATCGGCGCCCGTTCGCATTGCAGTCAAGTTTATCTTTGTAGTTGCCGCTCTTATCTTTGCGATCTGGGCGAGTTTTGCGATGTGGTATCAATTGCCGTTCGGCAGCGCAGTCCGACAAGCGATCATCGCAGTGTGGTTGCTCATCACGCTTTGGATCATTGCCGGGGAACGGCAATTCTCCTGCTGGCGCAAACGATTGTTCTTCTGCTTCCTCGCGCTCCTCATTCTCGGCTGGTGGACGACCATCCGCCCTTCCCTCGACCGCATGTGGGCGCCCGATGTTGCACGCATCGTCACCGGCAAGGTGGATGGCGACATGGTTACCTTGTTCAATGTCCGCGACTTCGAATGGCGCACGACCGAAGACTTTACCGAAAACTGGAAAGACGAAACCTACGACCTCAGCAAGATCACGTCGGTGGATATCTATCTGTCCTACTGGTCGAGCCCGGCCATCGCACACACGCTGCTTTCGTTCGGCTTTGCGGACGGTCGCCATGTGGTCTTCTCCGGCGAGATCCGCCGCGAGCATCATGAAGTCTTCTCCTCCATTGGCGGCTTTTTTCGGGAATTCGAGCTGGCGATGATCGCCGCCGAGGAGCGCGACATCATTTATCTGCGCACCAATGTCCGCAAGGAAGACGTCTATCGCTATCAGGTCAGATTGCCGCCCGGACCGGCCAGACAATTGTTCCTGTCCTATGTCGAGCGTGGCAACCAGCTGGCCGCCAAGGCAGAGTTCTACAACACGCTGACCACCAACTGCACGACCATGATCTTCGACATGGCGCGCCTGCTCGATCCGACATTCCCCTTCGACTATCGTATTTTGCTGTCGGGCTATCTGCCCGGCTATCTTTACGACAACCACTGGATCGAGAATGGCGGCTCGCTGGAAGAAGTACGCCAGCGCGCATCCATCGATGCAAAAGCACAGGCAGGCGGACGCGACGGCTTTTCGCAACGCATCCGCGAATAAAAAAGCCCCGCAAAAGCGGGGCCCTTTTCATGCAGTCGCGCTGGGATCAGATCGCAGCGGTGATGATGATCTCGACCTTGTAGTCCGGCGTTGCAAGCGCTGCTTCACCGGTTGCGCGGGCTGGGGTGTGCTCCGGATGGACCCATGCGTCCCACACAGCGTTCATTTCGGCGAAATCCTTCATGTCGGCCATCCAGATGATCGCCTGAAGGATCTTGGTCTTGTCCGAACCGGTTTCCTTGAGCAGGCGATCCACTTCAGCCAGAACGGCCTTGGTCTGGTCGGTCACGCTGGCGCCCGGCAGACCCACCTGACCGGCGAGGTAAACAGTATTGCCGTGAACCACGGCCTGGCTCATGCGCGGACCAACTCCGATGCGACGGATGCTCATGGTGAACTCCTCTGAATGCTGCTGCGGAACGTGCTCCGCATTGAAAAAATGTGCGCTCTCTTATGGAAGTCTATGCGCAGTTTGGCAATGGCATTGCCATGCGTGATCGCTTAATTTCGAAAACAGGAGGAACGACTATGGAGAAGCCGCTTGCCGACATTTACCGGGATTATATCGCCTGCCTGAACCGACGGGATTGGGATAATCTCGGGCGCTTTGTCCATCAGACGGTCTCGCATAATGACAGGCCTTTCGGACTGGCTGGCTATCGCGCCATGCTGGAGCAGGATTTCAAGGCGATCCCCGACCTCCAATTCAATATAGAACTGCTCGTCAGTGAACCGCCAACGATCGCCGCGCGTCTGGCTTTCGACTGCACGCCCGTTGGCGCCTTGTTCGGCCTGCCGGTCAACGGCCGCAGAATCCGGTTTACGGAAAACGTCTTTTACACCTTCGAGAATGGCCTTATAAAAGCAGTCTGGTCGATTATCGACAAAGCAGCCATCGAAGCGCAGCTTTGATCGCATCTGCGGATTGACTCTTGAGGCCCCTCCCCCTATAAGCCGCGTCACGTTCGCCCGCGCGGGTTAACGGATGGTTTGCGCTGTCCGCCGCAAGGGAAAAGAACCAGCTCCTGTTCATGAGAGCATGATCCCGGAAAAGGGAAACCGGCTTCGGGCCAGATCATGCTCAACTGAAAAACAGAATTAAGAAGGGCCGCACACCGCGGTATTAAAAAAATGAAGCGCACTTATCAGCCATCCAAGATCGTCCGCAAGCGTCGTCACGGTTTCCGTGCACGCATGGCTACCACCGGCGGCCGCAAGGTTCTCGCCGCTCGCCGTTCGCGCGGCCGTAAGCGGCTTTCCGCTTAATCTTTTCCCGCGCAGCAGCGCGGTGATCAGAAACATGAAAAAGCCGAAACAAATACTCCGCCTTCGCAAGAGAGCGGAGTTTTTGGCTTTAAGGAACGGTGAAAAGCGGCGTGGTCCGCTGTTTCTTCTCGAAGTTCGCGAGCGGACGGAAGAGGAATCGGCAGTGGCCAAAATTGGCGAAAAGCCCCGCGCCGGCTTCACCGTCACCAAGAAGAACGGCAACGCCGTGATACGAAATCGCATCCGCCGCAGGCTGAGAGAAGCGGTACGTTGTCACGCAGGACGTGACATGGCGCCTTCGACCGACTATGTGATCGTAGCGCGCGAGCAAGCTCTCACTGCGCCCTTTTCGCGACTGACCGAGGAACTCACCCGCCGTATTACGGCCAGGGCTGAGCGGAAGGGCGAAGGGAAACGCCGAACGGAAAGACCGGAATCAGGACCCGTCAATGGAAAATAAACGCAATTTCTTCATCACCATTGCCCTGTCCATCCTCATACTGACGCTGTGGCAAGTGTTTTATCTGGGTCCGAAAACGGAAGCCCAGCGGGAGCAGGCACGCATTGAGGAGCAACAGCGGCAGGCCCAGCAGGCAGCCCAGAGCAGCCAGGCAGGCAACAGCGCGGGCGATACGCCACAGGCGCCAGCTGCCTCAGGCACAATTCCCGGCCATGGTGATGTGGCAGCCGCAGGCGGCGCGCTGAGCCGCGAAGCCGCAATCGCCCAGACGCAGCGTGTTCAGATCGACACGCCTTCGCTGCGCGGTTCGATCAATCTGACCGGCGCGCGTCTTGATGACCTCTTCCTCAAGAACTATCACGAGACGGTCGACGACAATTCTCCGAATATCGAACTGCTCGCGCCTTCCGCGCTGAAGCAGGGCTATTTCGTTGAACTTGGCTTCACCGGCAATGACACGACCGGCCCGGTTCCGGGTCCGAACACCGTCTGGTCCGTGGAAGGCAACGACAAGCTGACCCAGACCACGCCGGTCACGCTGACCTATACCAACGAGAAGAACATCACCTTCAAGCGCGTCATCTCGGTTGACGACGCCTATATGTTCGCCGTTGACGACACGATCACCAACAATACCGGTGCGCCGATTTCGCTGGCATCCTATGGCCGCGTGACCCGCTTCAACCAGCCGGAACATGCCAGCGCCACCTATGTTCTGCATGAAGGCCTGATCGGCGTCATGGGTCAGGACGGCCTGCAGGAAATCAAGTATTCCAAGGTCGAAGACGACAAGGACATCTCGTTCAAGGACGTCAATGGCGGCTGGCTCGGCATCACCGACAAGTACTGGGCCGCAACGCTCGTACCGCCGCAGGACGAAAAGTTCACCGGCCGCTTCTCGCACTTCACCAATGATCGCCCGCGCTACCAGACCGATTTCCTCGGTGCGCCGATGACCATTGAGGCTGGCCAGTCGCAGACGCTGAAGAACCACGTCTTTGCCGGTGCAAAGGTTGTTACCCAAATTCAGGCTTATGAAAAGCAGCTCGGCATCAAGCAGTTCGAACTGCTGATCGACTGGGGCTGGTTCTACTTCATCACCAAGCCGATGTTCTACCTCATCGACTGGATCTACAAGTTCTCCGGCAATTTCGGCGTCGCCATCCTGGTTGTCACCGTTCTGCTCAAGGGCCTGTTCTTCCCGCTCGCCAACAAGTCGTACAAGTCGATGGCGCGCATGAAGCTGGTTCAGCCGAAGATGACGGAAATCCGCGAAAAATACGCGGATGACAAGATGAAGCAGCAGCAGGCCATGATGCAGCTGTACAAGGAAGAGAAGATCAATCCGCTCGCGGGCTGCTGGCCGGTGCTGGTGCAGATTCCGGTGTTCTTTGCCCTGTATAAGGTTCTCTACGTCACCATCGAAATGCGCCACGCGCCGTTCTTTGGCTGGATTCAGGATCTTGCAGCGCCCGATCCAACCTCGCTCTTCAACCTGTTCGGTCTTCTGCCTTTCGCCGTGCCACACTTCCTGATGATTGGCGTCTGGCCGCTCCTGATGGGTATCACCATGTTCCTGCAGATGCGCATGAACCCGACCCCGCCGGATCCGACGCAGGCTGCGATCTTCACCTGGATGCCGATCATCTTCACCTTCATGCTGGCTTCGTTCCCGGCTGGTCTGGTGATCTACTGGGCATGGAACAACCTGCTCTCGATCACCCAGCAGGGCATCATCATGAAGCGTCAGGGCGTCAAGATCGAGCTCTTCGATAACCTTAAGGGCATGTTCAAACGAAAGCCCAATGAGGCGAAGAAATAGAACTGAAAGAACCCCGCTTAGGCGGGGTTTTTTATGCCGTCATGTTGACAATGCGGCCCATACCATTGATGCGTGTGTTCTACAGAATAAAGCGACCAGGATAAAAACATTGAGCGAGCAGGATAAGAAGCAGGCGGCAATCAATGCGGCTCAGGCGGCGGCAGATGCGACCCGCGCGGCGCAGGCGGCACTGGTCGAGCAAGGCCGTGCGCTGTTCAAAAAGTCGTGGATCTTTATCCGCGGCGTGCCGTCGATGCAGTTCCTGCCACCGGAAGGCCCGGTGGAAATCGCCTTTGCCGGACGCTCCAATGTCGGCAAGTCATCGCTGATCAATGCTCTGGTCAACAAGAAGGGCCTTGCGCGCACCTCCAATACGCCGGGCCGCACGCAGGAACTGAACTATTTCGTGCCGGACGGTTATTCCGGCGAAAACGGCGACCTGCCGCCGCTGGCCCTCGTGGACATGCCCGGCTATGGCTTCGCCGAAGCACCCAAGGCCCATGTCGATGCCTGGACGCGGCTTGTTTTCGACTATCTGCGCGGACGCACCACGCTGAAGCGCGTCTATGTGCTGATCGACGCCCGCCACGGCATCAAGAAGAACGACGCCGAAGTGCTCGACCTTCTCGACAAGGCAGCCGTGTCCTACCAGATCGTGCTGACCAAGATCGACAAGATCAAACCGGCGGGCGTGCCGCGCTTGATGGCGGATACACACAAGCTCACCTTCCGCCGCGCAGCCTGCTTCCCCGGCATTATCGCCACCTCGTCGGAAAAAGGCCTCGGCCTCGACGATTTGCGCGCCGCTATTGCTCTGGTGATCAAAGAATCCTGATTTCAGCCTGACCTGTCCTCAAAGAGGACAGGTTTCCGGCAGATTGTTCAGCCCCTGATTGCGGCGCTCGAACTGCACGCTGGTCTTTTCACCGTCGCGGGTAATGCGCAGCACATAGATGCTGTCGAAATCGTCGCCTGACCATTTGGGCACGTCATGCTTGTCGCCACCGTTCTCCTTGACGATGTCGCGCACCAGCTTGACGATCTGCTTGTGCTCCCAGCCAACCAGAACGGTCGCATTGCGATAGGCAGGTGCTTCCAGCGCTTCTTCCAGCTTGTCGATATCTTCGAAGCCAAAACGCGTATCGACCGGCAGGCCGAGCGAAATTGCAGTCGGTTCGACCGTCGCAAGCGGACGCACATAGGCATAGGTTTCGCCCTTGTCGTCCTTCTCCTCGGACGGATTGGGCGCGAAAATCGCCGCGGGCTTGCCGAACTGTTTTGCGATGACCGCGGGCAGTTTCAGCGAACGGTTCAGGCCGCGACAGCTCAGCTGCCCCAATCCTGCTTCCGGCTTTTCGCCATGGCGGACAAAGATCACGGTTTGTGTGGAGGCTGCCGCAGCAGCAGTGCTTTGAGCAGCATTGAGGGCAAAGAGCGAAACCAGAGCGGTCAAAATCAACCGACGCATTGAAACAACTTTCTTCATCATGCAGTGAAACTATAAAATCACGATTTACATAGAACATTGGCGTGAGGATGCGAAGCAGTGTCCAGCCAACTATTCGTGAAAAATAAGTCGCGAGACCGTTTTCGCGGATTCCATTTGAATCAAAACCGGTCTAGAAAAGCCTGCCTCTTCTGCCCTGTCGCCAGCCATGGAGCCCGCGATGACGACCCTTGAAAATTCCGAAAAGCAAGCGCAACTCCTCTCCGCCGCCCTGCCCTATATGCAGCGCTACGAGAACAAGCACGTCGTCGTGAAATATGGCGGCCACGCCATGGGCAATCCGGAGCTGGGCAAGGCTTTCGCCCGCGATATCGCGCTTTTGAAGCAGTCCGGCATCAACCCGATTGTCGTGCATGGCGGCGGACCGCAGATCCAGGCCATGCTGACCAAGCTCGGCATCGAATCCCGTTTTGAAGGCGGATTGCGCGTCACCGACGAAAAGACCGTCGAAGTGGTGGAAATGGTTCTGGCCGGTTCCATCAACAAGGAAATCGTCGCCCTCATCAATGCCGAAGGCGAATGGGCCATTGGCCTGTGCGGCAAGGACGGCAACATGGTCTTCGCGCAGAAGGCGCACAAGACCGTCATCGACCCCGATTCCAACATCGAGAAAGTGCTCGATCTCGGCTTCGTCGGCGAACCGGCGGAAGTAGACCGCACCCTGCTCGATCTTCTGGCGCGTTCCGAGATGATCCCGGTCATCGCACCGGTCGCTCCGGGCCGCGACGGCCACACCTACAACATCAATGCCGACACATTTGCGGGCGCCATCGCAGGCGCGCTTGCCGCAACCCGCCTTCTGTTCCTGACCGACGTTCCGGGCGTGCTGGACAAGGACAAGAAGCTGATCAAGGAACTCTCCGTTGCCGATGCGCAGGCGCTCATCAAGGACGGCACGATTTCCGGCGGCATGATCCCCAAGGTCGAAACCTGCATTGAGGCAATCCGCCGTGGCGTGGAAGGCGTTGTCATTCTCAATGGCAAGACGCCGCATTCCGTCCTGCTGGAACTCTTCACCGAACATGGTGCCGGCACGCTGATCGTGCCATAAAGACCCATGACCAATAGTTCCAACGCTTCGGCCTTCACTCCAGCTTTTGAGCACGTCACCGACTGGGTGTTCGATCTCGACAACACGCTTTATCCCCACGCCGCCAATCTGTTTTCGCAGATCGACGTGAAGATGACGAGCTACGTCGAAAACCTGCTGCAATTGCCGCGTGAGGAAGCCCGGCGCATCCAGAAGCAGTTCTATCTCGACTATGGCACCACGCTGAAAGGCCTGATGGAATGCCACCAGATCGATCCGGACGACTTTCTGCAAAAGGTGCACGATATTGACTATAGCTGGCTGAAGCCCGATCCGGCGCTTGGCGAAGCGATCAAGTCGCTGCCGGGCCGCCGCTTCATCTTCACCAATGGCGATCGCGGTCACGCCGAACGTGCGGCTCGTCAGCTCGGTATTCTGGATAATTTCGACGATATTTTCGACATCGTCGCTGCCGGGCTGATGCCAAAGCCGGAACGTGTCACCTATGACCGTTTTCTCGGCGCTTTCGGCGTCGATGCCAGCAAGGCGGTGATGTTCGAGGATCTGGCGCGCAACCTCGTCGTGCCCAAGGCGCTCGGCATGAAAACCGTTCTGGTGGTGCCGAATAATTTCGAGCCGACCTTCTCTGAAATCTGGGAAAGCGATCCGGAATTTACCGATCAGGTGGACTATGTGACGGATAATCTGACCCAGTTTCTGGAACAGATCATTGCAGGCAGATAGGCATTTTACCGGCCTCGAACAATCTATCGATGCGGCGGCCCACCGTATCCTCGACCGGCTGCCGCGGAACCGCCTGACCGACGGACTGATTGAATTTCTGGTCTTCGGCCTGAAACAGGCATGGGCCTGCCTGTTTGGCGGCGCCATGCTCGGCCTCATCATCCTCACCCGCTGGTTTTGGCCGGAAAGCGGTCTTGGCGGTGTCGTCACCCGCTATGATTTTCTCTTCCTTTCCGCGCTGGCTATCCAGCTTGCCATGCTGGTGTTCAAGCTGGAGGCATGGGAAGAAGCCAAGGTCATTCTGATTTTCCATGTCGTCGGCACGGCCATGGAAGTGTTCAAGACCCATGCCGGTTCATGGGTGTATCCGGAAGAAAACTTCTTCCGGATCGGCGGCGTGCCGCTGTTTTCAGGCTTCATGTATGCGGCAGTCGGCTCCTATATGGCACGCATCAACCGCATCTTCGATATCCGGCTGAACCATTATCCGCCGCTCTGGACAACATTGGTGCTGGCAGCTGCGATCTACGTCAATTTCTTCGCCCATCATTTCATCTGGGACATTCGCTGGCCGCTGTTTGCACTGACATTCGCCTTGTTCTGGCGGACCAGCATGCATTATCGCGTGTTCCGCTTTCGGCACAAAATGCCCCTGCTCGTCGCCTTCCTGCTGACCTCGTTCTTCATCTGGTTTGCAGAAAATATCGGCACATGGTCGAAGGCCTGGCTCTATCCCAACCAGCATAATGGCTGGGTGCCGGTTTCACTCGGCAAGCTCGGCTCATGGTATCTCCTGATGATCATTTCCGTTGTGCTGGTCACGCTGGTTCATCGTCCTCGCCCCTATGAGAGCGAGGAAGACGCCCAATCGCTTACTCCTGAAAAGGCAGAAGCATAAGTCTCCAACGCTCGGTCAAAACTTGCCCGTGACGTCGATGCCCGCACCATAAGCCATATCCCTGTTCACGGTGCGCGCCAGATAAGGCGTGACGCCAATACTCAAGACCTCGCTGAATGCATAAGACAAGGTGGTCGAAAGGCTGCCCCGTGTATGCGCTGCATCTGCATCGAAGCTGAGCGCGCCGATATAATCGGCGCTCGCCGTTACGCTCGGATCATCATGCAAAATATCCTGTTCGATCTCCGCATTGATCAGCCAGCGCACCCGGTCGCTCAACGGCATGGCATAATTTGCCCCGAGATAGACGCCCAAGCGCCGCGACTTCACATCCGAATAGGTGAACGGGAAATAAGCGTTGGTTTCCGTGTAACCATCCATTTTCAGATCGCTGTAGCGCAGCCCCGCATAAGTGCCGAAGACAGCATTGTTGGAGAGATCGTGCGACCGCCCTGCTTCCAGCGATGCACCCCAGCCCCTAATTGTGCTCTCGCCCGTGCCCGCCTCGGTATAATTCAGCACCTGTCGCGTCCGCTCGATATCGTAGCGATTGGCAGCGACCGAACCTTGCAGATACCAGTGACCCGTTGCCGTCGGCGCGCGCCAGCGGGCATAGAAACCGCCGCCAATATTGTCATTATCCCGATCGAAACTTTCCGGCATGTCACGCCAGAAGGAATGCGCGACGGTGATGCCTGCCAGAAAATTATCAGTGAAAGCGTGCGCCATGGAAATCCAGCCAAGCGCATCGGTTCTCCCGCCCGCGTGCCCAACATCCGTCGAAAGCGAGTAGCAGCTCTCACCCGCCTTCGCGACATCACACGAGCGCTGCAAACGCCCCAATGTTCCACGCTGCGATTCCATCGCCGAGAATGTGTCTCCAGCCAAAGCCGCGACAGTCTTCGCCGTATTAGTCACATCGACACCGACCGATTTTACAGACTGTGTCGATCCGGCGCCTGTTTGCGTTGTTTCAGAAGATTGCGCACCGGAAGACGATTCTGATTGAGCGCCAGAGCCCGTTTCAGACCCGGCTGCCTGCTGTTCGGTTCCCCCCGTACCAGTCTCTGTTGTGGGCGTTTCGGCAACCGACGATGCCGAGCCTTCGCCCGCTGCCGAAGATTGCGAAGATTCCTCACCGGACGACGATCCCGATTGAGCGCCCGCCCCTGCTTCAGACTCGGATGTCTGCTGCTCTGTTCCGCCAGAACCGGGCTCCGGTGCAGGAGTTTCGACAACTGGCGGCGTCTCCGTCTGTCCCGGGTCAGGATCTGGAGCAGGTTGCGGTGTCGAAACTGGCGGAGACGAAATCAACAGCTTCCAGACTGCGGCGTGCGAAGCGCCGGATGACAGCGTCGAGGTTCCCACAATGACAGTGCCATCTGCCGACATGGCCATGGCCGTCGACGACATGCCGCCAAGCGTTCCAAGATCAGAGGGCACGGTTGCGCCATTCGCCCAGTAAACTGCGTGCAGATTGCCGTCTGTTCCCGACGACGAGCCTGCAATGATGGAACCATCGGCGGAGATGGATGCGACGTCGGAATAATAACCGCCAAGTGTGCCGAGATCGGTCGGCGTCGTTGCGCCGGCCCTCCACGAGACGGCGTGGGTTTCGCCAAGCTCCGTATAAGATATGCCAGCGAGAACGGAGCCGTCCGCCGACAGCGAGAAAACATCGGAATAGAATCCGCCAAGCGTGCCAAGATCGACCGGCGATGATGCGCCGTCGATCCACGATGCGGCATGGATTTCGCCACCGCTGGTTTCCGACTGTCCCGCAATAACACGCCCATTGGCAGATACGACATTAGCTGCGGAATTTGAGCCGCCAAGTGTGCCCAGATCCACCGGTGTCAGCGTGCCATTCGTCCAGGAAACCGCGTGATTGGCGTTGGACCCAGATTCCGCGTAACCGACAATCACGGTTCCATCGGCAGAAACTGCCTTGGCATAAGACGTGTTACCGTTGAGTGTCCCAAGATCGGTGGGCGACGTAGCACCATCCGTCCACTTCACCGCTCGGTTCTTGCCACCGGATGTGGTGGAGTTACCGACAATCACACTGCCATCGGCGGACAAGGCAACGGCGTCCGAAAAACTCCCACCCAGCGTGCCAAGATCGGTCGCCAGCGTCGCGCCACTCGCCCATGACACGGCATGCTGCTGGGTACCAATTGTCGCCTGACCGACGATGAATATGCCATCCGCCGACACGGCATTGACCAAGGCGCTGCCGCCGCCCGACACCGACAGAACTGTCGGCGTAGCGTTTCCTCCGGTCCAGAAAACTGCCGATAATCCGCCGCCGGCCGTATAGGCCTTCCCCGCTATGACGGACCCGTCAGCTGACACGGCCGTCGCGATGGCGTCACCGGCAAGTGCACCGAAATCCAGAGGCGGACCGGACTGTTCCACATCGGCGGCATAGGCATGACAAAAAGCAGCCGCCATCCCGAACAGAAACCCAGGAATACTCTTAAGAATCGCTTTCATAGCGACCCCTTAATTAGCAATGTAAGAAAATATGGAATATATTTTTTATATAAATAAAACGAATACATGATACCCTCACACAAACATGTGAAATTATCATATATTCAATTTCAACTACGGCAACATCAATTGTTCCATATTAGAACACATTATTTATATTTATAATTACTTTTAAATAACGCATGCATATAAAGGTAATCTATTTCAAAGGGCATTATTGATCCGCCGAACCGAAGCTGCGCCCAAACATCTGCTCTCTCGAGCCCCTCTCCCAAAGCTGCCCACATCGCTTTGGATGCATACCGTAAAACACGAGCGGAAGAGGTTGCCCTCTCCCGCCCGTCTATTCTGATGAGAACGGCTCCTGCCGACCAGAACACCTATGCCGAACGGTCATCGGCATTGGCGCACCAGTGTCTATCCCAAGCCATTCGCCTTTCGTGACAAAGCCCTAGAACTTGCCGGAAAGACCGATCATAGCGCCAAAACCGGTATCCTTGTTGACCGTGCGGTTCACGTAAGGCGTCACGCCAATGCTGACGGCATCGCTGAACGCATAGGAAACCGTGGTCGACAGGCTGCCGCGGGTGTGTGCCGCATCCGAGTCGAATTTATAGGAACCGATATAATCGGCACTCGCGGTGACGCTTGGATCCTTATGCGAAAGGTCCTGCTCGATCTCCGCATTGACAGACCAGCGCACCTTGTCGGTCAGCGCCATGCCGTAATTGGCGCCGAGATAGGCGGTTGTGCGCTGCGATTTCACATCCGAATAGGTGAACGGGAAATAGGCATTGGTTTCCGTATAACCGTCCATCTTCAGATCGTCATAACGAATGCCGCCGTAATAGCCGACAGTTGACTGATTAGCGAGATCGAAGGATTGGCCCGCTTCCAGCTGTACGCCCCAACCATTGATGGTGCTGTCACCCGTGCCTGGCTCTGTATAACCCAGAACCCGTCGCGTCCGCTTGACATCATAGCGGTTGATCGCAGCAGAACCCTGCACGTACCAGCTGCCATTAGCAGTCTGATCTCGCCAGCGGGCATAAAGACCACCGCCGAGAAATTATCGGTAAAGGCATGACCGAGCGTCATCCAGCCGAGCATATCCTTGGAATTGCCCGCCTTGCCGATATCGGTTGAGATCGAATAGCAGCTCTCGCCCGCTTTCCAGACATCGCAGGACGTTTGCAGACGGCCGAGCGTCGCACGCTGCGATTCCATGACAGAGAAGGTGTCGTGTGCGAGCATGGCAACTGTATCCATCGTGTTGATTACATCGATAACCACAATAGGCGGTGGTGGTGGCGGTGACGGCGGTGGTGGCGGTAAAACCTTCCAGAGGACGGGCCTCCCCCCGGTCATGCCCCCTTCAATATAAGTACCTCCCACTTGACCGATAATTACCGAACCGTCGGCAGAAACACCTTGGGCGAACGAGTTATTCTCACCCAAAGCACCCAGATCGACTGGAACCGTAGCCCCATCAATCCATGCTGCAGCATGCATGTCTTCATCTTTATTAGTTGCCCCGCCAACAATCACGGATCCATTGCCAGAAACACCATGGGCTTCAGATGTTTTACCACCAAGAGTATTCAGATCAGTTGGGCGCTTTTCTCTGTTGCGCCACTCAACAGCGTGTCTGCTATCCGCTGTACCGGCCGCGCCAACAATCACTGTCCCATCAGCAGAGACCGCGTTAGCGGTCGATTGTGCACCATCAATCAGAGTTCCAAGATCTGTTATCCTACCCGTTTTGTCGAACCATGCCACAGCATGGTAATGGCCATTAGGCAACGCAGACTCCCCAACGATCACAGACCCATTTTCAGAAACGTCGTGAGCGGCAGAATAGTTACCTCGCAAGTTATCAAGTTCGGTCGTGGTCCCTCCATCAAACCAAGCCACGGCAATTTGCATACCTGATGGAATCGAGCCCACCGTACCAACAATTGTTGAGCCATCAGCAGAAACAGCGGTGGCAGTTGAATTACCTGGAATCTCACGCCCAAGTTCTTTTATCTTTTCGTCATTCCACACCACAGCATGAGAATTTCCATCTTCACCTTGTGCGTCCCCAACAATAACGGAACCATCTTCAGAAACAGCACATGCTTGGGAGTTTTTTCCAACATCATCAGGAAGGCGCAGCCAACCTGTCTCTCCTGTATGCCATATAACGGCATGAGACCGAATGCCTTCATCAGCATAGCTCATTTTCCCGACAATCGTGGTTCCATCACCAGATACAGCCGCAATACGATAGAAATCGACGTTAGCGGGAACCGTTGGAACAGTTTCTGTAGCCGAATCGTATCTCCAAAACCCATTTGCTCCGACAATTACTGTCCCGTCACTGGAAATGGTATGGTCCAATGTTGGAGAAAAAGGGTATAGTCCATCATCGCCTGGAAGCTCGGTAGGACTAGAATAGGCTTGCAACGCACCGGTAGAGTTCGGCATAAGCTGCGCCATCGCCGTGTGGGCACTGCCCACCAACGCAGAAGTACCCAATAAGATCCATGCGGCTCTTCTCAAAACCGTATTCATAAAAAAACCTTTAAAATAAATCGCATAGTTAGCTTGTCCCTGTTCGGCCAAAAAAAACATTGCCGGACAAAGCAAAGGGTAAAATTTTCAAACGGACACCCCTTCTCAGCGCAACCATAAGGCCAGCGCAAAGATGCGGAATACGTTGTGAACATGCGAAATGAAAACGAGTTCAATCACAAACCAGACTGCTCGACATTTCGTAAATTTCACAGGGCGCAATCAGCCCTAAACATTGCTTTAGCTCTATCAAAAAAATACCGAATATTTAAAAAATAAACATTATGTATTTATAATAAAATAACTTATGCTGATAATTAAAGAAACTTCGCCATATAAATATATTGTTTAAATTGCACATTCCTGAAATATGGCCAAATAAAAGCGCCCCCATAAAAATAGGGATGACACTGACAGGCCTCGTTTAAGGTTGATTTATGACATAGCCACCTCAGGAGAAAAATCGCTCTCCTGATTTGTCATGCCACAATTTGCAACAAGAATGCTCTGCGATCACTGCAGAAGCCATATTTCAGAGCTTGTAAAAATCCTTGATCTGATCCCAGGCTTCATCCGCTGTTTCGACGAAGTTCAGAAGCTCGATATCGGCAGGCGAAATTGTGCCCTGCTCGGCCAGAAACTCGATATTGATCGCCTTGGTCCAGAATTCCTTGCCAAACAGGATCAGCGGCATGCGTTCCATACGGTTGGTCTGGATCAGCGTCATTGCTTCAAACAGTTCGTCCATCGTGCCGAAGCCGCCCGGAAACACGCAGATCGCCTTGGCGCGCATCAGGAAGTGCATCTTGCGGATCGCGAAATAATGGAAGTTGAAGCAGAGCTCCGGCGTCACATAGGGGTTCGGCGCCTGCTCGTGCGGCAGCACGATGTTGAGGCCAATGGTTGGCGCACCGACATCCGCCGCACCACGATTGCCCGCTTCCATCACGCCCGGACCACCGCCCGTCACCACGATGAATTCGCGATAATAGGTCGTGGCGGAATATTCCGAGCACAGGCGGGCAAATTTGCGCGCTTCCTCGTAATAATGTGAATTGGCTTCGAGGTTCTTTTTCTGAACCTCGTTCTTGGCCGCCCATGCCTCGCCGCCCGGCTCCGGAATGCGCGCACCACCAAACATCACCACCGTCGATTTAATACCGCGGTCAGCAAGGATCAGCTCGGGCTTGAGAAGTTCGAGTTGCAGGCGCACAGGGCGCAGGTCGCGACGCGTCAGAAAATCGTCATCCGTAAAGGCAAGGCGATAGGCAGGCGCTTCCGTCTGGGGCGTTTGCGGTACGGTTTTCGCCTGCTTGATCGCTTCCTCGGAATTCGGGAACGGCGTCCAGCCGGACTTCTCCATCGGGTTCATGCTTCTCACCTGCTCCTTACAACCTGTTACCAATTCTATTCTGGCGCTAAATGCTTAATCTGTCTCAAACATGTCGGACATTGTTCGAGAATGGGCCAAGAGAATGCAATTGCGCCGCGATCTACATTGACCCATTTGGCGCCTTCGCTTAATCACTTTCATGACAATCGGCCGGACCAAGCGCCCGGTCTGCCATCCGCTGCCCATTCACGGAGACTGCACCCCATGACCAAGCCAGACCTCGCCTCCCTTGAAAAGACCATCGACAAGGCTTTTGACGAGCGCGACGGTGTCAATACGGCAACCCGCGGCGAGATCCGCGATGCCGTTGAACAGTCGCTTATCCTGCTCGATCGCGGCGAGGCCCGTGTCGCAGAAAAACAGGCGGACGGCAACTGGCAAGTCAATCAATGGCTGAAGAAAGCCGTGTTGCTCTCCTTCCGTCTCAACCCGATGGAAGTCATCAAGGGCGGCCCCGGCCAGTCCTCCTGGTGGGACAAGGTGCCGTCCAAGTTCGACGGCTGGACTGCCAATGAGTTCGAAAAGGCCGGTTTCCGCGCCGTGCCGAACTGCGTCGTGCGCCATTCGGCTTATATCGCACCAAATGCTATCCTGATGCCGTCTTTCGTCAATCTCGGCGCTTATGTCGATGAAGGCACCATGGTTGACACCTGGGCCACCGTCGGCTCCTGCGCACAGATCGGCAAGCATGTGCATTTGTCCGGCGGCGTCGGTATTGGCGGCGTTCTGGAACCGATGCAGGCCGGTCCGACCATCATCGAAGATAATTGCTTCATCGGCGCGCGTTCGGAAGTCGTCGAAGGCTGCATCGTGCGTGAAGGTTCGGTGCTTGGCATGGGCGTGTTCATCGGCAAGTCGACCAAGATCGTCGACCGCGCCACCGGCGAAGTGTTCTATGGCGAAGTTCCGCCCTACTCGGTCGTCGTTGCAGGCACCATGCCCGGCAAGAACGTACCCGGCGAAAACTGGGGCCCGAGCCTCTATTGCGCCGTGATCGTCAAGCGCGTCGATGAAAAGACCCGCTCGAAGACCTCGATCAACGAATTGCTCCGCGACTGACGCCTTGCAACGCTGACAGACAACAAAAAGGCGAAGCACGAGCTTCGCCTTTTTCATTTATGGACCGCTTGATGCGATCGATCCTGGGATCAATCGCTCCCTTCGGATGGCACGAAGCCTCTGGTCCGGGCATGCGTCCGGGGAGACTTCGCAGCCATCCTCCGGGGAGATTCTATGCTATCGAACTCTTAGTTCTCAAAGCTGGAAGGCGAGGCATCGCCGAAGCGATGGGCCGAACCATCCTGATAAACCGGGGTCGACTGACGAATGGTCGCAGTTGCGGTGTAATCGACATTGCCCTTCGTGCTGAAGATCGGGCCGGAATTGGGTTGCTGGAAAGCCTTTTCCTGAGCGACCTGAGATTCAGGCATGCCCACATAAGGATTTTCAGCATAGGCAGCACCGGCACTAAGAGCGACTGCAAGGGCAGCAAGAGCGAACTTTTTCATTTTCGTATTCCTTTGCATCCTGTCCCCTTCCGCGGCATCTGGCCGTTCAAGCCTTTTTCAGGCATCAGGGACTTCGAGGTTGAACTTAATAAGCCTTTGCGGCTTTCCCCTCCGGCATCCGGCAGATCTTCAAGACCCGATCCGACAACACCTTCGGGATGGCATGCTATGCAGAAGGCCATTAGCCCTGATTGGCATCGCCAAAACGATTGGCCGAGCCATCGCGGTAAACCGGAGTGCTGATCGCTGCAGGCGCCGTGTAGTCAACGGATTGCGATGCAACCGGGGTACGGTCGTTTGCATAGAGATTTTCAGGTTCACCAACGCGTGGGTTTTCAGCGAAAGCGGCACCAGCACTCAAAGCAAGGGCAGCAGCGGCAAGAACAAGCTTCTTCATTATTTCAATCTCCTAATAAAACGGAGCGACGTATCAATTCGTCGTTCCCATGCATCTGAAATGGGTGACAGTGGTGAAAAGTTCCAGTCACGAAAATGTTGTCTGGATCACAGCTTTGTGCGTGTTCGTTGATCAGATCGTTGCTAACAACACGAAAAATATAATTAAAAACAATAATTGTACCGCTCTAAAGATGATCACGTATGTATTACAGCCGTTAATTTGTTCAGCAAACCTGAACAGTCTGTCTAGGGTTATTGTATAATAAACGTGAACAATGACGGCATTGTCCGCTATCCGCTTCAAGACCGGCAAAGCCAGCGCAACAAAAAAGCCGCATCAAGGATGCGGCTTTTCAGAAAACAGATTTGGGGAACGCCCCCTCGGCTCGCTATCAGTTATTCGCGACGGCAACCGAACGACCGGCAATGGAAACCCACTGGCCGGAATTGGCTGGCGACTGCATCTTGATATAACGATAGGACGTCTTCTCCACCGGCAGCACATCATCGCGCAGGTTGTCGAGAATATAATCGCCGTGATCAGTACGGGCGGTGAGCACAATATGCGCCTCACTGCCCTGCACCATGGTGATGAGAAGTTGCGACGCACTCATGCCGCGCGCCATCAACTGCGCACGCTTCATCAGAACGTAATCCTCGCAATCGCCCTTGCCGTTGACCGGAATGGTCCAGTAATCGCGCTTGCCGTAATTATCCTGATCGGAAACGGGCTTGATACGGTGATTGACGGAGCTGCTTACGCTCTGCAGGAGCTTCATGCGCTGTGGAGTGAGCTGCATCGGCGGCAACACGCGATGGCCACGGCAATCGCGAGGATTGCGTCCGCAATAGTCCTTGTGTCCGTAAGGGATGCTTGTCAGTCCGCCCGCTTCACTCCACTGTGCAGCCTTTGCTGGAACCATCGTTGCTCCGAAGAGCGCCATCATGCCTGCTACAGTTGTGGTGATTAAACGCATGCACAGTTTCCCATTATTCAAGAAAGGTTCCCGCTGACCGGCCCGTTTCCCGGGTCTCGTTATCAACTCTTTTTTAACTAACGATGACAGAGGCCCTCCGGTCAAGAAAATTTCGTTCTCAAATTGCAACCAGTTTGGAAAAGCGCATGAAGACTGAATTTTCAGGCATGGTTACGACCAACGGTTTGTGGTTCCATCCGGACGCATCCCGATCTAGTCTCACTCTCCAGACGATTCTTGAGTAAGAAGCCGACATCATGAGCCTAGCAGTCAATCCCGCCGAAAATCTCGCCGCCCTCATCCGCTGCCCATCCGTAACGCCCGCCGAAGGCGGCGCGCTGACGGCGCTGGAAGCGATGCTGAAACCCATGGGCTTTTCCGTTGAACGGCCCGTCTTCAGCGAAGACGGCACGCCTGACATCGAAAACCTCTATGCCCGCAAATCCGGCAACGGACCGCATCTGATGTTTGCCGGTCATACGGATGTCGTTCCGCCCGGCGATGAAAACGACTGGAAGCACCCGCCCTTCTCCGCCGCCATTGAAGACGGCGTCATGTATGGGCGCGGCGCTGTGGATATGAAGGGCGGCGTCGCCTGTTTTGTCGCCGCTGTGGCCCGCCATGTAGAAAAGCATGGCAGCCTGAAGGGCAGCGTCTCTTTCCTCATCACCGGCGACGAAGAAGGCCCTGCGGTCAACGGCACTGTAAAACTGCTCGACTGGGCAAAGCAGCGCGGCGAAAGCTGGGACGCTTCGATTGTCGGTGAGCCGACCAATCCCAACGCGCTTGGCGACATGATCAAGATTGGTCGTCGTGGCTCGCTTTCCGGCACGATCACCGTTCACGGTGTGCAGGGTCATGCGGCCTATCCGCATCTGGCGGAAAATCCGGTGCGCGGCATCACCACGCTGGTGGATAGCCTGCTTTACCCGGCGTTCGATCAGGGCACTGCCGATTTTCAGGCCAGCAATCTGGAAGTCACCACCATCGACGTAGGCAACAAGGCCACCAATGTCATCCCGAACAAGGCCACGGCCTCGTTCAATATTCGTTTCAACGACACATGGACGGCGGAAAGCCTGCAAGCCGAAATCCGCGCACGCCTCGAAAAGGCCGCCCGCGACAATCGCCTACGCCCAGGCCGCGAAACACCGATCAGCTACGAACTGACGTGGCGCGAAAGCCCAAGCCATGTCTTCCTGACCCGCGACGAGAAACTGATTGGCACGCTGACGGCCTCTGTCGAGGCGGTGACCGGCAAGCGGCCAGAGCTGTCGACCTCCGGCGGCACGTCGGATGCGCGTTTCATCAAGGATTATTGCCCGGTGGTGGAATTCGGCCTCGTGGGCCAGACCATGCACATGGTCGATGAACGTGTTGCCCTTGCCGACCTCGAAGGGCTGACACAGATTTATGAGCGTTTCATCGCTGATTTCTTTGGGTAACGCATAGGCCCGGAAAGCTGCATGACTTTTCGGACTGGATAATGCGAAACATTGGGGAGCCCATGCCGAGCCTGGACGATATTTACCGATACTTCCTGGGCGTCTGGAAAATGATGCTCGGTCGCCGCGACGGTCTCGATTACCTCGACATATCCGCCGAGGGTTTCTGGTCTTCCTTTTTCGCGATAGCGGTGGCTCTGCCACCGCTTTTTGCCAGCTGGGTGGCCTATGCCGCCGATCTTACCGCCGGGCGCGAGGAAGCAGGCATCCGCTTTGCCATCGTCCTGCGCGCCGCCTTCGTGGATGTTGCAGCATGGGTGGTGCCGCTTGCCCTCATCGGCATGCTGGCCAAACGGATCGGCATCGTCAAACGCTATGCAGCCTATGTGATCGCCACCAATTGGGGCAGCGCGCTTCTGGCCTGGGTCTTTGCGCCGATCACCTTGCTACAGCTGTTCTTTCCGGGACGCTTCGATGTCGCGACGCTTTTCGCGTTCATCATGTTCGGCGCTTCGATTGTGCTGAGCTATCGGCTGACCTTTGTGGCGCTGCAACGCCCCCACGCTTTCGCCGCACCGTTCTTCGCCTGCGTCTTCTTCGGCTCGCTTTTCCTCACCGTGCTGCTTCAGCAGATCTTCGGCATCGGCTTCGACCCGCACGCTTATTGAAATAAGATCGGGTAAGCACCGACACAAATGTCATTTTCATTAAACTTGCAAAAGCAACAACTTAGGCGCGTCATGCATAGTAAAGGCGCGTAATATGAGACACAGACAATTAAGAAGTAACGATGTTGCCGGCATGACTGGCAACTATACTGCGATCGCTAATTTTGAAAAGCCGTCAGACAAAGTTGCGGTCATTCAGGAGTTTTTAACAAACTGGACTGTTCCATCTGCCCCCGAGTTCCCCCATTGTTTAGCGCACGTAAATATATGGAACGGATTACAGGATTACAAAGGCGAGAATTTGATGCAACCAGTCTTATCATGGATACCAACAAGCATGTCGTGGCAAGCGGGATGCTTTTACTATATAGATGGTGTCCAGTATAATGGCGAAGCTGTTAGAGTGAAACCGGGTGACGAACTACAGGGGCGGATTACATTCGATGGCAAGACGGGGGAAAATTATACTTATTCTATGGAGTTTGCGGAGAAAATTATCAGAAGACGCGCGTTACTGCTGACTTGCCAAGTGCAGTCAATTTAGCGGTATTATGCTTGGAGCCATATACCGACAACTATCTAGACCTTCCGCCAGACCCACTCGTAAAGATGCGGGATATCAATGTGAGTTTGGTTCCCCGCAACGGAATGGACCCTCACCCCAGCAACATAACATGGCGCTTTACCAACAATGGAATCATCACGCCTTCTGGAATAAACGGAGTTGTGGTCAGCGACGCCAACGGCACGGGCGAGGTCGATTTTTACTTTAGATAAAAGTCGTCAATTGTTGCGCTCTTCTTTTCAAAATAACCCCTAAAACGGAAAAGCGTAGTCGACGCCGATCAGATAAAGACCGTAAGGCGGCGCGACTTGTCCGCAGGCCTTGCGGTCGCGTGCTTCAAGCGCCGCCTGCAAATCATCCGCCGTCCAGCGACCGACGCCCACTTCCATCAGGCTGCCTGCAAAGGAGCGCACCTGATTGTGCAGGAACGAGCGCGCCGAAACTCGCATCTCGATGATCTCGCCATCACGCGTGATATCAAGCCGATCCAGCGTCTTGACCGGGCTTTTGGCCTGGCATTGCGTGGCGCGAAAGGTCGTGAAATCGTGCTCGCCCAGAAGCAGTTGCGCCGCTTCATGCATCGCCTCGTGATCGAGGCGCTTTTGCACCCACCACGCGCGTTGATAATCAACGGCCAGCGGCGCACGGCGATTGTGGAAGCGATAGAGATAATGTCGTCCCTGCGCGGAAAAACGCGCATCGAAACTGTCGGTGGTCTTCTCGACATTGAGGATGCTCACGCGCTCATTGGCCATGACCAGATGCGCATTGACCGCATCACGCACCTTGCCCGCACCCCAATCCTTGCTGAGATCGACATGCGCAACCTGCGCCGTCGCGTGCACGCCTGCATCGGTGCGGCCCGCCGCGCTTAGCGCCAGATCCTCGCCGCAGAATTTCTTGAACGCCTGCTCGATAGCACCCTGCACGGTGTGGCCGTTTTCCTGACGCTGCCAGCCCGCATAGGGGGTGCCGTCATACTCGACCAGAAGCCTGTAGCGCGGCACGGGCCTACAAAACCTTCGTAACCGTCGCGCCGCGCAGAAATTCCTGCGCAGGCAATGACTTGCCGCCCGAACGCTGCAAGGTGACGAGTCGAACGGCACCTTCGCCGCAGGCAACCGTCAGCCGGTCGTCCAGCACGGTACCCGCCGCACCGGAGCCTTCGCCCAGCGTCGACCGCTGAAGTTTCACACGCTCGACAACGCCATTGATTTCCATCTCGCACCATGCACCCGGAAAAGGCGCAAGGCCGCGAATGGCATTGTGCACATCGCTCGCAGGCTTCGACCAGTCAATGCGCGCTTCGGCCTTGTCGATCTTGGCGGCATAGGTGACGCCCTCTTCGGCCTGCGGCTGCAATGTCAGGCTTTCGCGCTCAAGCGCGCCCAGCGCCCGTACCATCAGGTCGGCACCGATCATGCTCAGGCGATCATGCAATTCGCCCGCCGTCATATCCGGCGTGATCGCCACTTTTTCAGCCATGGCGACGGGGCCCGTATCGAGCCCCTCGTCCATTTTCATGATCATCATACCGGTTTCGCTATCGCCCGACATGATAGCCCGCTGGATAGGCGCGGCACCGCGCCAGCGCGGCAGAAGCGAGGCATGGCCGTTATAGCAGCCAAGCCGCGGCGCATCGAGAATGGCCTTGGGCAACAGCAAACCATAGGCGACGACGATGGCGACATCGGCCTCAAGGCTCGCAAACACTTCCTGCTCTTCCGCACCCTTGAGGCTCTTCGGCGTGAAGACGGGAATACCGAACTGTTCGGCCTTTTCATGGACAGGCGACTTGGTCAGTTCCAGCCCTCTGCGGCCTGCCGGACGCGGCGGCTGCGAATAGACGGCCACCACATCATAGCCCTGCCCGATAATGGCGGTCAGGATCGGCACGGAAAAATCCGGCGTGCCCATGAAGACAATACGCATCTAAAGAGCCTTTTTCGACGCCCGCTGGCTGGCGAGCTTCTTGAACTTCTTGATGACCATATCGCGCTTCAGCTTGGAAATATGATCGATGAAGAGCACACCGTTGAGATGATCGATCTCGTGCTGCAAGCAGGTGGCCATCAGGCCATCCGCTTCCATTGCGTGCGGCTTGCCATCGGCATCGAAATATTTGACCTGAATGGCAGCAGGCCGTTCCACTTCCGCATAATAATCCGGAATAGACAGGCAACCTTCTTCATAGGTGCTGACTTCATCCGTCACGCCGACAATCTCGGGATTGATGAAGACATGCGGCGCTTTTTCCTCGCCTTCCTTGGCAAGGTCGATGACGAGCATGCGGATCGGCTCGCCAACCTGAATGGCGGCAAGGCCAATGCCCGGCGCGTCATACATGGTGTCGAACATGTCGCCGGCAAATTTGCGCAGCTGATCGTCAAAGCGCTCCACTGGCTTGGAAACCAGGCGCAACACAGGATCGGGAAGGATGACAAGCGGTTTTACTGACATGCGTTTCACGTAATCGCTTGTGACAGAATCGTCAATTGCGCTTTGCAAAATGTTCTTGTTTTGATCTCATCAAGGCCTTACGAATCAGCTAAGCTTGCTGCATGGAAAACCAGAACCTCTTGAATGAGCCGCTTTTGCAGCTCGGCGCCACATCGCTCACGCTGGGAGATATTCTTCTGGCTGGCATTGTGGTGGTGGTGCTTTGCCTCGTCATTTTCCTGATCGCCGCAACGCGCTCAGCGCGCCTGCGCGCCGTTGCCGAAGCACAGGCAGAAGACCGCGCCCGCGACGCCGAATATCGCATGGCGGAAATCCTGAAAGCACAGGCGGAGATGCAGGGCCGCATGCAGACCATGGCGGAGGTTTTCGGCTCACGACAGGCAGAGTTGAACCAGTCGATCCGCGAACGGCTCGACGGCATGACGCATCGCATCGGCCAGACCATGACCGAGCAGACCCGCTCGACCCATGAAAATCTTGCCAAATTGCAGGAGCGTCTGGCCGTCATCGACACGGCACAAAACAATATCCAGTCGCTCGCCGGACAGGTGGTGCAGTTGCAGGCGATCCTCGCCAACAAGCAGACGCGCGGCGCTTTCGGCCAGTCACGCATGGAAGCGATCATCGCCGACGGTTTGCCACAAGGCGCTTATGAATTTCAGGCGACACTGTCCAACGGCACCCGTCCCGACTGCCTCGTGCGCATGCCCAATAAAGCACCCTCACTGGTAATCGACGCCAAGTTTCCGCTCGAAGCTTGGAACGCCATGCGTGAGAAGGAGCATCCGGACGCCCGCAAAGCTGCCGTTGTGCAGTTCCGCCGCGACATGGAAATCCATATCAAGGATGTTTCCGACAAATATCTGATCCCCGGCGAAACGCAGGATACGGCTTTTCTGTTCGTGCCCTCGGAGTCGATCTTTGCCGATATTCACGAGCATTTCGAAGCGCTGATCCAGCGCGCGCACCGGGCGCGGATTGTGATCGTTTCACCATCGCTGCTGATGCTGTCGATACAGGTCATTCAGGCGATCCTGAAAGACGCCCGCATGCGCGAGCAGGCGCATGTCATTCAGGGCGAAGTGATCCGTCTGATGGAAGATGTGGGCCGCCTTGACGAACGCGTGCGCAAGCTGCAAACGCACTTTGTGCAGGCCAACAAGGATATTGACGATATTCTGGTGTCGTCCAACAAGGTCACCCGGCGCGGCGCGAAAATCGAAGCACTGGAATTTGGCGAAAAGCCCGCCGAGGAAACGCCCCGCCCGCAACCAAGACCAGCGGACAGCGCCCCCACCCAGATGCGCCTGCGCGTGGTGGATGAGGATTGATTTCAGTCAGCTTAAAGCGCTGCTGTTTCCCACATTTGAGAAGTTTTCAAGCGGCACCTCCTCCAGAGTTCATCGAAGGATCGACGAGCGCGGGAAATGCCCGTCTCACCGGCCCTCAACTCTGGACTTGTCGAGGGATAGAAGGGACTGGACAGCAGAGCTGTCCTCTCAAGGTTTCGCTGGTCGGTCCGAATGACCGAGATCGCGTTCCGGCCAGACCAGATCGCGCACGCGCTGTTTCAAAACCTTGGCTTCCGGAAAACCACCGTCGCGCTTACGCTCCCAGATGAGTTCTTCATGGCCATCTGGCATCAGCACGCGGATTTCAAAAATTCCGCCAGTCCCCGGACGCAATGCGACCTCCGCCAGATCCTGTCCGAAAGTCTGCAACAGTTCCTGCGCCATCCACGCAGCGCGCAACAGCCAATTGCATTGGGTGCAGTAGGTGATGGAAATGCGGGGATTTGCGGACACGGTTTCCAACTTTCTGAACGTAGACGATTTCAAGAAGATCATCGCGACTTGTTAGACAGTCGAGCTTGACGCAACATCTAGCTTCCAAAGACGCGCGGGGGCAAGTCATGGAAGTAACAGTCTACATTCTGCGTTGTGCGGATGGGTCCTATTATACCGGGCTCACCAAACAGAATATTGAAGCTCGATTGTGGGAACATAACGAGGGGATCTACGAAAGCTACACAAAGAAGCGGCGGCCCGTCCAACTTGTTTTCACGGAAACCTACGACCGGATCGTCGACGCCATCGCACGCGAACGGCAGATCAAAGGTTGGTCGCGGGTAAAGAAAGAAGCATTGATAGCGCTGAACTATGAAGGCCTGCCGGAACTTGCGAAACGCAAGCGATAAGCCCTGAACACGCTGGCATTATCAATGCCGCCTGCCCCGCTCCTCATCCTGAGGAGCCACCGAAGGTGGCGTCTCGAAGGGCGAGGAGCGGTTGCGCCGCGCCTAGTGTCTCCCCGATCCGGCGGAGTGAAGCCTAGCATCATCCTGAGTTCATCGAAGGTCGAAGAACGAGAGGCGGTAGAGAGACGCCAAAGATATAGGACCCAAAATAACCCGCCTTCAGCGACTTTCCCTCGCCCTTCGAGACGCCGTTTTCAACGGCTCCTCAGGATGAGGGAAAGCGCGTAGCGCCCTCTTCCAACACCCCCAAAAAAGAGAAAAGGGCACCGAAGTGCCCTTTTCCAAATTACCGTCCTGTCAGCTTAGGATAACGTGTCTAACGCAAACGCCATCCCCTTCAACGGATCAAAGGAACGAAGGATCAATCATCGCCCATCTTGAGCGCCTGAATAAAGGCCTCTTGCGGGATTTCGACCTTGCCGAACTGGCGCATGCGCTTCTTGCCTTCCTTCTGCTTTTCCAGAAGTTTGCGCTTACGCGTCACGTCGCCGCCGTAGCACTTGGCCGTCACGTCCTTGCGCAGCGCCGAGATGGTCTCGCGCGCCACGATACGACCGCCGATAGCCGCCTGAATCGGAATCTTGAACATGTGCTGCGGGATCAGCTCTTTCAGCTTCTCGCAAAGCGCACGACCGCGCTTTTCCGCAGCCGTTCGGTGAACCAGCATCGACAGCGCATCGACCGGCTCTTCGTTCACGAGGATCGACATCTTGACCAGATCGCCCTCACGATATTCCGAGAGGTTATAATCGAACGAGGCATAGCCCTTCGAGATCGACTTGAGGCGGTCGTAGAAATCGAACACCACTTCATTGAGCGGCAGTTCATAGGTGATCATGGCGCGCGGGCCGACATAGGTGAGGTCCACCTGAATGCCGCGGCGATCCTGACACAGTTTCATGATCGCGCCGAGATAATCATCCGGCGTCATGATGGTTGCCTTGATCCAGGGCTCTTCGATGGCCGAGATCTTCACCACATCCGGCATATCGGCCGGGTTGTGCAATTCCTTCTGCGAGCCGTCGATCATGTTCAGGCGATAGACAACCGAAGGCGCCGTCGTGATGAGGTCGAGATTGAACTCGCGCTCAAGACGTTCCTGAATGATTTCCAGATGCAGCAAGCCGAGGAAGCCGCAACGGAAACCGAAACCGAGCGCTGCCGAGGTTTCCATTTCGAACGAGAACGAAGCGTCGTTGAGGCGCAGCTTGCCCATGGCGCCGCGCAGATCTTCAAAATCCGCTGCATCAACCGGGAACAGACCGCAGAACACAACCGGCTGCGCAGGCTTGAAGCCGGCCAGCATTTTTTCGGTCGGGCGGCGATCATCGGTGATCGTATCGCCGACGCGCGTATCGGCCACTTCCTTGATAGAAGCGGTGATAAAGCCAAGCTCGCCCGGGCCGAGTTCGTCCATCTGAACCATTTTCGGCGTAAAGACACCGGTGCGTTCCACCGGATATTTCGCGCCCGTGCCCATCATGCGGATGGTCTGGCCCTTCTTGAGCACGCCGTCGATGACGCGCACCAGAACGATAACGCCGAGATAGGAATCGTACCAGCTGTCGACCAGCATGGCCTTGAGCGGCGCATTGCGGTCGCCTTCCTTCGGCGCGGGCAGCTGGGTGACGATGGCTTCCAGCACGTCTTCGATGCCGATGCCGGTCTTGGCAGAAATATGCACGGCCTGCGACGCATCGATGCCAATGACTTCCTCGATCTGCTGCTTGACGCGCTCAGGCTCGGCAGCGGGCAGATCGATCTTGTTCAGCACGACCACGATTTCATGGTTATTGTCGATGGCCTGATAGACATTGGCCAGCGTCTGCGCTTCCACGCCCTGGGAAGCATCCACCACGAGCAGCGAACCCTCGCATGCCGCCAGCGAACGCGAGACTTCATAAGCGAAGTCGACATGTCCGGGGGTGTCGATCAGGTTCAGCACATAATCTTCGCCGTTCTTCGCCTTATAGGTGAGACGGACGGTCTGCGCCTTGATGGTGATGCCGCGCTCGCGCTCGATATCCATCGAGTCGAGAACCTGATCCTTCATCTCGCGCGTATCCAGACCGCCAGTCAATTGAATGAGGCGGTCGGCCAGCGTCGATTTGCCATGATCGATATGGGCGACGATCGAAAAATTGCGAATATGGTCAAGTGGTGTGCTCATGCGCGCGATTTAACAGCAAGCAGCGGAATCTCAAAGCTCTATTGCGCTTTAATTACGGGAAAAAGCCCCGCTATCATGATCGTGACAACAAGTCCCCTTTGCCTTGTGGCAAAAAGGCGATAAATCACCGGCAATACAGACGCATTGCGGCTGCTGCTCGCAAGCGGCCCAACTGGCTTTCATGCAGGAGTTTAGGATGAAGACCGAACCGAACGAAGTCCACAACAGGCCGAAACTGGTCACCGTTTTCGGCGGCTCCGGCTTTGTCGGGCGCGCGGTCGTAGCAAGTCTCACCAAGCGTGGCTATCGTGTGCGCGTTGCCGTGCGCAAGCCCGAAGTGGCTTATTACATGGCTCCGCTCGGCAATGTCGGGCAGATCCAGATGGTGCAGGCCAATGTCCGCAATCGCGCTTCGGTCGAGCTGGTCGTCAAGGGTTCCGACCATGTCGTGAACCTCGTCGGCATTCTCGCAGAAAGCGGCCGCCAGCGTTTCAACACGGTTCAGGTGCTGGGCGCGAAGAACATTGCCGAAGCTGCCAAGGCCGCTGGCATTCCGATGACCCACATTTCGTCGCTCGCTGCCGATGTGAATTCGGCTTCGGATTATGCCCGCACCAAAGCTGAAGGCGAAAACGCCGTTCTCGCTGCGCTGCCGGAAAGCGTTATCCTGCGTCCGTCGATCATTTTCGGTCACGAAGACCGCTTCTTCAATCGCTTCGCCAATATGGCGCGTTTCTCGCCCTTCCTGCCGGTCATCGGCGGTGGCGAAACGAAGCTCCAGCCGGTCTATGTCGGCGATGTCGCGGAAGCTGTTGCCCACGCCGTTGATGGCAAGCTGATGCCGGGTGGCGTCTATGAACTCGGCGGCCCGGATGTACAGCCGTTCAAGAACTGGATGAAGGACATGCTGCGCGTCGTCGACCGCAAGCGCGTTCTCATTTCGCTGCCTTGGTGGGTCGCCCGCCTGCAGGCTTCGGTTCTCAGCCTGCTGCCGAACCCGCCGATCACCAACGATCAGGTGACGCTCCTGAAATCCGACAATGTCGTTTCGGAAGCAGCCATCAAGGAAAGCCGCACCTTGCAGGGCATGGGCATTACGCCGGAAGGCGTCGACGCCGTGCTCCCAGCCTATCTCTGGCGCTACCGCGTGGCCGGTCAGTACACCAAGACCGGTTTTGCGTGAGATATCGATAGTCGGAATGAATAAAGGGGCCGCGAGGCCCCTTTTCTTTTGCTCATCCCCAAATCAACAAAGCGGCTAGGCCAGCGGAGCCGACGATCAGACGCCACCAGGCAAAGAGCTTGAAGCCATGGCGCGAGACATAGTCGAGCAGATAGCGCACGACGAACACACCTGAGATGAAAGCCATCACGAAGCCGACAGCGATCAGTGCGCCATCATTCATCGTGAGCATGTCGCGGCTCTTGTAGAGATCGTAGGCGAAGGCTCCGGCCATGGTCGGCATGGCGAGGAAGAACGAGAATTCAGCAGCCGACCGCTTGTCCGCGCCCAGCAGCAGCGAACCGACAATCGTGGAACCCGAACGCGACACGCCGGGGATCATGGCGAGGCACTGGATGAAGCCGATGGCAAGGCACATTGGCAGCGGATAATCCATCACATCATGATAGCGCGGCTTCAGATTGAGCTGGTCGACCCAGAGCAGGATCAGACCGCCGACGATCAGCATGATGCAGACAAGGATCGGCGTTTCGAAGAGCACGCTCTTGATGAAGCCATGCGCAGCCGCACCGATGAAAGCAGCGGGCAGGAAGGCGACCAGAATACCGAAGA
Source organism: Ochrobactrum sp. P6BSIII (assembly GCF_014138065.1). Classification (NCBI taxonomy): domain Bacteria; kingdom Pseudomonadati; phylum Pseudomonadota; class Alphaproteobacteria; order Hyphomicrobiales; family Brucellaceae; genus Ochrobactrum; species Ochrobactrum sp. P6BSIII. The sequence continues at coordinate 76,407 of NZ_JACGXB010000013.1, read as the reverse complement.
CAAAATGACGCGTGCGCGCATCACGCGGAAAATCCGCAAGGAGCTTCAGCAATTTCGCCGAATAAACGGTCAGAATGGCCAGAATAGCGCCGAGCTGGATCAGCACCTCGAACGTCTTTCCTGTGGATTCAAATCCCAGAAAATGACCGACCAGCAACAAATGCCCGGTGGACGAAACCGGGATAAACTCGGTCAACCCTTCGATGAGACCGAGAAACGCGGCTTCCAGCAGATTAAAAATATCCATGAAGTCAGTACCTTAGAATGGTTGGCACGATGATGGCATCTGAACCGGCTCGCATTAGCGGCTGTGGCGACTAAAACGGGCACTTCCAGCGATTGCTTGTCTCCCGCAAACATAGGTCTTATAGACTTTATATTCCGTTGAGGCGGCGTCGAATCGCTTGGCAGCAGAAATAGCCTGCTGCATGGGCAAACGCCAGCCGCCGTACCAATCTCCGGACGTTCAATTCAAGCTGTGTCAGTCGAGAGTACCGCGTCGATCATGCTTACGCTGTTTCATCATCCCATGTCTTCAGGCTCACGTTATGTGCGGCTTATCCTCGGCGAATATGGCGTGGAAGCGGAACTGATCGAGGAAAGGCCGTGGTCGCGCCGCAAGGAATTTCTGGCGCTGAACCCGGCTGCCACCTTGCCCGTGCTGCTGGCGGAAAACGATCTGCCGGTCGTCGGCGCAACAGTGATCGCCGAATATCTCGACGAAACGCGGGGTGCATTGAAGCGCAGCCGTCGTCTCCTGCCGGAAAGCCCGATGGAGCGCGCCGAAGTGCGCCGCCTCGTGGACTGGTTCCTGTTGAAATTCGAAAACGAAGTCACCCGCCACATCACGCGAGAGCGCGTTTATAAATTGCAGATGGCGGCTGAAATGGGCGGCAGCGCGCCGGATTCGACCGCGATCCGCGCAGCCCGCACCAATATTCGCCAGCATATGAAATATATCGACTGGCTGGCCGCCACCCGCGACTGGCTGGCAGGCGCGCATCCAAGCTATGCCGACATGGCCGCCGCAGCTGCGGTTTCGGCACTCGATTATCTCGGTGAAATCGAATGGGGCGAAACCCGTGCCGCGCGCGACTGGTATGCGCGGATGAAGTCGCGTCCCGCTTTCCGCCCGCTTCTGTCCGATCGCGTGCGCGGGCTTGCCCCGGTGGCCCATTATGGCGACCTCGACTTCTGAGACAAAGGCAGACAGGCTGAAGCGCTTCCTCATCGAAGAAGCCAAAGCCGTGGGCTTCGACGCTGTCGCCTTCACCACACCGGATGCTATTCCACAGGCGCCTGAACGCCTGCGGCAATATCTTGCCGATGGCCATCACGCCGACATGCTCTGGATGGAAGAGACCGAAGAACGCCGGGCCAATCCCGGCGTGCTCTGGCCGGAAGTCCGTTCCATCATGATGCTGGCCATGAATTACGGGCCAGACACCAACCCGCTGGCTGTACTCGATCAGAAGGATCGCGCAGCCATATCGGTCTATGCGCAGAACCGCGATTATCACGACATCATCAAGGGCAAGCTGAAGCATGTGGCGAGCCGCTTTGCCGCGCGCGCCGGGCAGGACGTCAAGGTATTCGTCGATACCGCGCCTGTCATGGAAAAACCGTTGGCGGAAGCCGCCGGGCTTGGCTGGCAGGGCAAGCACACCAATCTGGTCAGCCGCGAGCTTGGTTCTTGGCTGTTCCTCGGCTCGATCTTCACCACAGCGGAAATCGCGCCGGATGAGCCGGATCACGATCATTGCGGCTCCTGCCGCGCCTGTCTCGACGCCTGCCCCACCAAGGCCTTTCCGGCGCCCTACCGCATCGATGCAGGCCGCTGTATTTCCTATCTCACCATTGAGAACAAGGGCCCTATTCCGGCGGAGTTTCGCAAGGCCATGGGCAACCGCATCTATGGCTGCGACGACTGCCTTTCGGTCTGTCCGTGGAATAAATTCGCGCAGGCAACCAGCGAAATGAAGCTGAAGGCGCGCGACGATCTGAAAGCGCCACGTCTGAGCGACCTGCTGGCGCTTGATGATCCGGCGTTTCGTGCGCTTTTTTCCGGTTCGCCAATCAAGCGGATCGGGCGCGACCGCTTCATCCGCAACGTGCTGATCGCAGCGGGCAATTCGGGCGATGCAACGCTGTTGCCGCAGATCGAGACGCTGCTTGGCGATGCCGCGCCTGTCGTGCGCGGGGCGGCAGTCTGGGCCTTGAAGCAGCTGGCCGAGCCGGGCCATGTCGATGCCTTGCAAAAACGTCTGGCCTCCGCCGAAGAGGATGCTACGGTACAGAAAGAGTGGAATACGGAGACAGTCTGACATGCGCATTTTCCTGTTCGGAGCCGGATATTCGGCACAAGCCTTTGCCAAGCGGATGACGGGAGAAGTAGAGCGCATTGACGGGACAACCCGGCACGAGCAAAAATTCCCAACTCTTGAGAAATCCGGCATTTCGACGGTTTTGTTCGATGGTGAAACGCCCTCGCCCGAACTTCTGGAGCGACTCGCCAAGGCAACCCATGTGGTGATTTCGATTGCGCCCGGCGAAGCGGGCGACCCGGCGCTTGCATGGGTCGAAGAAGCGCTGCGCCGTCCCGACAATACGATTCGCTGGATCGGCTATCTCTCGACCGTCGGTGTTTATGGCGATCACAAGGGCGCATGGGTGGATGAAACCACACCCTGCAAGCCGGTTTCGCGCCGCAGCCTCGAACGCGTCGAGGCAGAGCAAGCCTGGACAAGCCTGAGCGAGAGGCACGGAACGCCGCTGGCGATCTTGCGGCTGTCCGGCATTTACGGCCCGGGTCGCAATGCTTTCGTCAATCTGGAGCGCGGCACGGCGCGACGTCTCGTCAAGCAGGATCAGGTTTTCAACCGCATCCATGTGGAAGACATTGCCGGCGCTTTGCGCTTTCTCGCGGGCACCGATACGGGCGGTATTTTCAACATCACCGATAATGAGCCATCGCCACCGCAGGATGTCGTCACCTATGCGGCAGAGCTGATGGGCGTCACGCCGCCACCGGAAGTGGCCTTCGAAGACGCGGAGCTGACACCGATGGCGCGCTCCTTCTATGGCGAGAACAAGCGTGTCTCCAATCAGCGCATTCAGGCACTGGGCTACACATTCGCCTATCCCGACTACAAGACCGCCTTTTCGGCCATGTGGAAGGACGGAAACTGGCGCTGATTGCACGCGTGCACCCCTTCGGGTAAAACGCCCTGACGCAAATTCCAAACCGGGACATAACGATGGGTAACAGCAAGTCAGCAGATAAATAAGCCGCAACAGCTTTTCCAACCTGTTGCGGCATCTGTCCCGGACCAACGTCTTCCATTGCAGGCAGATTGCCGCCCGATTGTCTTCGAGCGGATGCTTTGTCATGCCATTTGATCATCAGAAAACTCCATCCTGGAGCTTCACTTTGCCATTCGCGCTCGCGCTGATGGCTCCCTTCGACATCCTCGCCTCGCTGGCCATGGATATCTACCTGCCGGTGGTTCCATCCATGCCGGCAATTCTGAAAACCACGCCTGCCATGGTGCAACTGACACTCAGTCTCTACATGGTGATGCTGGGTGTCGGGCAACTCGTCTTCGGTCCCTTGTCCGACCGCATCGGGCGCAAGCCGGTGCTGCTGGGCGGTGGTGCCGTCTTTGTGCTTTCTTCCTTTGCGCTGGCGGCGACGGATAGCGCCACCGTTTTCATCGCCCTGCGTTTCACCCAGTCGGTCGGCGCCTCAGCCGCACTCGTTGCAACCTTTGCCACGGTGCGCGATGTTTATGCCGACCGCCCGGAAGGCGCGACAATCTACGGCCTGTTCAGCGCCATGCTGTCCTTCGTTCCGGCCATCGGCCCCGTCGCTGGCGCATTGATTGCCAGCGGTTTCGGCTGGCGCGCGATTTTCATAGCGCTCGGCGTGTTTGGCCTTGTCGCAACATGGCGGGCGTTCCGCCTCTGGCCGGAAACACGCCCTGACCGCAATGACGCTGACCACCTTAGCGCATTGAAAATATTGAAGGATTTTACGTTCTGGACCTACACGCTGGGCTTCGGCACGGCGATGGGTACCTTCTTTGTTTTCTTTTCCACGGCACCGCGCATCCTGATCGAAAGAGGCGGCTTTGGAGAGACGGAATTCAGTCTGGCATTTGCAAGCGTTGCCATGGTGATGATTGCCGCCACGCGCCTTCTGTCATCTTACACCCGAAAGTCGGGTGTACGAAAAAGCGTGGCGCTCGGCATGGTCGTGCTCCTTGCCAGCGCGCTGGCTTTGCTCCTGACCGAAAACCTGCTGCAACCATCCTTCGCCAGCCTGATACTACCCATGTGGCTGGCTGCCATCGGCATTGTTTTGACCGCATCCATGACGGCAAACGGCGCTTTGGCAGCTTTCGACGACAGTGCAGGCATGGCTGTCGCTCTCTATTTCTGCATACAGAGCCTGATGGTCAGTCTGGCAGGAACAGCGCTCGTCATTTTGCTGCCCGGCGAAACGGCTTGGCCGCTGATCGCATTCTGCACAGTCGCGCCCCTTGTGGTCCTGACCATGCTTGCAAGGCTGCAACGGAGCTGATCCAAATGCCGGTCGGTTGGCACAAACAGCCGACCGGCATTGCTGGCCTGCATTTCACACAGCATAATGCCCGTAGCTTTGCTGTTTGATTCGCAGTCACAGCGCCCTTTGGCAAACCATGGAATTGCCCCATGATCGCAAACAAACTGAAGAAATTTATCCTCATTGCCTCGCTGGCAACGATGATCGCGCCTGACTTCGTGCCTATGGCCATGGCGGATGACATGCCAGCCAAGCAGGCTTTCGGAGCGGAAAAGATGCCCGTGCTGGCGCAATCGCCGCAATCGATCGGCTTTTATGCCAAGGGCTGTCTCGCAGGCGCTGTTGCGCTGCCGACAGACGGTCCGAACTGGCAGGTCATGCGCCTGTCGCGCAATCGCCGCTGGGGCCACCCGCGCATGATCGGCTTGCTGGAAAAACTCTCCCGCGATGCCGCCAAGGATGGCTGGCCGGGCCTGCTCGTCGGCGATATTTCCCAGCCGCGCGGCGGTCCGATGCTAACCGGCCATGCCTCGCATCAGGTAGGGCTCGATGCTGATATCTGGCTGACACCAATGCCCAAGAAGCGCTTCACGGATGCCGAACGCGAAAGCGTTTCCGCCGTATCGATGCTGAAAGGGGATTCACTTTATGTCGATCCCAAGAAATGGACCCCTGCCCGCACGGCGCTGATCAAACATGCCGCGAGCTATCCGGAAGTGGAGCGCATCTTCGTGCATCCGGGCATCAAGAAGCAGCTCTGCGATACGGTGACCGGCGACAGAAGCTGGCTTGGCAAGGTTCGCCCCTATTGGGGTCACTTCTACCATTTCCATGTGCGCCTGACCTGCCAGCCCGGCTCGCCGCAATGCAAGTCGCAGCCCAAGGTGGCGGCTGGCGACGGCTGCGACAAGTCGCTTGCCTGGTGGTTCACCGATGAACCGTGGAAGCCAGCCAAGCCGTCAAAGGAACCGCCGAAGAAGCCGCGCCCCGTCATGGTGTCTGATCTTCCAAAGGCCTGCGCTGCCGTGCTGGCCGGTCCTGCACCAAATTCGGTTGCCGACGTCACCTATGGCGTGCAGTAATCAGACATCGTGCCCCGTCGTTTGACGGCGGGGCATTCTCTCTAAGCCCTCTTTTCACCGGCCTAAGGCTCAGCTATAGGTTTCAAACGATTTAGAGCTTGATGACAAGGTTATCAATTTCATGACAGAGCGCCTGCGCATCGCATTGATCGCCCACGATTTGAAGAAAGACGACATGGTCGCCTTTGCGCGCACGCATGAAAAGGCGTTGTCGCGTTTTGATATTGTGGCGACGGGAACGACCGGCGGGCTGATCCTTGATGCCTGCCCTTCGCTGACGATCCAGCGCGTCAAAAGCGGCCCGCTCGGCGGAGACCAGCAGATCGGCGCCATGATTGCGGAAGGCACCGTCGAAGTGCTGATCTTCTTCATCGATCCGCTGTCGCCACTTCCGCATGACGTGGACGTCAAGGCGCTGACCCGCCTCGGCAGCGTCTACGACATACCAATGGCGCTGAACCGCGCCACGGCAGAAAAGCTGATCAAAGCTTTAGACTGATACAATCGAAGAAATATAACAGCCCATGGGTAAGCCCCCCAACACCCAAAGGGCACAAGAAACGGCAGGGAGAGAGAATGCAGGCCATGATCGACGCCGAACAGAGTTTCCAGTTTCCAGTCCTCGTCGGCGATATCGGCGGCACCAATGCCCGCTTTGCAATCCTTGTCGATGCCAATTCCGATCCGAAGGAATTCCCGGTTCTTCAGACGGCGGATTATGCGACCATCGATGAAGCCATTCAGACGGCCATTCTCGACCAGACGTCGCTACAGCCGCGCTCGGTCATTCTGGCCATTGCAGGCCCCGTCGAAGGCGATGAAATCGACCTCACCAATTGCGATTGGGTTGTGCGCCCGAAGAAGCTGATCTCCGATCTGGGCTTCAAGGACGTAACCGTGCTCAACGATTTCGAGGCGCAGGCGCTGGCCGTGGTGTCGCTCGAAGGCCATCATATGGAGCAGATCGGCGGCAAGCCGGAAGAGGTGATCGCAACCCGTGTCGTGCTCGGCCCGGGCACGGGCCTCGGCGTGGCCGGTCTGGTGCGCACCCGCAAGGCGTGGGTACCGGTTCCCGGTGAAGGCGGTCATGTCGATGTCGGCCCGCGCAGCGAACGCGACTATCAGATTTTCCCGCATATCGAGCAGATCGACGGGCGCGTTTCTGCCGAACAGATTCTGAGCGGACGCGGCCTGCAAAATCTCTATGTGGCGATCTGCATCGCCGATAGCGTCACCCCGACCCTGGAGACGCCCGCCGACATCACCTCCGCCGGTCTCGATGGCAGCAATGCGCAAGCCAGCGAAACGCTCGACCTGTTTGCGACCTATCTTGGCCGCGTGGCGGGCGACATGGCGCTTGTCTTCATGGCGCATGGCGGCGTTTACCTGTCGGGCGGCATTCCGCAGCGCATTCTGCCTGCTTTGCGGGCGGGTGCGTTCCGTGCGGCCTTCGAGGACAAGGCGCCGCATCAGGCCATCATGCACGACATTCCGATCCATGTGATCACCTATCCGCTGGCGGCTTTGAGCGGCCTGTCGGCTTTTGCCTGCGCACCTTCGCGCTTCGAAGTCTCGACGGATGGACGCCGCTGGCGCATCGGCTGAACCTCACCGCGCCTGAAATCGACGGTCACGGGATGGATAATTAAGCCACATAAGGCTATAGAAACGCGGCGGGGAATTGGCTTTCGGCCTTTTCACCGCCGCGTTTTTGGTTTTAATACCAACGCATTTTCAACGGCAGTCTCGGACATACCGAGCTCAGGAATGAAGCGCTTTTGCACGTGAGCTTATTCAAGAAGAAAAAGAAGAAAATCGACACGGGCGAAGCGACCCGCGTAATCCGGCGCATGATGTCGGAGAATATCGGTGAATATAAGAAGAACTATATCATCGCCATCATCGCATCGCTGATCGTCGGCGGATCCAACGCCGCGCTCGCCTATATGATGAAGCCGATGATCGACAAGATCTTCTATGAGCAGAACCTGCCCCTGATCTGGGTCATCTGCGGCACGCTGCTGGCGATTTTCATCCTGCGCGGTTTTTCCGGCTATGTGCAGGCCGTCGAGCTTGCCAAGATCGGCAATAATCTGGTCGCGCGCTATCAAAAGCGTATTTTCGACCATCTGATGAAGCTCGGCCTCGACTTCTATAACGACACCCGCTCCGGTCATCTGGCGGCGCAGATCAACCAGAATGTCTCCGGCATCCGCGACCTGCTCAACATGACGATTTCGTCGATTGCGCGCGATTTCATCTCGCTGATCGGTCTGGTCGCCATGATGTTCTACATGGACCCGATGCTGTCGGTCGCGATCTTCCTGATCGGCCCGCCGCTCATTCTGGCCGTCGCCTATATTTCGCGCCGCATCCGCTCGGTCACGCGCGATCTCGTGCATCTGAATTCGCATCTTCTCGGCGCCATGCAGGAATCCGTGCAGGGCATCGCAGTCGTTAAGGCCTTCACGATGGAAGACCAGCTGCGCGCCAAGATCGGCAATCTGATCGATATGTCGGAAGGACGCAGCAACAAGATCGCCAAAGTGTCGGAACGCACGACGCCGATTTCGGAAATACTGGCCGGTTTCGCCGTTTCCGGCGTGCTGGCCTATAGCGGTTATCGCGCCATTCTCGACCATCAGCCGCCCGGCGCGACCTTCGCCTTCATCACCGCCATGCTGCTGGCCTATGATCCGGCGCGCCGTCTTGCCCGCCTTCAGGTCGGGCTGGAAAAGGCGCTTGTCAACGCCCGCATGATCTATGAAGTGCTGGATATCAAGCCGCACCAGCGCGATGCCGCCGATGCAGTGGCGCTGAACCCCGGCCCCGGCGAAATCCAGTTCGAGAACCTGTATTTCTCCTATAGCGAGCTTGCGCCGGTTCTGCATGGCGTCAGCTTTGTCGCCAAGGCAGGTGAAACCACGGCGATCATCGGCGCATCGGGTGCGGGCAAGTCAACGCTCATCAATCTCGTGCAGCGGTTCTACGATCTCGACAAGGGAACGATCCTGTTCGACGGACAGGATATTTCCAAGGTCACCAAGCGCTCGCTGCGCCACGCCGTCGCCTATGTGTCGCAACAGCCCTACCTGTTTGAAGGCACCATTGCCGACAATATCCGCTATGGACGCCCGGACGCGACGGAAGAAGAAATCGTCAAGGCAGCCCAGCTTGCCCATGCGCATGATTTCATCCTGCAACAACCGCAAGGCTATGACACGCCGATTGGCGAAAACGGCGCGACGCTTTCAGGCGGCCAGCGCCAGCGCATTTCGATTGCGCGCGCCATCGTGCGCAAGGCGCCGGTACTGCTTCTCGATGAAGCAACGTCTGCCCTCGACAACGAATCGGAAAAGCGCGTCCAGCAGGCGCTGGAAACGATCATGAAGGGCCGCACCACCATCGTCATCGCCCATCGCCTGTCCACGGTCGTCAATGCCGACCGTATCGTGGTCATGGAAGCGGGACGCGTGGTGGAAGAAGGCCGTCATGACGCGCTGATTGCCATACCGAACGGTGTCTATGCCCGCTTCTATCAATTGCAGAGCGGCAGCGCTGATAATATGACCGAACCGACAATCGAAGAACTGACTGCGGATGATGTGCCAGCGGGCACAGGAGGACAGAATGACCGGTGAACCGGATAGCCAAAACAGCGAAATGGGCCTCGTCGTCGTCGGCGCCGGTGGCCGCATGGGCCAGACCCTCATCCGGACGATCCAGTCGATTAATGGTGCCAAACTCGCTGGCGCCATCGAGCGCCCCGGCTCGCCGCTGATCGGCAAGGACGCTGGTGAAGTGGCCGGTGTCGGCGCACTTGGCGTCACCATCACCGATGATCCGCTGCCGGTCTTCGCCAAGGCGCAAGGCGTGCTCGACTTCACAAGCCCCGCCGCCAGCGTCGCCTTTGCCGGTCTAGCTGCACAGGCCCGTATCGTCCATGTCATCGGCACCACCGGGTGCGCGGCAGAAGACGAAGAGAAGTTCCGCGCCGCCGCCCGCCATGCCACCATCGTCAAGTCAGGCAATATGAGCCTCGGCGTCAATCTGCTGGCCGTCATGGTGCAGAAGGCTGCACAGGCGCTCGGTCCGGAGGATTTCGACATCGAAGTTCTCGAGATGCACCATAAGCACAAGGTGGATGCGCCAAGCGGCACCGCCCTGCTTCTCGGCAAAGCGGCAGCAGAAGGCCGTGGCATCAGCCTTGAAGACAACAGCGTGCGGTCGCGTGATGGCTATACCGGCCCCCGCACGGAAGGCACCATCGGCTTTGCCACGCTGCGCGGCGGCTCGGTGATCGGCGACCATTCGGTGATTCTGGCAGGCCCCGGCGAACGCATTGTGCTGTCGCACCACGCCGAGGACCGCACCATTTTCGCACGCGGCGCGGTCAAGGCTGCACTCTGGGCTTATGGCAAGAAGCCCGGCCTCTATTCCATGCTCGACGTGCTCGGGCTGAGTGACTAGAGCGCCGATCTGATTTCATCAGATCGGCGCTCTACTATTTTGTTTGAACGCGCATCTTTTCCGAAAACCGTTTCACACTTTTCGGGATGCGCTTTGATTTACCCACCAACGGAGCATTGCATATGTCTCGTACTCTCGTCCTGGTTCGCCATGGCCAAAGCGAATGGAACCTGAAGAATCTTTTCACCGGCTGGCGCGATCCGGGCCTGACCGAACAGGGCCATGCCGAAGCCAAGGCCGCAGGCCAGCGCCTCAAGGCTGCGGGCCTCAAGTTCGACATCGCCTATACGTCGGTGCTGAGCCGCGCACAGACCACCTGCCAGCACATTCTGGATGAGCTGGGCCAGTCCGGCCTTGAAACGATCCGCGATCAGGCCCTGAACGAGCGCGACTATGGCGATCTCTCCGGCCTCAACAAGGACGATGCCCGCGCCAAGTGGGGCGAAGAGCAGGTCCATGTCTGGCGCCGTTCCTATGACGTGCCTCCTCCGGGCGGCGAAAGCCTGAAGGATACGGGCGCGCGCGTCTGGCCTTATTATCTGCATCAGATCCAGCCGCATGTGCTGCGCGGCGAGAGCGTTCTGGTGGCTGCACACGGCAATTCGCTGCGCGCGCTCATCATGGCGCTCGACGGCCTGACGCCGGAACAGATTCTCAAGCAGGAACTGAATACCGGCGTGCCGATCATTTACCGGCTTAATGCTGATTCGACTGTGGCCTCTAAGGAAATTCTGGAAGCCTGACACACAGTTGGCACCAATTTTATCGGGCGCGACACCGCGCCCGATGGCGTTTTCAACACGGAAAACGGACAGCTTGAAAAAAAGCTCACTGAATTTCGAAAACGCGATTGACAGAGGCAAGCTGACCCCTTAGATGGGTCCTCGTCGCCCAGATGGCGGAATTGGTAGACGCACCAGCTTCAGGTGCTGGCGCTCGCAAGGGCGTGGAGGTTCGAGTCCTCTTCTGGGCACCATTCCTAAGTCTTCGGACCACTACCAAGGTTCAGAAGCACCCCAAAAAGCCCGCGCAAGCGGGCTTTTTTGCTATCCGGGCCTGGTGCATGCCCCGTGCGGCCAAAGCCCGGCCTGAGCTTCAGGAAAACAGATATGCAGTTCACCGACGCTGATCGCGACGCCTTTTTCGAGCTTCTGAAATGGCGACGGGATGTTCGTCATTTTCGCAGCGATCCGATAGACGAAACGATGATTCAAGCACTGCGGCAGGCGATGGATTATGCACCCTCTGTCGGCAATGCGCGGCCCTGGCGCGTCTTCGCCGTGGAAAGCCTTGGGAAGCGTCAGGCGGTCCATGATGCCTTCAGGCAGGCCAACCGCAAAGCAGCAGAGATTTACGACGGCGCACGCGCCGAGGCCTATCGTGACCTGAAACTGGAGGGGCTTGCCGTCGCCCCGTTGCAGCTTGCCATTTTCACGGAAACGGAACCGGCGGAAGGGCATGGCCTCGGGCGACAGTCGATGGCTTCCACGCTGGAGCAAAGCACGGCGATGGCCGTGCAAAATCTCAACCTCGCCGCCCGGTCGCTGGGCCTTGGTGTCGGCATGGTGTCTATACTCGACCCGGTGGCCATGGAACGGCTTTTCGACGTGCCGACGAACTGGCGCTTCAGCCTTTATCTATGCGTCGGCTGGCCGAGCTTCACCGACGACACGCCGCTGCTGCACAAATGCGGCTGGCAGGAAAACAGCAGGACCGACTGGCGCCCCTGCTGATGTACTCTAAGAGCATAATCCGACCGGAGTGAAACGAGGATCGATAAGATTATGCTTCAAGTGGAAAGAGCTTAGAGCGCCGATCTGATTCAATCAGATCGGCGCTCTAAGGGCAGAAGCTCGACCCCAACCAGGTCCGCCCGTTCGTGGGATACACGTTGAGGACTTCCCGCTCCGCAAAAACGCTGAGCGGCCCCTTATTATTCAGCAAGGCAAACAGTGTTTCCTCGGTGAACGGAACGCTGACGCGCTCAAGGTAAAGAGCCGTGGGGCATCGTATAGGACGGGGCCAGAAGACGAACTGGTCTTCGGATTCTTTCAGTGTCCTCTGTATTGCAGCTTCGGCTTCTGCCAAGTCCACAAAGAACACGTCATCCCATTCCGTCATCTTGTCATCGGTGATTGCATAGAAACTGAGCATTTTCGTCACGATCGGTCTCCACCCGGTGCACTCTCGCGGTACGCCCCCGCGCTGTGCCCTTCGATCTTTGGTGATCAGGGTGTTCGTAACCGCACTGTAACGGTCCCACGACCTTTAGCTTCAGGAGAAGCCTGGACATACGTCGCAGGCACCCTGACCATAAAGGACGAAGGTTCGGCATCTTTTGGCGACACCAGCCATACAGTGTGGGGCTACGACACCCCAGACCGCCGCGTAGCGGTCCATCACTAGGCGTAGAGGATTTCTGGCAGCTTGTCACATGCAAAATCTGTCACGCGACAGGCTTCTGCCGGATGGTCGCAACGCACTGTTAAACAAGCGAAATCGATGGCTGGATAACCGCAGCAACCATACGGTATCTCTGTTTTAGAATGAAGTAATATTCAGCGGCAGTTGTGCGCGGGAAGCAGGCGCTGAGCCTTTTCTCATGACCCTTGGCGGTCAGGGCGTTCGCAACCGTATCGCGCCGGCCCCACGACCTTTAGCTTCCAAGAAGCCTGAACATTCGCCGTGGGCACCCTGACCATAAAGGGCAAAGAGTTCCTTGTCTTATAGAAGCAAGCACTAGTCTTGCTGTTCGATCCTTGGCGGTCAGGGCTTAGTAACCGTGTAGTGGCGGCCTCACGACCTTTGGCTTCAGAGAAGCTTGGACATTCGTCGGGAGCACCCTGACCATAAAGAGCGAAGGGCCGCCGCATAGCAGCCCCTTGCAATTGGTAATCCGGCTCAATTGATTCGTCTCGCGGAGATTGCAGCGCAGCGCATAGGCCGTGGCGGTCAGGGCGTAGTAAACCGTGTTCAAACAGCCCCACGGCCTTTAGCTTTCACAAAGCCTGAACATTCGCCGTGGGCACCCTGACCATGAAGAGCGAAGAACCGCCGCATAGCAGCCCCTCGCAATTGGTAATCCGGCTCAATTGATTCGTCTCGCGGAGATTGCAGCGCGATTAGCAATCCTGCCAACGGCCTTTACTCTGTCTTGTGCTAACTATATCCAAAGACGAGCAATTCCGTTGGAGCAAGTGCTGATGCGCGCCTTCGTTCTCGCCCTTTTTCGCGGCACCTCGTCATTCTGCGCGACCGGACTGGCGTTCGGCACCTTGTTCTTTGCCGCAGCTCTGACGCCGAGCCTTATTCCGCGCACCTATGTCATTCAGGGTGCGCTGTGCGGGCTGGTCTTCGCAATCGGCTATGGCATCGGCGTGCTTTTCGGCGCGCTGTGGCGCTATCTCGAACTGCCGGAAATACAGGGGCGCAAGCGCGCCATCCTGAAAATCGTCGTGGGCGTTGTCTGCCTTGCCGTGGCGCTGATCGCCCTTCGCTCATCCGCTGGCTGGCAGAACTCGATCCGCACGGCCATGGATATGCCGCCGGTGCCTTCCGCCTATCCCGCGACCCTGACCGCGATTGCCATTGCCGTCTTTCTGGTGCTGCTGATCATCGCCCGCATCCTCATTCGCATCGGCCGCTATTTCTCGGCGAAGATGCGCCGCATCATGCCAAGGCGCGTTGCAAACGTCATTGCGGCCTCGGTGACGGCTTTTCTGATCTGGACCGTCGCCAATGGCGTGCTGATCAATACAGCCTTCAAATCGCTCGATGCGTCCTTCAAGCGCTATGACGCCCTGATGGAGCCGGACCGCGTGCAGCCATCCTCGCCCGACAAGACCGGCAGCGCCGCCTCCTTGATCAACTGGGAGGATCTGGGACGCGCCGGGCGCGAATATGTCGCCACCGCGCCGACCGCAGCCGAGATTTCCGCCTTTACCGGGCGAACGGCCATGGACCCGATCCGCGTCTATGCCGGGCTCAATGTCAGCCGGACGCCGCAGGAACGGGCGCAACAGGCGCTTGAAGAGCTGAAGCGGCAGAAAGGTTTCGACCGGTCTGCGCTGGTGATCATCGTGCCGACCGGTACGGGCTGGGTCGATCCATCCGCCATGATCGGACTGGAATATTTGCGCGACGGTAACGTGGCCAGCATTGCCATGCAATATTCCTATCTGAACAGCCCGCTATCGCTGCTGTTCCAGCCGGAATATGGCGCGGAGTCGGCGCGCGCGCTGTTTGAAACGGTCTATGATTACTGGAAAAGCCTGCCCGTCGACAAACGACCGAAGATTTATCTGCATGGTCTGAGCCTCGGCGCTTTCAATTCGCAAAGCTCGGTATCGCTGTTTGAAATATTGGATGCGCCTCTGAATGGCGCCCTGTGGAGCGGCCCGCCCTTCCCCAGCGCGCTGTGGCGTTCGCTGACGCGCAGCCGCAATGCCGATACGCCGGAATGGCTGCCCGTGGTGCGCGACGGCGCCTTCGTGCGCTTCATGAACCAGAATGGCGAAGCGCCCGGCAATGGCAACGAATGGGGCGTGATGCGCACGATCTATCTGCAATATGCCAGCGATGCCATCGTGTTCTTCAACAGCAGCATGTTCTATCGCGAGCCGGACTGGATGAAAGAGCCGCGCGGTCCCGATGTATCAGCCGATTTACGCTGGTATCCGATCGTGACCGCGCTGCAACTGGTGGTCGACATGGCATTTGCCGACAGCGCGCCCATGGGGCATGGACATGTCTATGCCCCTGAGCATTATCTGGAAGCCTGGCGTGACATCACCGGCGCCGAAAACTGGCAGAGCGATGATATCAACCGGCTGAAGCAATATCTGCGTCACAAGGTGGACGAAGGTAATGCCGAAGGGTTCGAGGAACGCGGGGGCTAGCCCCAAGGAATTTGATAGTAACGGCTGTTGCAGTCATCTGAAAATCGACCGTAACAGCCCGGCTTTGAAAAGAAATTGGCGGCGGGCCAACCGTTGGCCGCCTTTTGAAACAAACTCAAATGCTATTGAGCGGTTCCGCAATCCGAAACGGAAAGCGCCCGGTCACGCCATGCGCTGACGGCGGTACCCTGCGTCTGGTTTTCGACGACGATGTGATGGCCTTCATAAATGCCGGAAGCAACCCACTGCTTCGCCGCTTTCTGGTACACATCGATCGTAATTCCGAGTTGGTCTACCTTGGCTTGTGACAGCATGTATTCCCTCTTGAATGGTGAACCGCACATCCCAAAAAGTGTGAAACGGTTTTTGGGCAAGATGTGCGTAAGATACATAAGAGGAGCACCAATCTGATTGACCAGATTGAAAGTGCTCCCAAGGCGAAGCTGGAATATATAATCGATTTGACGACAGTCTGATGTCACATTTTCGCTACCGGACTGTAATTTTTATAAAACACAATATTTTGAACAGCTTATGGCTGTATAAACCCACATCGGGTTGATGCAGGTTTATTTAGAAGAATTGCCATGCTTACTTAATTGATTTATACTTGAACCTGAATTCAATTTGCTTCTTCATCAAGCTGAAACATGACAAACTGAGTAAATTGTTCCGGATTGAAATTATTATCGGAAGCGATGACCACTGTTTTACGGCCGCCGATTATCGGACCCCAGGTGACCGACTCAATATTATCGATGTCGAGGCCGAAATCACCTTCCCCCAGCCGCAGGACAGCTTCCTTGGCCATCGGCGTCAGCGAAACATCCTTGAGTGTCGCCATGCCGCTAGTATCGGTCGCCCCGGCAAAACGCGCGCGGTAGAAATTGATCTGGCTGCCAACGCCATGCGCATAGGAGCGTTCGACCGTCAGCAGATCATCACCCCAGGCGAGAAATTCCGACATGCCGTTGTCGTTCCAATAGGGCAGCTTGGTCGCCTTGGTGAAGATCGGGCCCGTATCATAGGCATATTCCGCCTTCACCGCGCCGGACAGAATATCGAAAGCGAGTATGCGGGCGCGACTGCCTTTTTCCAGCGTTGCCTTGTCACCATCCTGAAGCAGTGCATTTTCCAGCCCGACGAGCAATGTTTTGCCATCCGGCGAAAAGGTCAGGCTTTCAAAGGACAGGTTGTCGCGAATGCCGCGTGTGCCGTCGCCATTCGGGATGTAATAATCGGGCAAGGTAAATTCACGGATCAGGCTGCCATCGATGCGCGATTCCCGCACGGCTGGCTTGCCGTTGCGGTCGCCTTCGCTGGTCCAGAACAGCGTGCCGGTGCCCGCATGGAAACGAATGGATTCCGCATCGACATCCTTGATCGCGAAGGGCTTGCCCTCGGCATTCAACAGCGTGACGGTGGAAAGGATATCGACGCTGTGCAGCCCCTTTTCGTCAGCAACGATCTTGAGCGTATAGAACCGAGCTGGCGCCTTTTCGGAACGATCGTCGGAAATGGCGTAGTAGATGTCGTGCGCCGCATCATAGTCGAGGCCGGATATGCCGCCGAACTCGACGCCTGCGATTTGCAGGCCGGTTGGCAGCACGATCTCCCCAAGCAGCGTGGGCTTTTTGAAATCCTGCGCGAAGGCCGCAGTCGTCAAAGAAACAACGGCGTAAAATGCTGCAACAAAAAGCGGAGACTTCATCAAACGCACCTTGCCCGGTTCACAAACAGAAAGCCTATCTGATAGCGGCAAGATTTGAAGCGTTCATGACGGTGACATTTTCCGCCTTGCAACGGAACGCATTTCCAGCAAAAGTATGGAATGGTTTTGTGTTTTCATATGCGTAAAAACAAATAGTTAGCAATAGATTGTGCGTTGTTTGTCTCGGCAGAACGACTAAGAGGCCCGCCATGGAACAGCCCGATTACGACCGCGCATTCGGCGAGATTATCCGGTGGCTGAAGCAGGAAGGGTTGATCCTGCAAACCGATCTTGAGGGGAATACGGAGCTTTCCACCCGTGCCGAACGCATCGGCCGCAAAAGGCGGCGCGAGGCGGCGGCAACACAAGAATAAACCCACATCATAAATCGGGGGAGTTGAGATGCGGCACAAGGGTCTGCTGGAATTCGGGCGGAATCGGACGCTCTATGGACTGTTCCTGTTCTGCGCGGTCTGCGCCATCGCGGGCAGTCTGCTGAGCTATAATGGCGAGACCTCTTTCTGGCGCTGGCTGCATTATCTCACCAAGCCGACCGCAACGCTGTTCCTGCTGGCGGCAGTGCTCTGTTCCGGTAAGCCGCGCTCGAAATCCTATGGCTTTGCCGTGGCCTTCGGCCTTGCCCTCGCGGCCCTTGGCGACTTTTTCCTGATGCTGCCCGGCGACTATTTCATGGCCGGGCTGATCTGCTTTCTCATCACCCATTGCGCCTATATTTACGCCCTGTCGCGCCATACCCGCTTTGCACAGAACAAGGGCGCCTTCGTCGTCTTCTCGCTTGCGGCATTTGCGGTGATTACCGGCCTTTGGACGGCCCTGCCGGGGGCCATGAAAATCCCCGTCATCATCTATGCTGCGGCTCTCGGCGTCATGGCCGCGCAGGCTTTTAGCCGGGCAACCGGCACGGAACCGGAAACACCGCAACACTATGCCGCCTGGCTGGCGGCATTGGGCGGTGTGTGCTTCATGGTCAGCGACACGCTGCTGGCCTATGACCGGTTTCGCTTCGACATTCCGCTGAGCGGGTTCTGGGTGCTCGCCACCTATTATGTGGCGCAGTTCCTGTTCGCCCGGTCGACGGAGGATTTCACCCATGAGCGATAATCTCGACGCGGCTTTCGCCCGTCTGCGTCAGTCATGGCTGGAGCATCGCCCGCCCTATGAACAGCGCATCGATGATCTCAAGCGCCTGCGCGCTGGCCTGGCGGCCCGACTTGACGACATGGCGAAGGCGATCAGCGCCGATTTTGGAAACCGCTCCGCCCATGAAACCCTGCTTGGCGAAGCCAGCGTGGTCTTTGCCGAAATCGATGATGCGCTGCATCATCTCAAGCGCTGGATGAAGCCGAAACGCCGCAAGGCGGGCTGGAAATTATGGCCAGCGAAAGCAGAGCTTCGCTTCGTGCCGCTGGGTGTCGTGGGCGTCATCGCGCCGTGGAACTATCCGGTCAATCTGGCGCTCGCGCCGCTGGTGGCCGCCATTGCGGCAGGCAATCATGTCCTGATCAAACCGTCCGAACACACGCCGCAAACGGCGGCCTTTCTGCAAAAACTCATCAGCACGGTCTTTCCGGACAATCGTGTTGCCGTGGTGCAAGGCGATGCAGCGCTTTCGTCCCGCTTTGCCAGCCTGCCTTTCGACCATCTGTTCTTTACCGGTTCCACCGCCGTCGGGCGCAAGATCATGGCAGCAGCAGCGGCCAATCTGACGCCCGTGACGCTGGAACTTGGCGGCAAGTCTCCCGCCATCGTCAGCGAAAACGCCAATCTGGTGCGGGCCGCACGCGCCATCGCAAACGGCAAGTTCTTCAATGCCGGGCAGACCTGCATCGCGCCGGATTATATACTGATCCACCACAGCAAACGCGACGCGTTCATTGCCCTGCTGCGCGCGGAAATGCAGGCTCGTTTTGGCGGCGCGTCCGCAGATCCAGATCGCACCACCATTATCAACGATGCGCAGTTGCAGCGGCTAACCGGCCTGCTGGCCGATGCGAAGGACAAGAGCGAAGGCATCGTCGAGCTGCTCGCGCCATCCGCCGAACCGCGCCTCATGACGCCGACGCTCATTCTTGAGCCGCAAGCGACCAGCGCCATCATGGCGGAAGAGATTTTCGGACCGCTACTGCCGATCATCAGCTATCGCTCGACCGACGACGCCATTGCCCATGTTCTTGGCCATGATCGCCCGCTGGCGCTTTATTGTTTCAGCGAAAATACAGCCGAGATCGAGACGATCCTCGCCCATGTGGTTGCTGGCGGGGTCTGCATCAACGACACGCTCTATCATTTTGCCTGCACAAGCCTGCCCTTCGGCGGCGTCGGCGCGAGCGGCATGGGCCAGTATCACGGTTATGATGGGTTCCTGACCTTTTCCAAGGCCATGCCGATACTGACGAAATATGCGCCTGCCCCAAGCGACCTCATCAAGCCGCCCTATCGCGGCCTGACCGACAGGCTGGTTCGTTTCATTGCCCGCTGAACATCTGCCCTAAACACTCAATTGTGCGTAGCCGCTCTGTTCAAATTGCATAGCAAACTATCTATATAGAAGAGTATAGATTTGAAATATTCATCTTGAACTGACGACCTTACGGGTGAAAAGGGTGCAGAAGAAAAAGGAAGCAAACCGGATATCGAAGTCGATCCTGACGGCGATCCGCAACAGGCCAGGTTTCAGGCCTCTCAACGCCAATATCACTGGCGGTGATATTGTTATTGCATCCTATAATGTTCACAAATGCATCGGTATCGACAAGCAGTTCAATCCGCAGCGCACCGCAGATGTCATCAGCGAAATCGACGCGGATGTTATAGCGTTGCAGGAAGCCGACAAGCGTTTCGGTGAACGGTCGGGGCTTCTCGACCTTGGCCTGCTGGAACGCCGCCACGGCCTCATTCCCGTCCCCATCACCTCCACAATGCCCAAGGGGCATGGCTGGCATGGCAATGTGCTGCTGTTTCGCGAGGGCATTGTCCGCAATGTGCAACAGCTGAAATTGCCCGGCGTGGAACCACGCGGCGCGCTTGTCGCCGACCTGCAATTTCCGGCGGGACCGTTGCGCGTGATCGCCGCGCATCTGGGCCTTCTGAAACGCTCCCGCGAGCAGCAGGCGGAAAGCATCCTCACCGCCTTGCAGGAAGCCGACACGCTACCGACGCTGTTGATCGGCGATCTCAATGAATGGCGCATCGGCAAACGTTCCTCGCTCGCCGCGCTCATGCCGACCTTCAACCACGTTGCAACGGCGGTGCCGAGCTTTCCGTCACGTTTTCCGGTCTTCGCGCTCGACCGGGTGATGGGTGCACCGCATAATCTCGTGACCTCGGTGGAGGTTCACAACACGCCGCTGGCGCGCATGGCATCCGACCATCTGCCGATCAAGGCGCATCTCGACCTGAAGACGGCGATAGAGCATTTCCAGCAAAAGTGTGAAACGGTTTTGCGTCTGGAAATGCGTGAAAATAAATAGACCTGTTGCACAATCTCAATCCGGAGATACCCGCAAGCAGAACCGGCTCATAGATAGGGCGAACCCAGCCAGATGATCCGGTCGATCAGGCGCACCAGAAACGGGCGATTCTTGAGACGGGTCAGATTGACCTGTCGGCTTTCCTCGATGACCTTGCCGATCCGTTCTTCCACCTGACGCGCCACATCGCGATCCAGAATTTCCAGATCGATCTCGAAATTGAGCCGCAACGAGCGCGGATCGATGTTCGAGGAGCCGACATAGGACCAGGTGCCGTCAATCGTCATCAGCTTGGAATGGTTGAACGCGCCGCCCGCACGCCAGATGCGGCAGCCATCCTTCAAAAGCTGGTCGAACTGGGCGCGCATCGCTCGATCGACAAGCTTGAGATTATTGACCCCCGGCACGACAATATCCACCGACACGCCGCGCCGCGCCGCCGTGACCAGCGCGCTGATCAGTTCCCGATCCGGCAACAGATAGGGCGACATGATGAGGATATGCTGCTCGGCTATCGAGAAAGCGCCCATCATCATGCGATGGTTGGTTTCGACATTCTTGTCGGGGCCGGAGCCAACCACGCGCACCAGCGTACCTGTACCCGGCGGGTTTTCCGGCGCGGCAATGCGCCATGCGTCACCGGTCAGCAATTCACCCGTTGCAAACCGCCAGTCCTCGGAAGCGATGTGGAAGAGATCGGCAATGGCCGGTCCTTCCAGCCGGAAATGCGTATCGATTGCCACCGCATCGCCAGCAATCGCCCGCACGAAACCGGCGCGGATATTCATGCCGCCGGTAAAGCCGTATCGCCCGTCCACGACAAGGATTTTGCGGTGGGTGCGCAGATTGGCATAAGGCAGGCGCAGACCGATGATGATGTTGCCGTTGAAGACATCGACCGTCACACCATTTTCCTTGAGCAGGCTCACAATGCTCGGGATGGAGTAACGCGCGCCGACCGCATCGATCAGCACCCGCACTTCCACGCCCCGCTTGACGGCAGCGCCCAGCGCTTCGGCAAACTGGATGCCGATGGCGTCGCGGTCGAAAATATAGGTTTCCAGCAAGATGCTGCGCTCGGCCTTGCCAATGGCTTCCAGCATGGCGGCATAGGCATCATCACCAGTTTCCAGCATTTCGATGCGATTGCCACTGGTGAAATCATAAAGGCTGACGGCATCGCCCAGAATTTTCATGGCGCCGAACTGTCGCCCGAACGCGGCGCGCACAAGATCGTTGGTCGTGTCGAAATGCGAGAGGTGATAAAGCGCGATATGCCCTTGCGCGCGCTGCTGGGTGAGTGTCGAGCGCCTGATCCGATTGACGCCCGCAATGGCATAGACGACCGCCCCCACGATGGGCGACAGCACGATCACGCCAACCCAGCCAAGTGCGGTGCGTACTTCGTCCTTGGTCATGGTCGCATGAATAGCCGCTATCGTGCCCAGCACAATCGACAGGACAGCCAGAATATGCGGCCAATAATGGGAAACCAGATCGAACATCGAACAGACTTTTCCAACAACAATTGAGTACCGGGAAACCGGCAGTGCCCCCGCGTCAAGTTCCTGAAATATGTAGCCGATAGAGATTAAAACAGGTGTAACGGCAAAGAGATAGAGCCAAACGGGCCAAAAAAGTGCAACCGCCACGAATTAGTTTATGCGCAAAAACAAAGAGATATGGTCGCCTGCGCCTGAAACAGGCGTGGTTTCATGCGCCCAACAGGCTGGTCTGACCGGCACGCGCTGCCAATGCTGGTCAAACGCTCTGCATGCCTTATATTGTTGCGTGGGTTACGAAAATTGGGTCACGACAATTCGAGGGACAAGAGGGTTATTCGATGGCAACGACGAACAAAGATTTCGACAATCCGGTGTTACCGACAGAGCTGACATCCAAGTGGGGCTGGTTCGTTGCGCTCGGCGTGGCGCTTCTCATTCTGGGCGGCATCGCCTTCGGTAATCTGGTGCTGGCCACGGTCGTTTCGGTCTACTATGTCGGCATGATGATGCTGATCGCCGGCGTGATCGAAATCATCCATGCTTTCGGCGTGAAGACCTGGGGCCGGTTTTTCTTCTGGCTCTTGAGCGGCCTGCTTTATGCGGCAGCGGGTGTCATCACCTTCATCAACCCCATATTGGCGGCAGGCATTCTGACATTCCTGCTGGCGGCAGCCCTTCTCGGCTCCGGCCTTTTCCGCGTCTGGATGGGCTTCAAGTCGAAACCGGCATCCGGCTGGGGCTGGATCGTGGCCGGTGGTGTCATCACAGCGCTGCTCGGCCTTATCATCGCCATTCAATGGCCGGTCAACAGCCTGTTCATCCTCGGCCTTTTCCTGGCTATCGATCTGATTTTCCAGGGCTGGACTTACATCGCCTTCGGTCTTGGCATCAAAAGCCGGTAAAATCCTGATCATTTCTATAAAAGCGGCGTGTTCAGTGCCGCTTTTTCAATTCTAGCCCTATGCGGGACACGGCGCTTGTTGAGATTCTGCCCAATGACTGCTAGATGCAGCGCAACATCTTTGCGGCGCATATTTGCGCGGTCCAACATTTCGCCATCACGAGTTTCTTCATGCCTGCTGACAATCCCGTTTCCAAGCGCCGCACATTCGCGATTATCGCGCACCCGGACGCCGGTAAGACCACGCTGACCGAAAAGCTGCTGCTGTTTGGCGGCGCCATCCAGCTTGCCGGTGAAGTGAAGGCCAAGAAGGATCGCATTCAGACCCGTTCGGACTGGATGAACATCGAACGCGACCGCGGTATCTCGGTCGTGACCTCGGTGATGACCTTCGAATACAAGGACTGCATCTTCAACCTGCTCGATACGCCGGGCCACGAAGACTTCGCAGACGACACCTACCGCACGCTGACCGCAGTCGACAGCGCCGTCATGGTCATCGACGCCGCAAAGGGTATCGAGCCACGCACGCTGAAGCTGTTCGAAGTCTGCCGCATGCGCGACATTCCAATCGTCACCTTCGTCAACAAGATGGACCGCGAAGCGCGCGATCCGCTCGAAATCCTCGACGAAATCGAAGAAAAGCTGGCGCTCGATACGGCCCCTATCACCTGGCCTATCGGCTCCGGCAAGAGCTTTGCAGGCACGTTCGACCTGCATAACAATACAATGCGCCGTCAGGACAATGAAGAGCAGCCGACCAAGGTCAGCGGCCCGGAAGAAGCCGCCGCATTGCTGCCTGAAAACGAGCGTGAAGCCTGGCTGGAAAATACGGAACTGGCGCGCGGCGTCTGCCGTCCGTTTGACCTTGCTTCCTTCCGCGAAGGCCATATGACGCCGGTCTATTTCGGTTCGGCGCTGAAGAATTACGGCGTGCGCGACCTGATCGAAGCCTTCTGCGATTTCGGCCCCTCGCCGCGCGACCAGCAGGCCGACACACGCATGGTCGGTTCAACCGAAGACAAGATGACCGGCTTCGTGTTCAAGATTCAGGCCAATATGGACCCGAACCACCGCGACCGCATCGCCTTCCTGCGCGTTTGCTCGGGCAAGCTGTCACGCGGCATGAAAGCCAAGCTGGTGCGCACCGGCAAACCGATGAGCCTGTCTGCGCCGCAATTCTTCTTTGCGCGTTCACGCCAGATCGCCGACGAAGCCTTTGCTGGCGACGTGGTCGGCATCCCGAACCACGGCACGCTGCGCATCGGCGACACGCTGACCGAGGGCGAGGATATCCTGTTCCGTGGCGTGCCGAACTTCGCGCCGGAAATTCTGCGCCGCGTGCGTCTTGACGATGCAATGAAGGCCAAGAAGCTGCGCGAAGCGCTGCAACAGATGGCCGAAGAAGGCGTCGTGCAGCTGTTTGTGCCCGATGATGGTTCTCCGGCTATTGTCGGTGTCGTTGGTGCGCTCCAGATCGACGTTCTGACCGAGCGTCTGAAAGTGGAATATTCGCTGCCGGTCGGCTTTGAAATGTCGCGCTTCTCGGTCTGCCGGTGGATTACGGCAGATGATCCGGCTGAACTCGACCGCTTCATCGCATCTCATCGCGCTGACATTGCGCATGACCTCGACAATGATCCGGTGTTCCTGGCGCAAAACGGCTTTTCGCTCAATTACGAAGCCGAGCGCTGGAAGAACATCCGCTTTGCAACCATCAAGGACTATCAGGTCCGCGACAAGGCATGATGCGGTAAGGTGCTATGACCGATCCTGTTCTGGCTGCTCTAAACCTGCCCGATGCACTGCTGCATCGGCTTGCCGGTTATAGCAGCCAGCAGGACGAGCTTGGCCGTTCGACTGCCAATGTTCTGCTGCTCGATCATGATGCGCACGAACCGCTTGTTCTGAAAATCGAACCGGCAAGCACGGTCAGCGAACTGGCCGATGAGCGCGCCCGGCTTGAATGGCTTTCCGCACAGGGTCTGCCCTGCCCCAGGGTTGTCGCTTTTGAGACGATGGCCGACCGCCATTTTCTCCTGATGACGCGCCTTGCCGGGTCCGACCTCGCGTCATCTGTCGGCACTCTTACGCCTGACCGGATCGTCGCCATTCTCGCAACAGCCTTGAAGGCGCTGCACAGCGTCGACCCCACGGCCTGCCCTTTCGACCACCGGCTGGCGCACCGCATTGAACATGCCCGCAAGCGCGTGGAAGCAGGTGCGGTCGATGAAGATGATTTCGATGATGAGCGCGAAGGCCGCAGCGCCGAAGATTTGTTCTCCGAACTATGCCGCCTGAAACCGTCGCGGGAAGATGTTGTCGTTACCCATGGCGATGCCTGCCTGCCAAATTTCATGGCAAGCGACGGCACTTTCACCGGCTTTATCGACTGCGGCAGGCTCGGCCTTGCAGACCGCCATCAGGATCTGGGACTCGCCTGCTGGAGCATCCGCTACAATCTCGGCGACGAGTGGGTTAAACCTTTCCTCGACCTCTATGGCGCAACGGCCATCGACGACGCCAAGATCACCTATTACCGCCTGCTGGACGAGTTCTTCTAAATCTCCCCGCAGCCAATGCGTCAGCGCTTCGCGTCGATCAGCCGTTCAGCAATTTTCGCAGCCAGTTTTTCGGCGACTTCGCCTTTGCTCATTTCCGGCCATTCCTCAATGCCGGAGCGGCTTAAAATCCGCACGCGGTTGTGGTCGCCGCCCATGACGCTGCTGCCATCCGCGCCATAGGAAACATCGTTGGCGACGATCCAGTCCGCGCCCTTTTTCTCAAGCTTGGCTCTCGCATTGTCGGCCACATCCTGCGTTTCAGCGGCAAAGCCGACCACGAGACCAGGGCGCCTGTCGCTATGGCCGACACCGGCCAGAATGTCGGGGTTCTCGACCATGGCCAGCGTTGGAGCGCCTTCTCCCGGCTTCTTCTTGATCTTCTGTCCGGCTTCATTGGCCGTGCGCCAGTCGGCAACAGCTGCGACCATGATCGCCGCATCGGCGGGCAAATGTCGCTCCACGGCAGCCTGCATTTCCCGCGCCGTCTCGACATGAATGACATCGACGCCTTCGGGATCGGCAAGAGTGACCGGGCCGGACACCAGATGCACCGTTGCGCCCAGTCGCGCCAGTGCAGCTGCGATAGCGTGGCCCTGCTTGCCCGACGAGCGGTTGGCGATGTAGCGCACCGGGTCAATCGGCTCATGCGTCGGCCCGGACGTCATGACGATGGATTTTCCAGCCAGCGGCAGTGCGCGCGGAGACAACAGAGTTTCCACTGCCGCCACGATGGCCAGAGGCTCGCTCATCCGGCCCGTTCCCGCTTCGCCGCTTTCCGCCATTTCGCCCTTCTCGGGGCCGATGAAATGCACGCCGTCATTTTCCAGTGTCAGACGGTTGCGTCGGGTTGCCGGATTGTCCCACATGGCCGGGTTCATGGCAGGCGCAATCAGAACCGGGACCTTGCGCGCCAGCAGAACGGCGCTGGCCAGATCGTCAGCCAGGCCATTGGCCATCTTGGCCATCAGATCGGCGGTCACAGGCGCAACGACGATCAGATCGGCATCGCGCGCCAGCCTTATATGCCCGACATCCTGCTCATCCTCTCGCGAGAACAAATCAGTGAAAACATGATCGGCGGAAACCGCACCGATGGTCAGCGGCGTCACGAATTGCTGGGCGGCAGCCGTCATCAACGGGCGAACCTGTGCGCCACGCTCGCGCAATCGGCGGATCAGATCGGGCGTCTTATAAGCGGCAATACCGCCACCGATGATGAGCAGAACGCGCTTGCCCGCGAGTGACGCACCAGCCTTGCTCTGAACAGCAGGCGCAGGCATAACCTGCGCAGTTTCTTCCAGCCCGGTCAGAAGAAGCCGTGCTTCCTCTTCCATGGAACGCCCGTTGCGCGCAGCACGCATACGCAGCTTTTCCTTGGCGGCATCGTCGAGATTACGGATAGTGATACTGGCCATTTGATTGCACCGGCTTATTGCAAGTGCAATCAATGAAATCACATTTAACGTGTTATGTCACATTAAATGTGTGTTTATAGCAAGATATAGAGCTTAATCGCTATCGCAGCCAGCGCAATTGCAATCACCACCTGTGCGATGCGACCCCAGCGCGAATGCTTGGCTTCGGCGCGACCGATGGCCTCCGCCGTCGCTGCATCGAAACGCAAGCCATTGGCAGCCATATCATCCAGCGCAACCGAAACGCGTTCAACACGCGCCACCAGTTCCGGGGTCTTGCGGGTGAAATGCAGCAGCGCATAGGCGCTATCCTTGGCGTCGAGCAGCATGCCCTGCGGGCCGAGATTCTTGCGGATCCAGTCGCCGACAACCGGCTCCGCTGCTTTCCACATATTGAAATGCGGATCGAGCGTGCGCGACACGCCCTCAACGACAACCATGGTTTTCTGGAGCATCAGGAGTTCCGGCCGGGTCTCCATGTCGAAAAGCTCGGTCACTTCGAACAGCAGCGTCAGCAGCTTGGCCATGGAAATGGTTTCTGCTGGCTGGCCGTGGATCGGCTCACCAATGGCACGGATGGCCTGCGCAAAGCTTGCCACGTCATGCGTGTGCGGCACGTAGCCTGCTTCGAAATGCACCTCGGCCACGCGCATATAATCGCGCGTGATGAAGCCATAGAGAATTTCTGCCAGGAAGCGCCGCTGCTGCTTGTTGAGCCGTCCGGTGATGCCGAAATCGACCGCAACGATGATACCCTGCGGATCGACGAACAGATTGCCCGGATGCATGTCGGCATGGAAAAAGCCGTCGCGCAGCGTGTGGCGCAGGAAAGACTGGATCAGCGTTTCGGCAAGCTTCTTCAGATCGAAGCCCGCCGCAGCCAGAGCCGAAACATCTGACATCTTGGTGCCATCGATCCATTCCAGCGTCAGCACATCGCGACCGGTGCGTTCCCAATCTACCTGCGGAACGCGGAAACCTTCATCGCCCTTGATGTTTTCGGCAATCTCGGAAAGCGCTGCCGCTTCCAGTCGCAGATCCATCTCGATGCGGGTGGTCTGTTGCAGCGTTTCGACAACCTGAACCGGACGCAGGCGGCGCGTGAAGGGCACATGGCGCTCCTGAATGCGCGCAACCATGTAGAAACCTTCAAGATCGCGAGCAAAACGCTGGCGAACGCCGGGACGGATCACCTTGACCGCAACCTTCGTCGGCTTGCCGTCCTTCATGACTTCCGCCGGATGCACCTGCGCCATCGACGCCGCCGCTATCGGCGCATCGAACTGCAGGTAAAGATCATCGATCTTGCGACCAAGCGACCCTTCGATACCCGCAACCGCATCAGCCTGCGGAAAATAGTCGAGACGATCCTGCAAAAGCTCCAGATCGGCAGCCACATCGCGCCCGACAATATCCGGACGGGTCGCCAGAAACTGGCCAAGCTTCACATAGGATGGGCCAAGCTTGTTCATCGCCCGGGACATGCGCTCTGAACGCTGCATGTGTCGCGCACGCGGACGCGCCAGCATGCCTGCAATCTTGTGACCGAAAGCCGGAAGACCGGAAAGCCCTTCTACGGGAAGCGCACTGATCACGCCTTCACGCGTCAAAATCCATCCGGCGCGCGCCAACCGGAAAGCGGCGGAAAGATTACTCATGCGATAGTGCCCGCCCCTGCATCCAAGCCCGAATTCATGACAGGCATGATCAAAGCTTCCAGCCCGAATGAAGCGCCGCAATACCACCGGTGAAATTGCGATAGCTCACACGCTCGAAACCGGCGGTTTCGATCATGGCGGCGAAATCCTGCTGCTTAGGGAATTTGCGGATCGATTCGACCAGATAGCTGTAGGAATCCGCATCACCGGTAATCATCTTGCCGATGCGCGGAATCGCCTGAAACGACCACTGGTCATAGACCTTATCGAGGATCGGCAGTTCGACCTCGGAAAATTCGAGGCACATGAACCGGCCGCCCGGCTTCAGCACGCGATAGGCTTCCGACAGGGCCTTGTCGATATGCGGCACATTGCGAATGCCAAAGGCAATCGTATAGGCGTCGAAACTGTTATCCTCGAAGGGCAGTTCCTCGGCATTGGCTTCAACGAATTCGAGATTGTCGGCAAGGCCCTTCTTGATCGCACGCTCGCGACCGACACCCAGCATCGAGCCGTTAATGTCGAGAATGGTCACATGCGCCTGACGGCCCGAAGCCTCGACAATGCGAAAGGCGATATCACCAGTACCGCCAGCCACATCGAGCGATGTCCAGCCCGGGCGCTTCGATGGCGCGAGCCAGGCGATCATCGCATCTTTCCAGACGCGGTGCATGCCTGCCGACATGAGATCGTTCATCACGTCGTATTTGTTGGCGACCTTATGGAAAACGTCGTTGACCAGGGTCTGCTTATCGTTTTCGTCAACCGACTGGAAGCCGAATGAATGCTCCATGCCGCCTTTTGCGCCCACGCGGTCCGCATTGCCGTTCTGCTGGCTCATAGCTCATCCTGCTTTTGAATAGTCTGACGAAAACGATTTTCGGTTATGCATATAAAGCTTGTGCCGAACGATACAAGCACAGACGTTTTATCACTACCCCTTTTGTGATCATGGCCCTTAAACGAGCTTGCACCGGCGTTGAAAAATGGCCAAAGAGACATAAAACTGTGCGTGTGCGCTTGCCACGCGTTTTCTCCGGCGCAATCTGCCGCTAAAGTTCAAAACGATAACAAGAAAAGTGGAAAGATCATGGGCGTTACAGTCGTCAGCCATCCGCTTGTCCAGCACAAGCTCACCCTCATGCGCAAGCGCGAGACTTCGACAGCCAGCTTCCGGCGGCTTCTCAAAGAAATTTCGCTGTTGCTTTGCTATGAAGTGACGCGCGATCTCGAACTCACCACCATGGAGATCGAGACCCCGCTTATGCCGATGGAAGCGCCGATCCTCGAAGGCAAGAAGCTGGTCTTCGCTTCGATCCTGCGCGCAGGCAACGGCCTTCTGGAAGGCATGCTCGATCTGGTGCCCGCAGCCCGCGTCGCCCATATCGGCCTCTATCGCGACCACGACACGCTGCAGCCGGTCGAATATTACTTCAAGGCGCCGGAAGACATCGTCAATCGCCTCATCATCGTGGTCGATCCGATGCTCGCCACCGCCAATTCGGCCATTGCCGCCATCGACAAGCTGAAGGAACGCGGCGCGACCAATATCCGCTTCCTGTGCCTGCTGGCAGCGCCTGAAGGCATCGAGCGCTTCACCAAGGCGCATCCGGATGTGGATGTTTACACCGCTTCCATCGACGAGCGCCTCGACGAAAAGGGCTATATCGTTCCAGGCCTCGGCGATGCGGGCGACCGCATGTACGGCACGAAATAAGCTAGAGCATTTTCAGCAAAAGTGCGTAGCTGTTTTGCGTAGGATAATGCGTAAAAACAAAAAGTTAGAGCGGTTCCACGATTCGTTTTAACCGGAACCGCTCTAAAACGTAACCAGACAGTAATCCGCGCCGGATACTCTGCCTTTAAAGCGGGGTAAGCATGGCGCGGATTTTCTTTATTGTTCTGATATTGGCGGGACTGGCCACGGCCTTTCCTGTTCTCTTCGAGAGATTCCAGTCGGCAACGGTCGAGCAAGCCGCGACGGCAACGCCCTCCACGTCCTCCCCGCAAAACCCTTCCGCCTATAGCGGACGCAGCGCGCAGATTGCGCCCGACAGCCGCGGGCATTTCATCACCGATATCCGTTTCAACGGCCAGAATCTGCGCGGGCTGATTGACACCGGTGCAAGCTCGGTTGCCATCAATGCCAGCACCGCCCGGCGCATGGGCATTTCGCTGCGGCCCGACGATTTTCGTTATCGTGTTTCGACAGCCAATGGCGAAACACCGGCAGCGCGCGCTGTGCTCAGCAGCGTGGAGATCGGGCGCATTCGCGTGGAAAATGTCGAGGCAATCGTGCTGCGCGATGAAGCGCTGTCCGACATCCTGCTCGGCATGACTTTTCTCAAGCGCCTGCGCCATTATGAAGTGGCAAACGGGGCGCTGATCCTAACGCAGTGACATGTTTCTCTGCTAGGATGCATGCTTGAGATTCTTGACATGACGGAACCCAACCATGACCGCGGACCAACGCCTGACCGAGCTCGAAATTCGCGTCGCCGAACAGGAAAAGACCATCGACGAATTATCGTCCGTGCTGGCCGAGCAATGGAAGCTCATCGATCAGCTTTCCAAGAAGCTCGGCGCGCTGACCGACCGTTTTCTGGAACTGGAAGAACAGACCGCGCCCGATGTGCCGGTTACCAAACCTCCGCACTGGTAAAATAATGCTGGAAATCATCGACCTAGCCGGCCGTCCCGACCTCATTCCTGCCTGCGCCACATGGAATTTTGGCGAATGGGGCGAATTTTGCGGCGGAACGCTGGAACAGACCGTCACAGACTTCCACAATCTCGTGCAGGCCAACGATGGTCAGATTGCACGCATAGCGCTTTTTGATGGGGAACTGGCAGGAATTGCGCTTTTGATCGACAATGATCTGGAAACGCACCCACATCTGAAGCCATGGGTGGCCAGCGTGTTTGTTCTGCCGGACTATCGTGGCAGAGGCATCGCCAAGAGCCTTGTCGACGCCATCGAGAAGGCTGCCGCAGAACTTGGCTACGGCGAGGCTTATCTCTATACGGACAAGCCCGACCTCTACCGGCAGATCGGCTGGGTGGATTTCGAAAAGCTCGACGGCCACTATGCCGGCATGCTGATCATGAATAAGAAAATCGCGCGATAATCCGCGCGATTCTTTTTTTCGAGACGGTTTTACTGTGCCAGCGGGATCGGGCAGCTCACGCCAGTTCCGCGCAGGCCGCAATATCCGTTCGGATTTTTCGCCAGATATTGCTGGTGATAATCCTCGGCATAGTAGAACACCGGCGCATCTTCGATTTCCGTGGTGATCGGGCCGAGACCGCGCCCTGCCAGCGCTTTCCCATAAGCATCGCGGCTTTTTTCAACCGCCGCCCGATCCGCGTCATCAAAGGTGTAGATCACCGAACGATAGGTCGTGCCGATATCGTTGCCCTGTCGCATGCCCTGCGTCGGATCATGCTCTTCCCAGAACAGGGTCAGCAGCTCATCGAGGCTCACGACTTTCGGATCATAAACCACCAGCACCACTTCGGCATGGCCGGTCAGCCCCGTGCAGGTTTCTTCATAGGTCGGGTTGGGCGTCATGCCACCCGCATAACCCACCGCCGTCACGTAGACGCCCGGCACCTGCCAAAACAGCCGCTCCGCGCCCCAGAAACAGCCCATGCCGAATAGGATCTGCTTGAAGCCTTCCGGCCATGGGCCTTTCAACGGATGGCCCGAGACGAAATGCGTTGCCGACGTTGGAAGGGCTATTGCGCGACCCGGCAAAGCCTCGTCCGTGGAGGGCATCTGTACCTTCTTGCGATAGCTGTCGAGGAAACTCATAGACTTCAACCTCCTGTAGCCCTGTGGCGGAATGGACGGTCAGGCCGTGAAGCGCCCCAGAGGACGTCCGCGCCGATGACCAATCACATAGAACAACAATGCGAGCACGCCGAAGAAGAGCCATCCGGGCTGCCCGAGCGCTGGAACACAGACCGCGTTCCAGAATGTAGCTCCTATATAGTGCGTCACGAACGATTCTGCATCGGCCAGCGTTTCCGGCGCATTACGCGACCACATGGAAAGCAGTGGTTTGGCAACCAGCTTCGACGCGCCGACGGAACGGGCGCCATCGAGAATGGCGAAGAGAACCGCCAACGCCAGAAAAATAACCGCGAAACTACGCAATACAAATCGGATCACGATTCCCTGCCCCAGACCTTCAGGCACATATTCAAGCGCGTCGGGCGCGTCCCGACATCACCGACCTGTGCCTTTTCATACCGCCAAAACCTGACTTAAGGAAGGCATTGTCCCTCAGTCCTTCGTGCAACAAAATAAAGCGATCAAATATATTGTTTAAAAACAGTGCGTTACGAGACGAACGCGACTCTTTGCACAGGTTCGGCAGATTTGGCGTAAAAACTTGCAAAGAGCTATTGATCATATGCGTATTCTGGCTATATTGCGCGCCGCTACCGCATGTTGGCGAATAACCAGCGCCAGACAAAATGCGGTATCTCGTTTGCAGTCAGATTTCACCGTTTAACGCGGTTTCCCCGACAGCAAGGCAGACGGAGAGGTGGCCGAGTGGTTGAAGGCGCACGCCTGGAACGCGTGTATACGGGAAACCGTATCGAGGGTTCGAATCCCTCTCTCTCCGCCAGTATTATTCCGTTCTTCCAAGCCATCAAGTTCAGGTCACCACCAACGCGCCAAGTATGATTCTTGCCGCGTCATGCAAAGCGATGAGCAAGTTGCGTGTTTTCCGAGTGAATTCGGGGCGCTTTTCAGCTGGAATGATCATGGCAAAGATGCGAGAGCGTGATGTCTATTAACGGGAGTTGCGAAGCCGAATGCATGTTGTGAGACGAACAATTTTGACATGCCTCGCTGGCCTTTCCGTTGGCTTTTGCGGTTCCGTTACCGAGAGCCTTGCGCAAGCAGCGGAGGGAGCTGTCGCGGCGCAAACAGAAGACATCAATGAAAATCCTGCTCCTGCACCGGACAGCTTTGGCCGGACGCAATTCATCCTGTCTGGCGATCCGATCGTTCCGCCACGCGCCTATGGCAAAGGAACAGACCTTCCCCGCGCGCAGGACTACGATGCGAATGAAAGCGGCACGATCTACGACATTCTGTTCGTCGGGATCGAAGCGGACAAAATGCAGTTCGAAATTCGCGGCTATTCCGGCCACGACCTGCAACATCCCGCAAGCGGGCAAACAGTCGAATTTCCGATCGCACAGTCAATGATCGAGATTCGCGACCTGACCATCACGATCGAAGAAGTGACGGCGGGCAGCCTGACATATCAGGTTCAGCCCTTGAAATAGACCGAGCTTCCGAGCTTCCGAGCTTCCGAGCTTCCGAGCTTCCGAGCTTCCGAGCTTCCGAGCTTCCGAGCTTCCGAGCTTCCGAGCTTCCGAGCTTCCGAGCTGCCG
>NZ_JACGXB010000013.1:0-42639 GCF_014138065.1 Ochrobactrum sp. P6BSIII | reverse complement strand
CTTGGATTGACCGAAAAGCAAATCGCATGCAACCCCGATCAACCGGAACTGTCCCCGCTTGGCATTGCCGCCGGGGACGTTGTCACGATTGGCCACGCGGTTTCTCTCCGTGGATCAAGAAGGATCAGAACTTGATATTGAACGAAGCCTTGAACCCGTTTTGCTTGGCACCGCTGCCATACTGACCAACATAGCTGACGCCAAGCGTCGAAGCCGGTGTCACATCGAAATCAAGCCCCGCTTCAAGCAAAGCCGTATCCTTGGCAATCGGCGCACCCGCCACGGTGAAGGCATCGCCGCCTGCAAGGGCCTGCGTTGAGACCGGTATGATGTCGCCATAAGCATGCCGCCAGCCCAGCGAGCCCTTCAAGTTGACCGCAGCCGACCCGAGCGACAGGGGAGCCTCCGCCCGCAAGCCAAGGGTGGTGAAGGTGGTATTTGTCTTATCGCTTTCGACATTCAGCGCCGCAGCCCCACCGGTTTCGGTAAATCCGTCGGTACGCAGCCGGACATGCGAGAGATTGACAAAAGGTTCGAACGACGCTGCAGCAGTATCAAGCCGATAGCCGATCTCACCAAACGCCTGTAATGTGCGAGCATCGTAATCGGCCTCCAGTGTATTGGAGAGATCCGCAAATGAGACTGACCGCGACGCATCAATACTGTGCCACGTCTGGATCAGACCTGCTCGCAATCCGAGCTGTCCCCACTGGTTGCCACCATAAATGCCCAGATGCCAACTGTCGCTCGTCGCAGCAGCGTTTCTGCCCTTGAAATCGATGTCCGACTGGCTGTAGCCGCCAGCGAAGCCAAGCCGCCAGCCCCCGGCCAAACCTACTTCGAGACCGGAGATAAAACCACCTGTCGATGTCGAGACCCCGCCAGTATTGGCATTTCCGTCCTGCTTCACCCAGGAACCGAAGCCCGTCGCCCAGAAGCCATATTGCGCCGAAGGCGCATTATCGCTGACCGCGTCGATTGCAGCAGACGCGCGCGATGGTTCTTGTGTCTTCGCGTAGGAGAGAACCGGAACATCTTTCGATTCAACACCAGCGAAGGCCGAGCGCAAACGGTTGTTGATTGCATCCGCCACCAGATGCGATGTCTCAATCAGGCTCGTCTTGGTGGAGGCATAAGCGTCACCCGACAATTGGTCAAAAGCCGCCCTCGCCCCTGCCGCATCCAAAAAGACGACCGAGTTCGCTACAGAATTACTGAGATCCAGTCCGTCGACCGCTTCTGCGACGGCCCGCTGATTGTCGGTCTGCGCGACGCTTGAAAGCGCGACGTCATTACGACCGATGGTCAAGAGAACACTGTTCGCATCATAGCTCAGGTTCGGCGCAATGAAGGTGGTCGACCCGCCCCAGGAAACACTGCTGAATGTGGTGCCCGCAAGATTGCCCGCCGTCAGGATCGTGTAAGGCCGATCAAGCTGATAGCCGCCAAGCGTGGACACGGTGACCGTACCTGCCAGATTGGCGGTTCCGCCAACCTTGATCAGATCCGCTTCGCCTTTCGCGTTGATCTCTGCCGCATAGACCGAAGATGAAGCCAGCGTCAGATCGCCGTCAACGGCCACAATGCCGATGGAATTGCCGGGTGTGATCGTGCCCGCGCTGACCAGATTGCCCGCTATATGCCAGTTGCCGCCAAGAATGGATGTCTGGTCAACACTGACATTTCCGCCCACTTGGACAGGTATTGCAACCGTGCCGCCCCGCGTCACGGACCCCTCCGTGAGCGTTACGTTGCCGCCAATGGAATCGCCTTCATCGCCGAAGTCAAAGCTGCTTTGGACGCCAGTGAGATTTCCAGCAATGACCGATTGTTGCTCAAAGACCAGACTGCTGCCGCGCATGCCCTGAATATGGGTAATCCCCTGGAGAAACCCCGTCCATTGCGCGCCTTGCTGGAGAACCAGATTGGTGTTGCCAGCCCCGGTTTTCGCCTGCAAATCAATAATATTGCCTTTGCTGACCGAACCCGCATCCAGCTCTATGTCGACGACCCCGCCAGATCCATCGCCGTTGGAGCGATCCACCTGCAGCAAGATGCCGTTATTCTCGGTCGCAACTGTTCCACTGCCAAGGCGAATATGCGCCACATCGTCGGCACTGGTCAGAACCACGCCAATCGTCGGCCCTTGCGCGCTTTTGAGAACCGCGCCTTCGACTTCAATCGTACCAGAACCGGAAATTGCCAGAGCAGATGCCGTTTCGCCCAGTGCTGTTAGGCTGCCGCCCGTGATCGAAATTGAACCACCCGCCTGCGCCATGGCACCGGCGGCACCGGCACCCGAAGTGACGATATCCGTATTGGTTGCCGCAATCAGGCCGCCTGCTGTTCCCTCGTCATTATTGGCCAGAAGCCCATAGGCCTGGCTTCCAGTCGTCCGAATGGTGGCTGCGGAAAGCTTGATCGTCGAAGCAGATTCAGCAAAAGCCCCAAAACTCGACGCGCCAACGGTTTCAACTGTGATATTGCGAGCGTCGATCACTCCTTCATCGAGGGCGTGCAAGCCGACAGCGAAACTGTCCCCATATGTGCGGATCGTACCACCCGTCAGATAGACCGTACCGGACGTGGTTCCGTCATAGGCGTAATTCGGATGGTTGGTGCCGAAAGCACCCGCCTGTACAGCATGGGCATTGTTGCCATAAGTGCTGATATCGGCGCTGGACGTAATCGACCCGCCATTGCTGGCGATCAGACCATAATTGCGCAGGCCATAGGTCGTGATCGAACCGCCGTTCAACGTCACGCTCGCATTGTTCTGCGATTGAACACCTTCGGAAAAACGCGCCGCATTGTTGGTCACAATCGTCACATCGTTGGCGACAACCGTCGCGTCATCTGCCTGTATGGCTCTGGCGCTGTTGCCCGACGTCGTGATCGTGCCACCGTTCAGTGTAACAACACCGCCCGACAGCGCTTCGACGCCGTAAGCAGCGGTTCCACCGGTGACAATATTGCTGTTCGTCAGCAGGACCTGACCACCATTGTCGGCATAAGCGCCGGATGCATTGGAACCGGTGGTCGTGATGCTCAGATTGTCGCCCGATATCCGGCCAGCGACGGTGCCCATGTCATTATTTGCGATAACGCCGAATGCATTCTGACCGGCGGTGTTTATCGTCGAGTTGGTCAAAACGATTGATGACCAGCTTTCCGCGAAAGCACCGAAACCGTTGGTGCCTGTCGTTGTGACCTGAACGGCGCCATCAATCGTGCCGCCATCGATCGCATGTAACGCGAAGGAATCCGCGTCATCTGTTGTGACAGCTACACCGCCGAGCAGATGAATGGTTGAATGATCCGTACCGTCCGCATCACTACCCTTCGCACCAACCTGGATACCATGCGCCTTCGGCCCTGACGTGATGACATTGATGTTTGAAACATTCAGCGTCGACGCCACCCCCGCTCCGGCAGAGACAAAAACACCCCACGCGCGGCCATTATTGATGGTCGCCACTTCGTAGGTCGCGCCAAGGCCATTGAAGGTCGCCGTGCTGCCTCCATTATACTGGTAGGCTATTCCATTCACCACAACACTCGTTGCGGCAGCCAACGTGTTCGACAGGACGAGAGCTACGGCTGTTGAGCCCAGCACCCGCATCAGATCTTTTGAGATGACCGACATCATTGCCCCTAAACGCGCCCTTCAGCCCCTCGGCTACGGCGAATATTTCAACAAATGAATTTAGATAGACCTCAATTAAAATGCGAAATACAGAAATCCTATTGAACAAATACCAATACAATAAGATTCGAACAATACGAATTACACAATTATTTGCATCAAACCGCTATTTAATGCTCGTATATTTGATTTCAAACGCTCTATATATGCAATATTACTATTATATAAACTCTAATTTATAGAATTAAACTTAACTAAATTAATAAATACGAACTGGATTCTTTTTTAAAAGCACAGCGTATCGTCCCGCCAGATAAGCAGGGCGATGCGGAGAAACCTGGAGAATGGCAAGGAAGAGGCGCGGATGCCGGGCCGACCATAAAGCGAGAGGCTGATACGGCGGATCAATGCTGTGCGCCCGTCAACAGCGCAGCGCCATAGAACATGACGGTCAGTCAGCCGGAGCCGTAACGGCTCCGGCTGCGTAAGGTTAGATCAGGCCTTCTTCCTTCAGCGCCTTCTGCGCTGCCGGACGCGCCATGACGCGTTCACGCAGGGCGAGCGCCTTCGGATAAGCGCCGAGATCAACCTGCATCACCAAGCCCCAGCCGAGTACGACAGACGCGTAAACATCGGCCTGCGACAGTTCTTCGCCCAGCCAATAGCTGCGACCATCCACCAGCATGGCCTCAAGCTGGCCCATGCGACGGCTGATATTGGCAAGCACGCCCACCTTCGCTTCTTCGGTCAGGTTCGGCGCAAACAAGCCGCCGAAGGCCGTGTGCAGATCGCCGCAAAAGCCGAGCGCTTCCTGCAAGCGCACGCGTTCCATCGTGCCATAGGCTGGCTTGAACG
Source organism: Ochrobactrum sp. P6BSIII (assembly GCF_014138065.1). Classification (NCBI taxonomy): domain Bacteria; kingdom Pseudomonadati; phylum Pseudomonadota; class Alphaproteobacteria; order Hyphomicrobiales; family Brucellaceae; genus Ochrobactrum; species Ochrobactrum sp. P6BSIII. The sequence goes on along the minus strand of NZ_JACGXB010000013.1, from coordinate 38,138 downwards.
ACGCAACACCCGAATGGTCGCCAATATATTGCAGGATGGCTGCGTTCTGGGTGATTACCAGACCCGGCTCGAGTTCCAGAGCCGGAACTGCGCCACGCGGATTGACCGTCAGATAATCGGCACCGCTTTCTGTAACCTTGGTTTTCAGGTCGACGGCTTCAAATGTGTAAGGCAGGCCGGCTTCGCTGAGAACGATATGCGGTGCGAGCGAGCAGGCACCGGCTTTGTAATAGAGCTTCACTGAGGATATCTCCGAAGAATTGCAACGCGGGATTTCTATCAATTCCCGCAGCCCCTGCAATATTGTTGGGGGCAATTTTTCGTGTACTCAGCCGATGCCGGAAATTCTTTGCGCGGAAGCGTCCCGATCAGAAAAGCGAAGCAATGCGCGCAGGCTTGGATGATGACATCCGGGGCACCACGACAAGCTTGTTGAACTCGCCGCGCTTGAAGGCGCGCAGGAAGCGCGGATAATCCCGGAACACCACACAGCCATTGGAATCGCCGTTGCGACCCAGCATGAATGTATGCGCCAGAAGTCCGTCGCGATTGTAGCGGTTGTTGCCATCGGCGGGCGTCAGGCGGATCGCTTCAACGCCGTGGAAAAGCGCCTCACGCATGCGCAGATTATAGCTGTGCGGCGGCGTGGGGCCACGGTTCTTCTGGTTCACATAGGTGGGATTGTCACGCATGCGACCGATGCCCGAATGAGCTTCGAGCTTCTCGCCACTCGGCAGATAAACGGTTGCAGCGGAAATATCATAGATGGCGACGCGGCTGCGGGCAGCCTGATTGATCAGCGGACTGAAAAGGCCCGGCTCCGGTGTGTCCGTTGCGCCGCTTTCGGGTGCATAGGCCAACTGTGTCTTGGGGCGCATGCGCGACGTACGCAATGCAGGCTTGGCACCCGGCAAAGGCACATCATCCGGCACGAACATGTCGCGGTCGGCTTCGTCGTCAGCCGCCATATCTGTCTTCTGATCAGGCGCCGATTGCGGCAGCGGTATTGCATTGCCGATTGGCAGATTGGGTGTGGCACTGCCGTCCGCGTCGGCTTCTTCAGCCTGCGACAGGGGCAAAATGCCGGACTGGCTCTGTGGCTGGATCTTGGCGAGCGCAACCAGAGCGGCAGGCGTCTGCGGCGCGCTGGCATAACCAAGCGCGACTGCGCCCGCGGTGGCGGCTTTCGCAGCCGCGTCAGCTGAAATCTTGTTGCCCGTCTTGTCCGCTGCCGGATCAGCCGAGGCGACTGCAACCAGCTCAGGCAACCGAACGCGATCCGCGCGCGGTTCGATCAACGAAGCCACATCAACCGATTTTGGCTCGATTACAGAATCCGGACCGATATCGGCAATGATCGGCTGATCATCGGTCATCTTGTTGCGACGCCAGTCGAGGTTGGAATAGGCAGCATCCGCCGTATAGGCCTTGATGAAGCTTTCACGCATTTTGTGCGTCGGGGTGCGGGTCTGGTCGACAAGGGCCAGCGCCTGCGGCATGGCTGCCGGAATGCGCCGCATGACCGGAGCGACAGGCGCAAATGCGGGAATGGCCGTTTCAAGCGTGCCGAGCGCGGTCAGCATCCAGCCACCGGCGACAAGACCTGTCGCGGCAAATGCCGTCACGCGCAAAAAGCCACGCAAACTGAACGGAAGGCCGATACGGCCGCTACGCGGAGCCGCATAGCCATACACTTCTGTCACACACGCCATGATACTAACCCGACTGGAATTCGACTTCGCGGCCCCACTTCCGGCCTCGCCTCGCATGTCAGTTCGGCAAAAAAGCGAAGAGGACATGGCAAAGCAGTGGCCGAAGCGAAGCAGTGACCGCATTGGTCGCTTCCAGAATGGCGAATTATGGTAACCAAAGTCTTTACGAACGGCGTGTGACTGATAATTCCTCTCCGAAAGAGGAAAGCTGCATCAGCCTGTCAGGCGATAAGCAGCTGGCGCATCACCCGAAAATTCAGGGAATTCATCGCCCTCGGTCACCGTGCGATTGCGCCCGCGATGCTTGCCGCGCATCAAGGCAAGATCGGCGCGAGACACCGTTTCCCATAACTTTTCATCATGACGCAGCATGGCGATGCCAAAACTGCATGTCACATGGCGGTCTTTCGGCAACGCCGCAAATGCATGGCGACCGACCTGATTGCAAAGCCGCTTGGCAAAGCGTTCGCAGTGCTGGGCACTGCCCGCAACCAGCAGAACGAACTCTTCACCGCCCACACGGCTGACGATCACATCCTGCCCGGCCAGTGCCTGCAACAGATGCGAAAACTCCACCAGCACGCGGTCGCCAGTCGCATGGCCTAGCTCATCATTGATCGCCTTGAAATGATCAATATCCGCAATAATGACGCCATGCGTTGCGCCTTGCGCGGCACTTGCCAGTTTGCGCTTTGCGTGGCGTTCCATACCACGCCGGTTGAGAAGACCGGTCAGCGGATCGGCATCGCGTTCATTGCGCAACTTGTCGATGATATCGAGCGCGGCGACGGTCAAAATTAAGAGACCGAGCAGAACACCGCCCATCGATGCTGCCACCGTTACCCATGACCAATAGGGCAAGGACAGCAACTCCCTGGAGCTGGCCACATCATCCAGCATGACAATCGTGAAGATGCTGCGCAGGAAGAAATGTGCCGCCAGCAGCGCCAGAACCAGACGCAGCGCCGTTTCGATCCACCGGTCACCCGGCACACGCCGGGCATGCAGGCAAAGAACCGCAGCCAGTGTGCCAAGACCTATATTGGCCGCAACGACCAGATAGCTGTAGATCGCCCCCTGGCAGGCAAGCAGGCCGACGGCAGCCAGCGTTAAAACCGTGATCAGCGACGCCGTGATCGGGGGAAAGCCCCGCCCAAGCCGTACCATCACCGCCTGACAGAACAGCCAGCCAGCTGCAAGTTGCAGCAGGATCGCCAGAAGGAATGTCTGCCGCAGCTCGGGCAGAGGCGGCGACACCTGCACAAAATGTCCAAGAGAAAATGCCGCGAAGCTCAGGCCGAAAAGCAGCATATGCTTTCGCCGTCTGTCGAGCACCCACAAGCTCGACATCGCGACCGCAAACAGCATGATCAGCAGAGAGGGAACAATCTTCACGAGAAACCAGACCAGTAATCGATTGAATTAAAATTCAATAAGTAGTGAGGCCAATCTGAATGTGCAATTGCATATATCAGTCAAATTAACTTTTGTAGAGAAATTAAACCATCCAAAACAATATATTTATTTTCTTAAATAAAGCAGACGCTAATAAAAAATTATAAACAAAGACATCCATGGAAATCCTGACTTTTATTCTTAAATAAGCGCACGATGTTTATCCCCAGATATTGCCCATCGGATAAAGAAGCTGGGCGCTTGAAGCCATTTCCGGCCACTATTACCTGTTACTAATGAGAATGAAGGCTTGGTCTGGAAAAGGCGAAGTGCGATCCTATAACCATGCCATTCGAGCGGTTCCAGCCGGAAAACTGGCTGGTTGCGCTCTATTTGTTGTTTTGCATTTCCAACGCCAGGCCCCTCGACACGTGTGCTGGCAATGTCCTCGCGGAGAATTTCGATGCGCCACCAGTTCGACCTTTTTGCTCCCGCTGCGAAGGCAGGAGAAGAACGGGCGGAGCTGCGTCCTGCCCGCGCGAAGCCCAAGCGCGAGACGGTTGGCGCGCAGGCGCTGAAGGCCCCAGTCATCGATGAAGCCGAAATGGTACGTCAGCTGAAGGATAGCGGGCGCTATCGCATTCTGCGCCGCCTTGACCCGCTGCCCGTCGTGCCCGATGCCGACATACAGGCCTTCCCGCGTCTTGGTGTCGTGGTAGATACGGAAACCACCGGCTTGAATGCCGCGCAGGAAGAAATCATCGAAATCGGCGCCGTCGCGTTTCGCTATGCGGATGACGGCTCGATTGGCGATGTCTGCGCCACTTTCGGTGCGTTGCAGGAACCTTCCAAGCCGATCCCGGCGGACATTACCCGCATCACCGGCATCACCGATGAAATGGTGAAGGGCCAGACAATTCCGCTGGCGGAGCTCGAAGCATTGATTGCCGATGCCGATCTGATCATTGCGCATAATGCCGGCTTCGACCGTCCGTTTCTGGAACGGTTCTCACCGGTCTTTGCCAACAAGCCATGGGCCTGTTCGGTCAAGGAAATCGACTGGACGGCGCGCGGCTTCGAAGGCACCAAACTTGGCTATCTGATCGGCCAGAGCGGCTATTTCCATAATGGACACCGCGCCGAGGATGACTGTCAGGCGCTGCTCGCCGTGCTGAAGGAGCAGTCGGGCGATACCACGCCCTTTGCCGAACTGCTGCAAGCCAGCCAGAAATCGCGCCTGCGCATCTATGCCGAAAACAGCCCCTTCGAGATGAAGGACAAGCTGAAGGAGCGCCGCTATCGCTGGTCGGACGGTAGCGACGGTCGCCCGAAATCATGGTGGACCGAGATCGGTGAAGATGAACTCGACGCCGAACTCGACTATCTGCGCACCGAGATTTACGGCTGGCGCGATGCCGAGCCGCTGATCCAGAAGCTCACCGCCGTGGATCGCTATAAGGAGCGCACCGCTCCGGCCCGGTAAATAGCAAGGACGGGATACCCCCTCGCCCTTCGGGACGGCGCTTCGCGCCTCCTCAGGATGAGGGGTGCTGGTTTGGCGATCAGGCGATAACCGGCCAAGGGCGCTGCGCTGGCCGCATCACTTCATAGGCCTGTGCCAGCCGCAACACGCCCAGATCGTCGAAACGCTGGCCGAAAATCTGCAAGCCGATTGGCAGTCCCGTCGACGTATAACCGCAATTGATCGAGATCGCCGGTTGCTCCGACATGTTCATCGCAACGGTGAAGGCGATGTGCTCGAAAGGACGCTGCGGATCGTTGACCGGCGATGCCCATTCCGCCGGATAGGTCGGCATCGGCGCGGTCGGCGAAATAATGAAGTCGAAATCCTTCGACGCGCCGAGCGCTGCATGGCGCATCGCGTCGATCTGCGCGAAGCCGGAATAGACCTCCTCGCCGTTCAGACCTTCGGCCGTTTCGGTCCACTGATAGATGTAAGGCAGGATTTTCGCGCGGTTTTCCGGCGTCATCTTCTTCACATCCGCCCAGGAGCGCGCACGCCAGAAGCGGTCGAGACCATCGATCATGGTGCGATTGAGGAATGGGGCAACCGGCTCGACTATCGCGCCCGCATCGGCAAAAAGCCTGGCCGCTGCTTCCACCGCAGCGCGGGTTTCATCGCCGGTCGGTTCACCAAAGCCGGCATCGAGCCACAGGCCGATTTTCAAACCTTTGACGTCGATATCAAGGCTCATCCAGTCAATGTCCTGATAGGGCAAGCTCATGGCGTCGCGGCGGTCGGGTCGCGACAGCACCGACATGTAAAGCGCGCTATCGGCAACCGTGCGGGTCATCGGACCGGCAACGCGACCGAGAAATGCCGGATCAATCGGAATACGCCCGAAGGACGGCTTCAAACCGACGAGACCGCACCAGCCGGCAGGCAGGCGGATGGAGCCGCCAATATCGGTTCCAACATGCAGCGGGCCATAACCGGCGGCACCGGCGCTGCCAGCACCGGCGCTTGAACCGCCCGGATTGGTGTTAAGGTCCCACGGGTTGCGGGCAAGCTTGTGGAAGCTCGACAGGCCCGACGACAACATGCCGAGATCGGGCATGGTGGTCTTGGCGAGCAGAACGCCACCGGCCTCGCGCGTGCGTGCCGCAGGCGGTGCGTCAGCGGCGGCTGGCTTCAGCGGCAGCGCCGCGCAACCCAGCGGAACCGCCGTGCCTTCGGTCGCGATATTTTCCTTGATCGTCAGCGGCACACCATCGATGGGACCGGCAGGCTCACCCTTCGACCAGCGCGCTTCAGAGGCCTTGGCCGCCACCCGCGCTGCATCGGGATCGTAAGCCCAAAGCGCATTCAGCTTCGGCTCATAGGCTTCGATGCGGGTGATGACAGCTTCGGTGACCTCGACCGGCGAAAGCGACTTCGCCTTATAGGCGGCCACGAGTTCGACGGCTGACAAATCGGCAAGATTCGACATTGGATATTTCCTCAAATCACTCAGGCAATTTCAGTGTGGAATCGGATCGCCGCGCTCGCTTGCGGCGACCGGAGAAAGGCTTTGGCACGGCGTCGACCAGCGCCCGCGTATAGTCATGCTGCGGATTGTCGAACACCGCATTGGTCGGCCCCTGCTCGACAATATTGCCGCGATAGATCACCGCAACACGGTCGGTAATCGCGCGCACAACGCCGAGGTCATGGCTGATGAAAAGATAGGACAGACCAAACTTTTCCTGCAAATCCATCATCAGGTTCAAGACCTGCGCCTGAATGGAAACGTCGAGCGCAGAGACCGGCTCGTCGGCGACAATCAGCGCCGGTTTGGTGATCAGGGCGCGCGCAATGGCAATGCGCTGGCGCTGCCCGCCAGAAAATTCATGCGGATATTTTTCCGCAGATGCCTTGGGCAGGCCAACCGCTTCCAGCACTTCCGCAACGCGGTCGTCGCGGTCCTTGGAACTGGTGCCGCTTTCCAGCGACACGATCGGCTCGGAAATGATGCGCTTGACCGTATGGCGCGGATCGAGCGAACCGTAAGGGTCCTGAAAGATCGCCTGAAAGCCTTTGCGCGCTTCACGCAGGCCCGAGCGATCCAGCGCATAAATATCCTGACCGTTGATGAGAATCTGACCCGATTGCGGACGCTCCAGCCCCATCACCGCACGCGCCAGCGTGGATTTGCCGGAACCGCTTTCGCCGACGATGCCAAGGCTTTGCCCTGCTTCGATCTCGACATTCACACCATGCAGCACGCGCAATGCGCTGGGCTTTGAAAAGAAAGATGCGCGCGGAAGCTGATATTCGCGCACCACATCGCGCACCTGCAAAATCATCTTACTCATGAAACCACCTCGCCTTCACGCGGATGCAGGCAGGCGGCGCGATGCACGATGCCGTCATTCTCGGCGATGAAATCGAGACCCGGTATTGCCTGTCGGCAATCGTCCTGCACAAAGGCGCAACGGTCGGCAAAGGTGCAATGTGGCGGGCGCGCCAGCGGGTCCGGCACAACGCCCGGAATGGCGGCAAGGCGCTGACGCCCCGTGCCGTGGTTGCGCACCAGTGCCGCACCATGGGGCGAGGCTGCAAACAAGCCACGGGCATAGGGATGTGCCATGCGCTGAAAGACAGCTTCCGTGCGGCCCGTCTCGACAATGCGGCCCGCATACATGACGGCAATCCGGTCGGTCATTTCCGAAACCACGCCGAGATCATGCGTAATCAGCATCAGGGCGGTGCCGGTTTCGTCAATCAATTCGTCCATCAGATCGAGAATCTGCGCCTGCACGGTCACATCAAGCGCCGTTGTCGGCTCATCGGCAATCAGCAGGTCCGGCTCACAGGCAATTGCCATCGCGATCATCACGCGCTGGCGTTGCCCGCCAGAAAGCTGGTGCGGATAAAGATCGAGATTGAAGCGCGGTGCTGGCAGCCCCACGCGATCCAGAAGGCGGCGTGCTTCACGCTCCGCATCGGTCCGGCTTTCGCCCAAATGCAGACGGCGGCCTTCAGCGATCTGCGCGCCGATGGACTTGACCGGATTGAGCGCCGTCATCGGCTCCTGAAAAATCATCGCCATGCGCCGTCCGCGCATCTTGCACAGCTCCGCTTCCGGCTTGTTCGCCAGATCCTCGCCGTCAAAACGCAAGCGACCGCGCACCTGCATGCGCTCAGGCAGCAAGCCCATGGCGGCAAGCGCGGTGATCGACTTGCCGCTGCCGGATTCGCCCACGATGCCGAGGCGCTCGCCACGGTTCAGCGTCAGCGTGATGCCGGAGACAATATCTGCCGAACGAGCACCGAAGGGCAGCTCGACGGACATGTTTTCCATTTCAAGAAGAGGCGTTTTGGACAGGGGTGCGATCATCTTTGCCTCCTGACGCGCGGGTCGAGCACATCGCGCAATCCGTCACCCAGCATGTTGAGGCCAAGCACGGCAAACGTGATGGCGAGGCCGGGGAAAATGGCGAGCCATGGCGCGTCATAAATAAAGGTCTGTGCGTCGTTGAGCATCTTGCCCCAGCTTGGCATCGGCGGCTGGGTGCCAAGCCCGACATAGGAAAGGCCCGCTTCGGCGACAATGGCGAGCGCGAACTGGATCGTCGCCTGCACGATCAGCACATGGTTGATATTGGGCAGCACATGCAAAAGCGTGATCGACACATCGCCACGCCCTGCGCAACGGGCTGCCTGCACATATTCACGCTTCCATAGCCCGAGCGATGCGCCGCGTGTGACACGCGCAAACACAGGAATGTTGAAAATGCCGATGGCGATCATCGCATTCACGGCACCGGGACCGAAAACAGCCGTGATGATCACCGCCGTCAGAAGCGCCGGAAAGGCGAAGGCCAGATCGGTCATGCGCATGACGAACCCGTCCACCATGCCGCCGCGTGCAGCCGCGAAAGCGCCCAGCGGAATGCCGATCCCGGCACCGACAAGCACGGCGATGATCGACACGGCGATGGAATTGCGCGCACCAACCATGATCATGGAAAACACATCGCGACCGAAATTATCCGTGCCGAACAGATGATTGAAGCTCGGCCCCTGTAACTTGTCGCGGAAATTCATCGCCGTCGGCGAATAGGGCGTCCACAAAAAGGAGATGAGCGCCATCGCAACCAGGATAACGGTGATCAGCGTGCCGATGGTCAGGCTGCGGCTCAAAAGCACCGTTCGGAAAATGCCGGGCTTCGGCAGGATTTGCGTGTCGCTCATCGGCTGCCTCCCGTCGAAAGGCGCGGATCGATGAAGCCATAGACAAGATCGACGATGAAATTGACCGCGATCACAGAAGCGGCAAGCAGCGTCACCAGCGACTGCACGGTGACGAGATCGCGCTGCGCGATGGCCTGAAACACCAGCCGTCCCAGGCCGGGCAGATTGAAGACGTTTTCGATGATGATGGTTCCCGCCAGCAGAAAGGAGAATTGCAGGCCGATGATGGTGACAACCGGGATCAGCGCATTGGGCACTGCATGACGCCAAAGTGCCGCCTTGCGTGTCAGGCCCTTGGCGCGCGCGGTCCGCACAAAATCCTCACCCAATGTTTCGATGACGGCAGAGCGCGTCACGCGAGCCAGAATGGCGGCAAGCGGCAGCGCAAGCGCCAATGCTGGCAGGAACAGCGAGCGGATACCGTTCCAGAAGCCGCCTTCCCACCCCGCAAAGCCCGAGGCCGGAAACCAGCCGAGCTGCAAGGCAAACAGGAGGATCAAAAGCAGGCCAAGCCAGAAATTCGGGATGGCGACGCCGACCTGCGCCACGCCCATGGAGAGTACATCGCCGGTTTTGCCGCGCTTCGACGCTGCATATACGCCGACCGGAATGGCAACCGCGACCGACAGGACCATGGACAAAAGCGCCAGCGGCAGCGTGACCATGATGCGCGGACCGAGCAGTTCGCTGATCGGCACGGAATAGGTGTAGCTCGTGCCGAAGTCGCCTTTGAGAAAGCCGCCGATCCATGTGAGATAACGCCACCAGATCGGCTGGTCGAGGCCAAGCTGGGTATGGAGCGCAGCGAGTGTTTCAGGCTGCGCATTGATGCCAAGGATCACAGCTGCCGGATCACCCGGCAGCACCTGCATCAGCAGAAAGACGATGACGGAAGCCGCAAGCGTCGTCAGCAAGAGCGAGACCAACCGCCCGGATATATAAGCCAGCAAAGCGACCTCCTTGAAAAGACGGATATCCGCTTTCCACACTCCAACTCGCCGCACGCCCTCCCCTTATATTTATGGGGTGCACGGCCATTCACATTGTTTCAACGCGCATCGGAGATGCGCTTGAATTCCGCCCCTTTGCCAAAGCGCCGGGGCGGAGGCTTTTATTCGGCCCAGTAAGCCTGGGTCAGATCATCAGCCGGGATCGGCATGTTCCTCCACAGACCCTTGACGTTCTTATTCCAGACGCCGATTTTCGGCAGCGCATAGAGGAAGATATTCGGTTCGTCGGCGGCCAGCTTTTCCTGCAACTTCTTGACGAGTTCCAGCTGTTCCTCGTCGCTGCCAGCCTCGGCATAAGACTTGTAGAGCGCCTTATAATCCGGGTTGTTATAGTTGAAGTAGTATTTGTCGCGGGCATAGATATCGAGATCGCGCGCTTCGGTATGGGCGATGATCGTCGCGTCAAAATCCGACCGCTTGAACACCTGATCCAGCCACTGCGCAAACTCGATCGGCACGAGATTGACCTGAATGCCGACCTCGGCCAGCATCGCCGCAATGATCTCGCCGCCGCGACGCGCATAGGCCGGTGGCGGAAGCGTGATGGTGATCGACGTGCCTGCCGGAACACCAGCCTCTTCCAGAAGCTGCTTGGCTTTGGCCGGATCATACGGATAGGTCTGCGAGAGATCGACATAGCCCGGATCAACCGGCGAATAATGCGAACCGATTGGCGTACCAAAGCCCGAATAAGTGCCTTCTATCAACGCCTTGCTGTCGATAGCATGGGCCAGCGCCTGACGCACCTTCACATTGTCGAAAGGCGCTTTGGCGTTGTTCAGCGACAGGATGACCTTGCCTGCCGTATCACCCACTTCGACATGTAGCTTGTCGTCGCTCTTGAAGCGGCTGATCAGCTCCGGGGCCTGGAACATCGGGAACACGTCAATGTCACCCGCAAGGATGGCTGCAGCGGCAGCCGATGGATCGCTGACGAAACGGAACGTGACGGCGGAGAGCTTTGCAGGCTCACCCCAATAATCCGCATTGCGTTCCAGTTCGACGCGGTCGCCCTGCACCCAGCGCTTGAACTTGAACGGACCCGTGCCAACCGGCTTGGTCTTGTTTTCGCCAGCCGCATTCGGCGCGACCATCACGGCGTCGCCCCAGCCCATATTGAACAGGAAGTTCGAGGTCGGGCGCTTCAGCGTGACAACGGCCGTCGCCGGGTCAGGACATTGTGTGCTTTCAATCGGCGCAAACAGGCCCTTCTGCGCATTGGTGGAATCCGGAGCGACGGCGCGCTCATAGGAAAACTTCACCACCGAGCAGTCGAACGGCGTGCCGTCGTGAAACTTCACGCCCTGACGCAGCTTGAACGTATAGGTCTTCTTGTCGTCGGAGACAGTCCAGCTTTCGGCCAGAAGCGGCTTCACCGTGCCGTCTTCGACAATGCGCACAAGACCTTCATAAAGGTTGGCATAGGTAACCTGCCGGATACCGGCAGCGGCATTGGCGGTCGGGTCCAGACCCGGCGGCTCCAGCACTTCGCCGACCACCAGCGTGTCTTTCGCGAAGGCACCGTTGATCGATGCCAGCATCGCAGCCGTTATAAGCCCGGCTTTCAGTAAGTTACCCATGGGTTCCCCTATCCCTCCAACTATTAAATCGAGCGCCCGCCATCCACGTCGAGCGCAACCCCCGTAATCATAGAGGCAGCGGGCGAGCAAAGGAAAGCCGCCGCTTCAGCCAGATCATCAGGTTTCAACAGGCGGCCCATCGGGATGGAATCGCGGAACTTCTTGCGGATTTCTTCGGTGTCCTCACCCATGAATGTGGTGAGAAGCGGCGTTTCACCGGCAACCGGGTTCAGCGCCACAACGCGGATCTTGGATGGTGCGAGTTCAATGGCGAGCGCCTTCGTCACCGAAACAACCCAGCCCTTGGTCGCGTTGTACCAGGCAAGGTTCGGACGCGGGCGACCAGCGCCGGTCGAAGCGACGTTCAGAATGACGCCTTCGCCATTGCCCTTGAAATGCGGAATGAGCTTGCGCGTCATCAGATAGACGCCACGCACATTGACGCCGAGAATGCGGTCGAACTCTTCCGGCTCCACCAGTTCGGCATTTTGCGGCTTGTGACCGATGCCGGCATTGTTGATCAGAATATCGACCTTGCCGAATTTCGACAAAGCAGCTTCTACTGCCGCATCGACATCAGCTTCCGTGGAAATATCAGCAGCCACGGCCAGCGCTGCATCGCCGATTTCGCCTGCGACGCGCTCAGCGCCTGCCTTGTCGCGGTCAACAATGACGACCTTTGCGCCGCCGTCAGCAAAGCGCTTTGCCATGCCTTCGCCAAACCCCGAACCTGCTCCCGTGATGAGCGCGACCTTACCTTCAAGCGACACTGCAATTCTCCCAAATGCTATTTTCATCACATTTTCAGACGGGAAACCGGTTCCCACTTTCCCTGAAAATGCTGTTTTATCCGTGCCAGACCGAGATGGTCTTCAGCGAGGCAAACCCGTACAGCGCCTCAAAACCCTTTTCGCGGCCATGGCCGGATTTCTTCACGCCGCCGAACGGCAATTCGATACCGCCGCCAGCACCATAATTATTGATGAAGACCTGCCCGGAATGGATGGCCCGCGCCAGGCGGAACTGACGTCCACCATCATTGGTCCAGATGCCGCAGACGAGGCCGTATGAAGTCCCATTGGCAATAGCGATGGCTTCTTCTTCGGTGTCGAAAGGCAGAATGACCTGCACCGGACCAAAAATTTCCTCCTGCGCCAGACGATGATCGGCAGGCACGTCGCGGATCAGCGTCGGCAACACATAGGCCCCGCCTTCCGGCGCATCTTCGGTCAGCACACCTTGCGCGGCAATGGCCAGTCCGCTTTCCTTCGCCAGATCGAGATAGCTTTCGACAATCGCCTTCTGGCGCTGCGATACGACCGGACCGACCGACGGATCAGCACTTGCCGGGCCGACTTTCAATGCGCGGTAGCGTTCGCTCATGCGCGCGACGACATCTTCATAAATGCTGCGCTCAACGAGAATGCGCGACGAAGCCGAGCAGGTCTGACCGGCATTCTGAATACCCGCATTGACCAGAAACGGCAAAGCGCGGTCGAGATCGGCATCGGCGAAAACGATCTGCGGCGATTTTCCGCCGAGTTCCAGCGTAACAGGCACAGTGTTTTTGGCAGCTGCGGCTTGCACCGCTTCGCCCGTGCGCACCGACCCCGTAAACGAGATGTGGTTGACATCGGGATGCTCGGAAAGCGCCGCGCCTGCTTCCGCGCCAAGCCCGGTAACGACATTGAGCGCGCCGACCGGCAGACCGGCCTTTTCGGCAATACGCGCAAATTCGAGAATGGTCAGGCAGGCTTCTTCCGCAGGCTTGACCACGGCTGCATTGCCCATGGCCAGTGCTGCGCCGAGGCTGCGACCCAAAATCTGCATCGGATAGTTCCACGGAATGATATGGCCCGTGACACCATGCGGCTCATAGATCGACAGAACCGTAAAGCCGTTCTGATAGGGCAGCGTGTCGCCATGCACCTTGTCGGCGGATGCACCATAGAATTCGAGATAACGCGCCAGCGCCACCACATCGGCGCGAGCCTGCGTGACCGGCTTGCCGACATCTTTCGATTCCAGATCGGTCAGGAGATCGATGTTCTTCAACACCTCTTCCGAAATGCGATGCAGCACACGGCCACGTTCGGTTGCGGTCAGCTTGCCCCAGTCGCCGGAAAGCGCCTTACGGGCGGCCGCCACAGCCTGATCGATATCGGCCTTGGTGCCTCGCGCGATCAGCGCCAGATCGCTGCCATCGGAAGGGTTCTTGACGGTGATATGCTCGCCGCCAGCCGCATCCTGCCACTGACCTGCGATGAAATTGCCATAACGGAGCAAGCCAGCTCCTCCCGTCTGGTTCTCATGCTTCATCTTCATTCTCCCGAAGAGGCTGTTCCGCCTCCAATCTTGCCGTGGTGGCGCGGATATGGGCTCGCGCCAACCGCTCAGCCTGTTCACCATCGCGCGCGGCAATGGCCTCAACGATAGCGCCATGTTCGCGGATGGCGTCGCGCGCACGGTCTACCGACAGCGAAAAGGACGGCGCGAAAACCTGCGATGTCATGCGCAACAGCGGCACGAAGGCGATCAGCGAGGCATTGCCTGCGGTGTTCATCACCGCCATGTGAAAATCGACATTGGACTGGGTATAGGCTTTGGGATCCCACGGATCGACCACTGCCGACTGGCCCGCCACATGCGTGCGCAATCTGGCGATATCCGCATCACTCGCCCGCTCGGCGGCAAAGCGCGCAGCGACACCGTCGAGCACTTCGCGCACGGCATAGGCGTCGATCAGGCGGGTGAGATCGGCAGAGGCAACACGCACCCCCCTGCCCGGCAGATGGATAACCAGCCCGTCGCGCTCCAGAACGCGCAGAGCTTCCCGCAAAGGCGTGCGGCTGATGCCGAATTCTGTGGCTATATGCTCCTGCCGGAGGATCGCGCCCGGCGCATAAACGCCCGCATAGATTCGCTCCCGAAGCGCCTCTGCCACTTCGTCCAGCAACCGGGTCTGACTACGCCATTCATAAGCCGACAATCGAAAAGTCTCCCAACTTTTCTCAAACTATATCCTGGATACAAAATCGGTCAATCCGAATTTCGACGACTTTTCTGAAAAGATGGAAGCCTGTTGACGACCGATAATTCTGGAGAATGCGGCCCACGCGAAACAGTGTGCCAAGCGCATAAAAAACGCCGCGACAAGCGCGGCGTTTTTAAAGTGCGTGAATGCGAGCTAGCGACAGTTTTTACAAGAAACTGTCGGCGATGGGCTTCCACTCGCCATCCTGATTGTCGAACTGCGGAATATGCCCGAGGCTGTGAAGCAGCTTCACATCGTCGCCTAGTTTTGCCTGCCAGTCCTTGGCTTCGGTGAGGATGACGCCGATGCCGACGACCTCGCCGCCTGCCTTGCGCACCAGTTCGACCGAGCCCTTGAGGCTCGAACCGGATGCCACGACATCGTCCACCACGACCACGCGCTTTCCCTTGAGAAGCGGGATTGCCTGACGGTCGAGAAGCAGACGCTGCTCGCCCTTGGAGGTGATCGAGGAAATCGTCTGCACCAGCGCGTCGCCAAGATGGATTTTCGGCGACTTCTGCAACACCACATAATCGTCGAGACCAAGTGCGCGCGACACTTCAATCGCCACGGGAATGCCGAGCGTTGCAGCGCCGACGATCACATCGGGCTTCAGCGGCGCCAGCTTTTCGGCCAGCGCCTTGCCCACATGTTCACCAAAGCGAACACCCAGATCGATGACCATCATCAGGGAAATGGCGAAGTTCGGATTGATCGGCACAATCGGCAGATCGACCTTGCGGCCTGCCACATCGACGGTCCAGACCTGTCCGTTGCCGGATAGTTTCGTGCTGTCTTCAGTCATCGTTTTACGTCCTTGGTATTGAGCCGTGATTCGACCAGCAGGCCGACATTGCGCCAAGTGGTGCGCTTGCGCTTGGTGTCGAAGCCATAAATGGCGAGCGAAAGCGAAATGGCATGCGCCATGCGGATTGCCTGCACCAGAAGCGGAACACCGCGCGCCAGCGCAAAACGCAGGCGCATCGGGAAGGATACGTCATCGATTTCCATGCCGCGGGCGCGCTGGGCATCCGCGATACGTTCGAAATCCTCGCGCAGCATCGGGATGATGCCGAAGGTCAGCGACAGCACCAGCGTTACCATAGGCGGCAGACGCGCAGCGCTTGCCGCTGCCAGAATGGAACCCGGCGTGCTGGTTTCCATCACAAAATAGAAGGCCGCCGTAGTCGTCACCAGTCGCGCCGCCATACCGGCGGCAATCGGCAGCGTATCCACGAAGGCCATGCCTTGCAGCACAAGATTGAGAATCCAGCTCGCCATGACGAGCAGCGTCAACAGCATCGCACCCTTGAGATAGCCGCGCAGGCCCGGCACTTTGACCAGCACCAGAAAGCCGACCGTCGCCAGCGCCAGCGGCACGCCATAATGCCAGCCGGGCACCAGCCAGGCTGCGAGCATGACCAGAAAAGCCGCGACGAGCTTCACGAAGAAGTTCAAATCGTAGAAGATTTTCATGCGGCTTCTCCCGTCTCAACGACACGCGGCTTGGGCCAGCCCAGTGCGCCATAGGCATCGGAAGCCCAGGACGCATCCACATCGCCATCGAAAGTGACATGGCCGTTATCGAGGATCATGACACGGGACGACACATCGTCCACCAGTTCCAGATCGTGCGAGATCAGCATCACGGCACGGTTTTCGCTGAGTGCGGTTTCGAGGAACAGTTCCAGCATACGGCGACCGTTGAGATCGCGCGCCAGAAGCGGCTCATCGAGAATGGCAACCGAAGCGCCCGCCGCTTCCGCACAGGCGAGACCAAGCAAGGCCTGCTGCCGCGAGGAAAGCGCAAACGGGTTGGTTTCCTCGTGACCGCCCAGACCGTATTTGTGCAGGCAAGCCGTTGCGCGGGCGGTGATGGCGTCATCCTTCGGCGCGCGGGTTGCCGCTGTGATGGCGAAGACCACCTCTTCCAGCACCGTCATGTTGAACAAAATCCGGCGCATGTTCTGCGGCAGATAGGCAACCGAACGGGCGCGCTTTGCGGCAGTCCATTTGTCGGCATTCTCGCCGCCAATGGTGATTGAACCGGCCGCAATTTTCTGAAGGCCCAGAATGGACTGGAACAGCGTGGTCTTGCCCGCACCGTTCTTGCCAATCAGACCGACAACCTCGCCCGCCCGTATCTGGAAATTCACGTTTTCAAGAACCGGCTTGCCGTCGCGGCGCTGAAGCTGCGTCTTGATGCCCGACACGGAAACGAGCACCTGACCATCGGCTTTGCCACCGGCAAGGCGCTTGCGCACCGCCACAGGCGGCAGAACACCCGCATCTTCCCAGGCTCCCGCATCATTGATGATGGAAGCAAGCGGCACGACGGGCGCAAGCTTGCCTTCCTTCACCAGACCGACATCGGTGACGACGGCCTGCAAGGAGGCAGGATCCTGTTCGGCAATCAGCAGGGCCGGAATTTCCGCACCGAGCTTTTTGAGAACCCGCACAAGACGCTGGCGCGCCGCCGGATCAAGACCCGTGGTCGGCTCGTCGAGGATCAGGAGCTTCGGCTCGGCAGCCAGTGCGGCGGCCATGGCCACCATGCGCCGCTCGCCGCCCGAAAGGGTCAGCACGCGGCGGCCACGCAAGGTGTTCAGTTCAAGCTCGTTGAGAAGATCGTCAATCCGCGTGCGGACGGCGTCTTTGGCAAGGCCGCGATTTTCCAGCGGAAAGGCAATCAGGTCTTCGACGCTGAGATCCCAGAGCTGGTCTTCCACATTCTGCGAAACCACACCGACCGTGCTGAACAGCTCATCCTTCGACATGGAAGAGATGGACTTGCCGTTCAGCGTCACATCGCCGCCGAAAACCAGCGGGGTGATCAGACGCGGCACAATGCCGGATGCGGCGTTGAGCAGCGTGGTCTTGCCACTGCCGCCCGCGCCGCAGACCAGAAGGCGTTCGCCGTCACGGATATCGAGGCTGGCCTCGGCGATTGCCAGAACGGAATCGCCAAAGCCCACTTTAACATTCTGCAGTTGGAGCACTTTTCCGGGCCCGCTCTCAGAAACGCGTGAAACCGGACGGATGCGCGCCCTTGAGAATCTTCAGGGCCGGAACCACCAACAGCGGGGTGCCGATCAGCATCGGAACGATATCGGAAAGACCGAGATACATGACAGCCCACCAGAATGGGAAAATGCCGAGATAGGCAAGGCTTGCCGAAACGGCGGCAACCATCAAGAGGCCAACAATCAGGCAGGTCGCTGCAATTTTAATCAGCGTGGCGCGATTGAAAGTCGTGGTCTTCGGATCGAACAGGATGCCGGGGATCAGGCCGGTCAGGCCAACCATGATGCCGTCGATGAGCAGCGAATGCGCAGGAATGAAGGTGCCAGCGAGCAGAGACCAGATGATGGTGCCGAGATAGCCGCAGATGAAACCGCTCTTGCGGCCCAGCAGAATACCGACCAGCGGCGGCAGAAAAGCAAAAATGCGCCACTGGATCACGCCCGGAACCAGCTGGATCGGATTGGCATAAGCCCAGAGAACGCCGGTTGCCGCAGCGGCAACGATGGAAAGAACGATCGGAAACAGTGTATTTCCGTCGTTGTGGATGGTGGTTGAGTTGGACATTGTCTTATTCCCGTAAAGTATCTCCCGTCTGCTTAAAGCAAAAGCCATGCCGCTTGGCTGTCGCAGCGGGCGAAAGAGACTTTATTGTAATGGCGTGAGGCTATCCTGTCGGCATTTCTGTAGCGATAAAGCACTTCCGGCAAAAACACCCGGCCTTCCGAAGAGTCAAGCGGAGTCACGCCTGCAAAGCAAAGAGTCACACCAAACATGGGTGGACGCTTCGTGTCTGAATCGAAAAGGCGGCAGGCCGTGGCGAAAATGGCGATTTCGAGAACCGGAGCTTGAGCCGTACTTTTGGGTACGTAAGCACGGGAAGCCTTGCACAATCCTGAAAAGTTGCAGACTTTTCGGATCAGATTGCGCGCATACAAATCTCAAATTGCCATTTGCAGACCGGCATGGTGACTTTTGGAACAGGCACTTAATTTTCTACTGTTTCAGCCAGTATCCCGGCCAATTGCCTGATCTGTTCGGGGCCATGATCCATGTGCCGGATGACGATTTCCATCGGCTCGACCGCAGGCAGGCCCGCAAGCTCCGGCACGGCGCAGTGGGCGGGCAAAATAACGCGCGTCGGCAACAGGCTGACGCCAAGACCCTCCGCCACGGCACTTTGAATGCTCACCAGACTGGAACTGGTGAACACCACATGCCAAGGCCTGCCGATCCGGTCGAGCGCCTCCATCATGTCGCTGCGATAAAGCCCGTTCGGCGGAAAGGCGACCAGCGGCAGTGGTTCAAGCCGCGACATTGACGACACCGGAAAATCCGCACTCTCAAGCCAGGTCAAAGGCTCCGGCCAACGCATCTTGCCGACCGTCTCGCCGCGCTTCTGCTTGACCATGACGAGATCGAAATCACCTGTCTCGAACCCTTTCTGCAAGTCGCGGCTGAGACCGCTTGTCACTTCCAGCTTGATATTCGGATGTTCCCGCATGAATGCAGCCAAGGCAGGTGTGACCAGCCGCGATGCGAAATCTTCCGGCAGCCCCAGACGAAACACCGTCGCAAGCGCGCTGCCAGTCATGGCGGCAGCGGCCTCGTCATGCAGGTGCAGCATGCGCCGCGCATAGCCAAGCAGCTTTTCCCCTGCATCGGTGGGTCGCACATCGCGGCGCGCCCGCTCCAGCAAGGCCTGTCCTGCCGCCTCTTCCAGCCGCAATATTTTCTGGCTGATGGTCGATTGCGTCGAATGCAATTGCTGCGCCGCAACCGTGAAGCTTCGGCTGTCGACGACCGTGACGAAGGCCCGCATCAAATCGAGATTGAACATAGTATTCATAAATCCACTGAATATCAGTTCAACATTTAATTTTCAAATATAACCGCCAGGCTGTATGAAAACGGTCAACCAAGGAGAGCCGCAATGCGCCGAACACTATTCAGCTTGAGTGCCTTGGCATTGATTGCAGGAGCGATTGTCATGAGCGAACCCACCTTGCCCGGCCATCAGGCCATCGCACAAACCGAAACCGGCCTTATCGAAGCAGCCAGCAGCGGTAACCTCGCCGCCGTGAATGCCGCCATCAAGGCCGGAGCCGATCTTGAAGCACGCGGCAAGAACGGCGAAACGGCCCTGCTCGCCGCGACCCACGCCAATCAGATCGATGTTGCACGCGCCTTGATCGAGGCGGGCGCGAATGTGAATGCCAAGGACGCGATCAATGACAGCCCCTATCTTTATGCGGGTGCGCGCGGCCATCTCGAAATCCTGAAACTGACGCTGTCCCACGGCGCGGACCTGAAAAGCACCAACCGTTATGGCGGAACGGCGCTGATCCCGGCTTCCGAGCGCGGTCATGTCGAGACCGTGCGCACGCTGATTGCAGCGGGCGTGAATGTCGATCACGTCAACAAGCTTCACTGGACCGCCTTGCTGGAAGCCGTCATTCTGGGCGATGGCGGCGAACGCCATGTCGAAATCGTCAGGCAGTTGATCGATGCCGGTGCCGATGTGAACCTTGCCGACAAGGACGGCGTGACGCCATTGCAGCATGCGCGCCAGCGCGGCTTTGCGCCCATGATCGCCCTTCTTGAAAAGGCAGGCGCGAAATGAGCACCGACCGCGCCTTTCTCGATCAGGCCGTAGCGCTTGCCTTCGACAACATCGAACAGGGCGGGCGTCCGTTCGGCGCTGTGGTGGTCAAGGACGGAGACGTCATTGCCACCGGCGCCAACCGCATGCAGGCCGAATGCGACCCGACCGCCCATGCCGAATTGCTGGCGCTGCGCGCAGCAGGCAAGGCCCTGCAATCGCCGCGTCTCGACGGTTGCGCCGTCTATGCCAGCGGCCAGCCCTGCCCCATGTGCTTCGCCGCCATGCGTATGGCGGGTGTCGACAAGATCCTGTTTGCCAATTCCAACGAACAGGCCGAACCCTACGGCCTGTCCACCGCCAAAATCGCCGCTGAACTGGTCAAGCCCGTCAGCGCGCAGACCGGTATCCGCTTTGAACATTGTCCATCGGAAGAAGGCGAGCGCCTCCTTCGCACATGGCAGGATCGCAGCGGCACATAATAAAGTCTCATCATGCAGAACAACCATGCCACCACCGGCGGTAACCAGACCGCGCCCATTGCTCTTGTCGCGCTCGTCGCCCTGATCGGCCTCAATTTGCGGTCTTTCCTGACGGGACCGGGACCGGTTCTGTCAGATATTGCCGCCGATACTGACATGGGTTTCGGTGCGCTTTCGCTGCTGACCTTTCTGCCAATGCTGCTGATGGGGCTTGGCGCATTTGTTGCACCGCGTATCCAGTCTCTCTTCGGCACACGCCGCAGCATGTTCGCAGCACTCGCAATCCTCGCGGCCGGATCGGCGCTGCGCGGCATCGTGCCGGACGGCCTGTCGCTGATCATCACGGCCATTCTCTGCGGCGCTGGCGTTGCCATGATACAGGCGCTTATGCCCGGTCTCATCAAGGCCAGATTTCCGTCGTCCATCGCGACGATCACCGGACTTTATTCCGCAACCATCATGGGCGGCGGCGCGCTCGGCGCACGGCTGGCGCCATGGTTTGCCGGTGCCGCCCATAACTGGCGCTACGCTCTCTCTTTGCTGGCTATTCCTGCCGTGCTCGCGCTGATCGCCGCCGTGCCGATCCTGAAAGACGGCCCGAGCGCAACGAAAGCAGCACGTCAAAAGTCGGGCATCACAGCCACGCTGCTGCGGCGTCCGCGCACATGGGCGCTGATGGCCGCATTCGGCCTTGTGAATGCCGGTTATTCCTCAATGGTCGCATGGCTTGCGCCTTATTATCAGACGCTCAGGCTTGAGGCCTCGGCGACGGGCAGCCTTGTCGCCACCATGGCGATTGCGCAGGCGTTGAGCGCCTTTGCGCTGCCCATGCTCGCAAGACGCAGCGTCGACCGCCGCCCGTGGCTGCTGTTCAGCCTGTTGATGCAGGCTGTCGGATTTGCCGGGCTTGCCTTCGCGCCCGATATCTCGCCCGTTCTGTGGTCGGCGATCTGCGGTGCCGGTCTCGGCGGCAGTTTCGCGCTGGCCATGATCACCTCGCTCGATCATTTGCCGAAACCCGATGAAGCAGGCGCGCTGGCCGCCATGATGCAGGGCGGCGGCTTTTTGATTGCAGCACTTGGACCTGTCGCAACCGCGCTGCTCCATAACATCACCGGCGGCTTTGCTGCGGGCTGGATCATGCACCTCGGACTGGTCGCAGCGATCTGTCCGCTCTATCTCAGTTTCAATCCCCGCCACTATGCCCGGGTGATGAACCTGCCCGTTTCGCCCGCAAACGGCACACAATAGCGTTACCCGATCAATTTATCGGGCAAAAACGCTGTTCGGCGGGCATTTTTGGGTTAGATAGCTTGCTCACCTTCCCAATCGGGTTAAGGTTGCCGCCATCCCTCAGACTGGTCAATGACATGAAGCACGAAACCGTCATCAAGCAAGGCACGTCCGTCGCACCGGACGGATTGCCCAAGCCGAGAATCTATTGGGCATGGGCTACCTTGATGGTCGGTTTGACGCTTGCCGTCATCGACGGCACCATTGCCAATGTCGCCTTGCCGACAATCGCCGCCGATTTTTCCGCCGGTCCCGCCGCGTCGATCTGGATCGTCAACGGTTACCAGCTCGCCATCGTCATCAGCCTGTTGCCGCTGGCAGCGCTTGGCGAAATCTACGGCTATCGCCGCATCTATCTGGCGGGCGTTTCGCTGTTCACCGTCGCATCGGTGGCTTGCGTCTTCGCGCGCTCGCTCGAAACGCTGACCCTTGCGCGTATCGTGCAAGGATTGGGCGCGGCAGGGCTGATGAGCGTCAACACTGCGCTGTTACGCTATACTGTTCCACAGGCGAAATTCGGCACGGCCATCGGCCTCAATGCCCTCTTTGTCGCGGTTTCCTCGACCATCGGACCGACGCTTGCAGGTGTCATCCTGTCCTCGCTGACCTGGCCATGGCTCTTCGTCATCAATATCCCGCTCGGTATCGCAGCGGTTGCGATGGGCATCCGGACCCTGCCGGAGAACGAGCGCTCGGCGCGCAAGTTCGATGTCGTCAGCGCCATCCTCAGCGCTTTGACCATCGGCCTTCTGATCACGACCATCGACAGTGCAGGCAACGAAATCAGCAAAACTGTCGTCGTGCTTCAGGCCGTGGCCTGTCTCGTAGCGGGCATCCTGCTGACGCGACGCTCGCTGCGCACCTCAGACCCGCTCTTGCCGCTCGATCTGTTGCGCATTCCGGTATTCACGCTCTCGATCTGCACGTCGATCATGTCGTTCCTGGCGCAGATGATGGCCTTCATCTCGCTGCCATTCCTGTTTCAGACCGTGTTCGGTTTCAAACCGATCGAGGTCGGATTTCTCATGATGCCATGGCCGATTGCGCTGGCATTGGTTGCACCTTTGTCCGGCAAGCTTTCGGACAAACATTCCCCGGCGATTTTGGGCCTGCTCGGCCTCATCACCTTTGCCGCCGGACTGGCACTGGTCGGCATGTTGCCCGCCCATCCAACAATTGGCGATATTTGCTGGCGCATGGCCATTTGCGGCATTGGCTTCGGCCTGTTTCAGGCGCCGAACAACCGCATGATGATCACATCGACACCGCGTGCCCGTTCTGGCGCTGCAAGCGGTATGCTCGGCACGGCCCGCCTGCTCGGCCAGTCGCTGGGTGCAGCCTTTGTGGCTTTCCTGCTGTCGCAATGGGGCGTGGAAGGCACGCCCTATATACTCTTCATCGCTTCGGGCTTTGCGCTGTTTGCATCGGTAATCAGCTTTTCACGCCTCAGCGCCGGTCGTGTGGGAGCATGATTTCGTTCATCCACAGCGATGAAAAATTTTCCATCGAAAGGCTCGTTTTGCCTGTTGCAATCTGCAATGCGTTGGTTCATATACCGCCTGCCTGACGGAAACGACTTCCTTCGGAAACGTTTTCAGGTCGAAACTGGCGCGAGCGGGTGTAGCTCAGGGGTAGAGCACAACCTTGCCAAGGTTGGGGTCGAGGGTTCGAATCCCTTCGCCCGCTCCAGTTTCCAGCAGGCCTTTTCAAAATCCCGGCTCTGTCCGGGATTTTTGCTTTTTATCTCCCTGCTCGTCGTTGAGACGCATTCCGAACTGGAAGCAAACTTATAGAAAATCGATGTGAGGTCCAAACAGGGCTTGGCAGCGGCGCGGCGAACCATTAACACGTTGCAGGTCCCAAACCGGGCAACCCTTTTGCCGCAAGGTTTTCTCCGGGGCAGATCGACGCCCCAACACTGAGCCACGAATGACAGACATGCCGACAGAGCGACCCGATTTCGACGCGCAAGCCGCCGTCGCGGGAGCCTATAGGCCTTCCTCACGCAAACGATCCCGTGGTTTTCTGCGCGGCAACTCGCTTCTCGGGTTGATCGTGCGCCGCATTCTGCTTGGCATTGTGTTGCTCTGGGCGATATCAGTGGTCATTTTTGCAGGCACACAAATCTTGCCCGGCGACGTGGCAACCGCCATGCTCGGCCAGCAGGCGACCCCGCAGGCCGTCGAAAGCATCCGCAAGGAACTCGGCCTTGAGCGACCGGCAATCCAGCGCTATTCCGAATGGCTGGTCAATGCCGTACAAGGCGATCTTGGCCGCAGCTATTCCAACCGGCAGGACATCGCCAAAAGCATTGCGCCGCGCCTGTCGAACACGCTCTATCTTGCCGCCATGTCGGCGCTGTTCGCCATACCGCTGGCGCTTGTGCTCGGTATCATTTCCGTTCTTTATGCCGGCACGGTGATAGACCGGGGCATAGCCGTGGCAACGCTCGCCACCATATCGCTGCCGGAATTCTTCGTAGCCTATATTCTGATCGCCTATCTGGCGATTTCGCTCGGCCTACTGCCATCGAGCGCGCTCGTCACGTCGTCAATGAGCGGCTGGCAGCGCCTGACGGCTGTCGCCCTGCCCTGCATGACGCTGGTGATCGCCGTGACCGGCCATATGGTGCGGATGACGCGCGCCTCGCTGCTTTCGGTGATGTCGTCGCCCTATATCGAGACTGCACAGCTGAAAGGCCTGCCGCGCTGGCGCATCCTTTTGAAACACGCTTTGCCTAATGCGCTGTCGCCGGTCATCAATGTGATTGCGCTGAATCTTGCCTATCTGGTGGTCGGCGTCGTGGTGGTTGAGGTGATCTTCGTTTATCCCGGCATGGGGCAATATATGGTCGATCACGTCGCCAAGCGTGACGTGCCAGTGGTGCAGGCTTGCGGGCTGATCTTTGCCGCCGTCTATATCGGCCTCAACATCATCGCCGATGTCATTGTGATCCTGACCAATCCACGGCTGAGGCACCCGCGATGAAAAAGCGCAAGCAATCTTCAGCCCTGCTGGCGATCATCGGTTTCGGCGGTATCGCCTTCTTCCTGTTTGTTGCCATTTTCGCAGATTTTCTGGCGGCGCATCCGATTTCGGAAGTGGTGGGCGCCGTGTGGCAAGGCCCCTCGCCGCAAGCCCTTCTCGGCACAGACAATATCGGTCGCGATCTTCTGTCCCGCGTCATCTGGGGCACACGGCTGACGCTGTCGATTGCCGCTGCCTCCACCATCGCCGCTTTTGCAATTGGCGTGCCGCTTGGCTTTCTTGCTGCGCTCTCTAAAGGCTGGCCGGACCAGCTTTTGTCGCGCACCAATGACCTGCTCATGGCGATTCCGACGCTGATCTTCGCGCTGGTTGTGCTCGCCGTTCTGCCGAAAAGCGTGTTCGTGCTCATCGCCGTCATGGCCGTGCTGGAAGCAACCCGCGTTTTCCGCGTCAGCCGCGCCATCGCTTCTGATGTGGTGGTGCTGGACTATGTGGAGATCGCCCGCCTGCGTGGCGAGAGCAAAGGCTGGATCATCTTCAACGAAATCCTGCCCAACGCATTGTCGCCGCTGCTGGCCGAATTCGGACTGCGCTTCGTCTTTGCAATCCTGTTTCTCTCCACCCTGTCTTTCCTCGGGCTTGGCGTACAGCCGCCAGTGGCCGATTGGGGCAGTCTGGTGAAAGACAACAAGGACGGGCTGATGTTCGGCGTCTTTGCCGCGCTTATTCCCGGCGGCACCATTGCGGCTCTGGCGATCAGCGTCAATTTCGTCGTCGATTGGGTCTTGCAGCGCACGTCGAGCCTGAAGCGGGGTGCGCAGGACAATGGTTGAGACTGGGGCTGACCCTTTGCTGAAAATCACCGGTCTGGAAATCCGTTCCGACGACGGCATTGTCGTCGACAAGGTCGATCTGACGCTTGCCAAAGGTCGTGTGCTTGGCCTCATCGGCGAATCCGGCGCAGGCAAATCGACCATCGGTCTTGCAGCCCTTGGGCATGCACGCGGCGGCTTGCAGATTACCGGCGGGACCGTGACGCTCGATGGCAACAACATCCTGTCGCTGTCGCGCAAGGACATGCAGGCAATGCGTGGCAGCCATGTCGCCTATGTGGCGCAATCCGCAGCGGCTGCCTTCAACCCCGCCCATCGCCTGATCGATCAGGTTATCGAAGCCACCGTCTGGCACGGTTTGATGAAGCGCGCGGAAGCCAAAAAGCGCGCGATAGAACTCTTTGCCATGCTCGGCTTGCCGGATCCGGAGCATTTCGGCGAACGTTATCCGCATCAGGTATCGGGCGGTCAGTTGCAGCGCGCCATGACCGCCATGGCGCTGTGCCCGAAGCCCGATCTCGTGGTCTTCGACGAACCGACCACCGCGCTTGACGTGACCACCCAAATCGAAGTGCTGATCGCCATCAAGAAGGCCATCGAAACCACCGGCACGGCAGCGCTTTATATCTCGCACGACCTCGCGGTCGTCGCCCAGATTGCCGACGACATCATGGTGCTGCGTCATGGTCGCATGGTCGAACAGGGGCCCGTTCGCCAGATATTCGATGCGCCGCGCGAAGATTATACGCGCCAGCTCGTTGCCGTGCGCCAGAAGGAAGTGGAAGGTAAGCCACAAGATGCCGAACCGCTCCTGACCGTCAGCAAGATCAGCGCTGCTTACGACCCTGCCAATCCGGTGCTGAGCGACATTTCGCTTGAACTGGAAAAGGGCCGCACCCTTGCCATTGTCGGCGAGTCCGGTTCCGGCAAATCGACGCTGGCCCGCGTGGTTTGCGGGCTTTTGCCGCCGACCACCGGTGAAATTCGCTTCGACGGAGCCGACCTGTCGCCGCGCCTTGAAGGCCGGTCGAAGGAAACGCTGCGCAATATCCAGATGATCAGCCAGCTGCCCGATCTGGCGCTCAATCCCCGCCGCACCATTGCCGATATCGTCGGACGCCCGTTGCAGTTCTATTTCGGCATGGGTCGCGCAGACCGGCGCAAGGCCGTGGCCGAACTGATGGATCGCATCGAGCTGCCGCAAACCGTGCTGGAGCGCTATCCGGCTGAACTTTCCGGCGGCCAGAAGCAGCGCGTCTGCATTGCGCGTGCGCTTGCCGCACGGCCAAAGCTGCTGCTTTGCGACGAGCCCACCTCGGCGCTCGATCCGCTGGTGGCCGAAGGCATTCTCGATCTCCTGCGCAGGGTGCAAAACGAGACCGGGACATCCTATCTCTTTGTGACGCACGATCTAGCCATTGTGCGCGCCATCGCCGACAGTATCGCGGTCATGCATCGCGGGCGTGTGGTTCGCTATGGCCCAAAGGCCAGCGTGCTGACGCCGCCCTTCGACGACTATACGGCCAAACTTCTGGCTTCTGTTCCGCAAATGGAACCCGGCTGGCTCGACGGTATCATTGCCGCACGCGCCAGCACGGCACAGGACAATATCTGAAAGGACAAGACCTCATGACCAACAACGCGCGCACCGGGGCAATCATTCTCGACGGCGGCATGGGCCGCGAACTGGAGCGCGTCGGCGCACCGTTCCGCCAGCCGGAATGGTCGGCGCTTGCCCTGATGGAAGGCCCGCAATTCGTGCGCGAAGTGCATGACGGCTATATTGCCGCCGGTGCCGATGTCATCACCACCAACAGCTATGCGGTCGTGCCATTCCATATCGGTGAAGAGCGCTTCGCCGCGGATGGTCACAAGCTTGCGGCCCTTTCCGGCACCATTGCCCGCGAAGCCGCCGATGCGTCCGACCGCGACGTGAAGGTCGCTGGTTCGCTGCCGCCGGTCTTCGGTTCCTACCAGCCAGACCTGTTCGATCCGGCCCGTGCGGGCGAATTGCTCGGCGTTCTGGTTGACGGTCTTGCGCCTTCGGTTGATCTCTGGCTGGCCGAAACCCAAAGCAGCCTCGCCGAAGTGAAAGCTGCCCATGAGGCCACCCGCAGCACCGGCAAGCCGCTATGGGTTTCCTATACGCTGCGTGACGATGTTGCGCCGGAAGATATGGGCGAGGCCCAGCTTCGTTCGGGTGAAACCGTTGCCGAAGGTGCACGTCTGGCCGCAGAAATCGGCGCGGAAGCGCTGCTGTTCAATTGCGCCATGCCGGAGGTCATGGACGCCGCCATTCTGGCTGCCAAAAAAGTTTTCAACGAACTTGGCAAGGATATTCCGGTCGGCGTTTATGCCAATGCCTTCCCGTCGCAGCAGGGCGACGAGGAAGCCAATGCCACGGTGACGGAAGTACGCGCCGATCTCGATCCGGATGCCTATGGCGTCTGGGCGCAGCGCTGGGTGAAGAATGGCGCAGGCATTATCGGCGGTTGCTGCGGCATCGGCACCAACCACATCCACGCATTGTCGAGCAAATATCTCTGCGCATGAGTTCGCGTCTAGAGCGGTTCCGGTTAAAACGGAATCGTGGAACCGCTCTATTTATTTGTTTTTACGCATTACCCTACGCAAAACCGCTACGCACTTTTGCTGGAAATGCTCTAGGTTCAAAAGAAAAAGGCGGCTTTTCAGCCGCCTTTTTATATCAGGAAAGAATGCGGATCGCCGCCAGCGACAGCGCAACGACACCATTTGCAATCGAGCGTTCGTCCGGCTGATAGTCGGAATTGTGCAGCTTGTCGTTGCGGCCTTCCTGCGATGCGCCGACGCCCAGCTGGAACGATGGCACCTTCTCGGCCACCAGAGCAAAGTCTTCCGAGCCAAGGCTGCCGCCGCGCTTGAAATAGACATCGCCGTAGTGCTCGCGAATGGCCGCACCCGTTGTTTCGATCAGATAGGGATCGGACACCATTGACGGCACGCCGCGCACATAATTGATTTCGCAGCGCACCCGCATGGACGCTTCAAGCCCGGCACAGATGCGACGCACCGCAGCTTCGACCACATCGCGCGTTGCCGCATCCTGACAACGGACGGTGCCCATCAGCGTCACCGCATCCGGGATGATATTATGGGTGTGACCGCCATGGATCGAACCGATGGTGAGCACGGCCGTATGCATCGGGTCGACCTCGCGCGATACAACTGTCTGCAACTGGTTGATCAACTGCGCCGTCGCGACAATCGGATCAACAGCCTGATGCGGACGGGCCGCATGGCCGGAAGCCGCATGAACGGTGATGTCGAACTCGTCCGACGAACCATTGGCAACACCTTCCACAAAGGTGAAAGTGCCGGTCGGTTCTTCAGGCTGGTTATGAAAGCCGAGCGCATAGTCCACACCGTCCAGAATACCGTCCGCAATCATGGCGCGAGCGCCGCTTTCCAGCGTTTCCTCGGCGGGCTGAAACATCAGCTTCACATTGCCGCTCAGGCGCGGTGCGATTTCCTTGAGCACGCTGCCAATACCGATCAGCGTCGCCGTGTGGAGATCGTGACCGCAGGCATGCATCTTGCCCTGATGGAGGCTGGCAAAAGGCAGGCCGGTCTGCTCCTCGATGGGCAGCGCGTCCATGTCAGCGCGGATAACCAGCGTCGGCCCCGGACGCCCGCCCTTGATCAGCCCCACAACACCGGTGCGACCAATGCCGGTCTGATTCTCGATGCCGAGACGATCCAGCTCGCGCGCCACCACGCCAGCCGTCCGCTCCACATCGAAGCCGGTTTCAGGATGGGCATGAATATCACGGCGGATCTCGATCAGATCCGGTTCCACCTTGTCCGAGAGCTGCTGAACGAGTGAGGAAAGGTCATTGAGGCCTTGGTTGGTGGTCTGCGTCGTCATGGTATCTGTCCCGTCAAACGGTGCTATTTATCTGTTAGCGGCTTATCGCGGTTCACCCCGGTCGAACAAGGCAAAACTGCGTGTGTGAGAGCCTTGCCTGAGAACCGGGTGGATGAACCTGCGAGAAACAATATTCCTTCATATGCATTTGCATAAAAAATAATAATATTGCTCAAAATAACAGCAAAAAGAAATAGCTTGACGGAAATGCCCGGAATTCAGTAATTTCCGGGCTAAATTCGTATTTGGCATTTGGGCCCTTCTCGGAATCTGAAAATTCCGGAGGGGTTTTTGTGTTTGGCTTTTCGTATGTCTCAAAGCAACAAAAAAGACATTCCTGTCGGCGTCCTGTTTTCGCACTCCGGTCCCTATCAAAAACTGGGCTACGAGGGCTATTGCGGCGCTATGGCTGCGATCAAGGCCGTCAATGATCGGGACCTTCCGTTCAATCTCGTTCCGCTGATTGCCGACCCGAGCGGCAACCCCGACCGTTATGCGCCGCTGAGCGAAGAGCTGATTTCGCAACAGGGCGTTAAACACATCGTCGGTTGCACCACATCCTGGAGCCGCAAGGAAGTTATTCCCGTCGTCGAAAAGCGCGATGCACTGCTCTGGTATCCCTGCGTTTATGAAGGCTTCGAAGCGAGCGACCGCGTCGTTTATGCGGCGGCCTGCGCCAACCAGCATCTTGTACCGCTGATCGACTTCATTGTGCCCCGCTTTGGTAATCGCGCCATATTGCTCGGTTCGAACTATATCTGGGGCTGGGAAACCAACCGACTCGCCCGCGAAATGCTGAATGCAGCTGGCGGCGAAGTTCTCGGTGAGCGCGCCATTGCCATCGGCGACACGGATATCGACCATCTCATCCGGGAAATCGAAAGCAAGAAGCCCGACTTCATCCTCAACAATCTGATCGGTGAATCGTCCTATACGTTCCTGCGCGCCTATGCGGAACTGGGCCGCAGAAACAGCGATTTCCGCACCAATGTCAGGCCCGTTCTAAGCTGCAATCTCTATGAAAGCGAGTTGGAGCATGTCGGTAATGCCGCCGAGGGGAATTACAGCGTAAGCTGCTATTTCCGCACCCTGCCGGGCGAAACCAATCGCGCCTTTCTGGAAGCCGTCAGAAGTAATGGCTTCGACGGCAGCCTTTCGGCCATATTCGCCCAAGCCTATTCCAGTGTTCTGATGATCGCCGCCGGTATCGAACGGGCGGGCACCGACGATGTCGAAAAAGTGCTTGCCGCAGTCCAGACGCACACCACCAGCACGCCACTCGGCGATGTGCTGGTCGAACCGCGGACAAACCATATCGCCCTGCCCGCCCATATCGGACGGGCCAGACAAGATTGCAGCTTTGAAATCGTGCATGAAGCCGAGGTCGCCATTCAGCCGGACCCGTTCATGGCGCGAACGCATCTTCAAACATCCGCCAATCCGGGCCAGCAGCCCGGCTTTCTGAGGCTCGTCAAATGACCATGACAGACCCGGCCTTCACCGTCGCCAGTTGGGGCGCATTCGAAAACTGGACCGCGCTGATCGTCCATCGCCGCCACACCAATGTCGATGCAATTGTGCAGCAGTTGCGCCGCATCGGCGTTGACGCCGTGGAATGCTGGCCGGACCTGCCTGAGCACGCCGACATCTCCCGGTTCAACGTCGTCTTCTTCGATGTCGATATGGGATATGACGAGCAGTTTCCGTGGCCACCGCAGCAGGCCCCCGTGCCCACAGTCGCCCTGATCGGCTCGGAAGCGCCGGGCCGGATCGGCTGGGCGCTCAATCAGGGTGCGGACGCACAGCTTTTGAAGCCAATCGGCAATGCGGGCGTTTATAGCGCTCTGGTCATCGCCATGCATAATTTCCAGCGTCGCCACGCGCTGGCAACTGAAATCGGCGAACTGCGCGAAAGCCTTGCCGGGCGCGAAGCCATTGCACAGGCAACCGCGATCCTGATGTTCGCAGACAATATTTCCGCCAGACAAGCCTATCAGAAACTACGCCTTGCCGCGATGGCGGAGCGCATCAGTGTCGAGGCCTTTGCCCGACGCTTTCTGAACGAAAAGCAGACAGGGAACGATCGTGAGCGCGCTTGACACTCTTCCGGTCGGCCAGAAAAAAGCCGAACGCGGCGTTCTTGGCCGCATCATCCGCCGACCGTTGGCCGCATTCGGCCTTGTGGTCATCGTCGTCACTGTCGCAGCCGCGCTCTTCGCGCCGTGGATCGTCCCCTTCGATCCCAACGAACAGTTCTTCGACGGCCTGACGCTGGAAGGCGCACCGCTCGCGCCCAACCTGAAATTCTGGTTCGGCACCGATCTCGTCGGGCGCGATCTGTTCTCCCGCCTGATCTATGGCGCGCAGACATCGCTGATCATCGGCGTGGTGGCCAACGGTATTGCGGTGCTCATCGGCTCGACTGTCGGCATTTGCGCCGGATATTTCCGTGGCTGGGTGGAAACCGTGCTGATGCGGTTTACCGATCTGATGATGGCCTTCCCCGCTTTGCTGCTGGCCATTGTGCTCGCCGCAATCTTCAAGCCGAGCCTCTGGATCGTCGCGATGGTGATCGCCATGGTCAACTGGGTTCAGATTGCGCGCGTGCTCTATACGGAAACCCGGTCTCTCTCGGAACGCGACTTCATCGAGGCCGAGCGCGCGATGGGTGCGGGTGCACCCCGCATTATCCTCAAGCATATCCTGCCGCATCTCTTTTCCACGATGATCGTCTGGGCCACGCTTGGCATCGCCACCACCGTTCTTCTGGAGGCGACGCTGTCCTTCCTCGGCATTGGCGTGCAACCGCCAACGGCCTCCTGGGGCAATATCATCTTCGAAAACCAGACCTATTTCACGAGCGCACCCTGGCTCGTCTTCATTCCGGGCGCGGCAATCCTGTTGCTAGCGCTGGCCTTCAACCTCGTCGGTGATGCCTTGCGCGATGTGCTCGACCCAACCCAGCAGGGACACCACTGATGCTCGCCTATATTGCCCGCCGCCTCATCCAGACTGTGATGATCCTGATCGGCATCAGCTTTGTGACCTTCATCCTGCTTTATCTGGTGCCAGCCGATCCGGCACGCCAGATTGCCGGGCGCAGCGCGACAGCACAAACGGTCGAGAATATTCGCGAACAGCTTGGCCTCAACCTGCCATTCTATGAGCAGTATCTGCGCTATCTGAAGGGGCTTGTTCAGGGCGACCTCGGACGCTCCTATCTTCAGAAAACCGAAGTGGCGTCGCTGATCTGGTCACGCCTGCCCGCAAGCCTGCTGCTGATGGCCGGAGCCATCTTCTCGGAACTCGCCATCGGTCTCACCATGGGCGTCATCGCGGCCACCCGGCGCGGCAGCCGCACCGACAATGCCTTGATGATCTTTTCATTCGTCGGCGTTTCGGCCCCGCAATTCGTTATCGGCATTCTGATGCTCTACGTGTTTGCGGTTAAGCTCGGCTGGTTCCCGATTGGCGGCTACGGAACGTTCATGCATCTTGTGCTGCCTTCCCTGACGCTGGGTCTTCTGGGCGCAGGCTGGTATTCGCGCATGATGCGTTCCTCGCTACTCGATGTTCTCCGTCAGGATTATATCCGCACCGCCCGCGCCAAGGGACTGGCACGCTGGAAGATCCTGCTGCGTCACGCCATGCCCAACGCCATCCTGCCAATCATCGCGATGATCGGCATCGACATCGGCCTGTTCATGTCGGGCATCGTCGTCGTTGAAAGCGTGTTTGGCTGGCCCGGCATCGGTCAGCTTGCCTGGCAGGCAATCCAGCGCGTCGATATTCCCATCATCATGGGCGTCACGATCGTTTCGGCTTTCGCCATTGTTCTCGGCAATCTCATCGCCGACCTCATCACTCCACTGATCGATCCGCGCATCAAGCTGCGGTGAAACCAAAAGACTCCAGAGAAAGGGACACCAATGAAAAAGACTTTTCTATCCGGCATATCGGCGCTGGCGCTCGGCCTCGCCATCTCATTCGGCGCGCAGGCCGCCGACATCAAGCAGGGTGGCTCGATGATCGTCACCTATAAGGATGACGTCTCGACGCTCGATCCTGCCATCGGCTACGACTGGCAGAACTGGTCGATGATCAAGTCGCTGTTCGACGGCCTGATGGACTACGAGCCGGGCACCACCAATCTGCGCAAGGAAATTGCGGAAGATTACACAATCTCCGACGACGGCAAGACCTTCACCTTCAAACTGCGCAAGGGCGTGAAGTTCCACAACGGTCGCGAACTGAACGCCGATGACGTCAAATATTCCATCGAACGCGTCGTCAATCCGAAGACCCAGAGCCCCGGCGCTGGCTTCTTCGGCTCCATCGTCGGCTTTGAGGATGCATCCGCAGGCAAGGCCGAGGCGCTTTCCGGCATCACCGTGGTTGATCCCTACACCATCAAGTTCGAACTGAGCCGTCCGGACGCAACCTTCCTGCATGTGCTGGCGCTGAATTTCGCCCATATCGTGCCCAAGGAAGAAGTCGAGAAATACGGCGCAGATTTCGGCAAGCATCCGGTCGGTTCCGGCGCTTTCAAGATGACCGAATGGACGCTCGGCCAGCGCATCGTCTTCGAGCGTTTCAAGGATTATTACAATCCGTCGCTGCCGAAGCTCGACCAGATCACCTTCGAGGTCGGTCAGGAGCCGGTCGTTGCCCTTCTGCGTTTGCAGAACGGTGAAGTCGACATTCCGGGTGACGGCATTCCGCCTGCGAAATTCATCGAAGTCACCAAAGATCCGAAGTTCAAGGACCTGATCATTCAGGGCGGTCAGCTGCACACCGGCTATGTGACCATGAACGTCAAGATCAAGCCTTTCGACAATGTGAAGGTGCGTCAGGCCGTCAACATGGCCATCAACAAGGACCGTATCGTCCGCATCATCAACGGTCGCGCCGTTCCGGCCAATCAGCCGCTGCCGCCGTCGATGCCGGGCTATGCCAAGGACTATAAGGGCTATCCTTACGACCCTGAAAAGGCAAAGGCGCTGCTTGCCGAAGCCGGTGTGGCAGATGGTTTCGAAACCGAGTTGTTCGTCGCCAATACCGATCCGCAGCCGCGCATTGCACAGGCCATCCAGCAGGATCTGGCCGCCATTGGCATCAAGGCTTCCATCAAGTCGCTGGCGCAGGCCAATGTTATCGCAGCAGGCGGCGAGCCAGACGGCGCGCCGATGGTCTGGTCCGGCGGCATGGGCTGGATTGCCGACTTCCCGGATCCGTCCAACTTCTACGGCCCGATCCTGGGCTGCAGCGGTGCGGTACAGGGCGGCTGGAACTGGTCGTGGTACTGCAATGCAGAGCTGGACAAGAAGGCGCAGGAAGCTGACGCCATCGTTGACCCGGCCCGCAAGGAAGAGCGCGAAGCCATGTGGCGCGATATTTATCTGAAGATCATGGACGACGCGCCATGGGCACCGATCTTCAACGAGGAGCGCTTCTCGGTGCGCTCCGAACGTCTGGGCGGTCCCGACGCGATCTTCGTCGATCCTGTCCACATCCCGGTCAATTACGACGAGGTTTATGCAAAAGATGTGCAATAATTGCCATTACACCATTCATGGTCGGCATCATCATTTCGGCTGGGACAACTCGTTCCAGCCAGCTGAAACGGTTGCGCCCGGCTCGACCCTGAAATTCGAATGTCTGGACAGCGGCGCGGGGCATTATCATCGCGGCAGCACAGTCGCCGATGTGTCAACGATGGACTTTTCCAAGGTCAATCCGGTTACTGGCCCCATTTTCGTCGATGGTGCCCAGCCGGGCGATGTACTGAAAATCACCATCCACCAGTTCGAGCCTTCAGGTTTCGGCTGGACGGCAAATATTCCGGGCTTCGGTCTTCTCGCCGACGACTTCAAGGAACCGGCGCTGGCCTTGTGGAACTACAATCCCACAACGCTGGAGCCAGCACTTTTCGGAGAGCATGCGCGCGTGCCGCTGAAGCCGTTCGCCGGAACCATCGGCGTCGCACCGGCGGAAATGGGCCTGCATTCGGTCGTGCCGCCGCGTCGTGTCGGCGGCAATCTCGACATTCGCGATCTTGCAGCCGGAACCACGCTTTATCTGCCGATCGAAGTCGAAGGTGCTCTGTTCTCCATTGGTGATACCCATGCGGCACAGGGCGACGGCGAAGTCTGCGGCACCGCCATCGAAAGCGCGATGAATGTCGCTCTGACGCTGGATCTCATCAAGGATACGCCACTGAAGATGCCCCGGTTCACCACGCCGGGGCCAGTGACGCGGCACCTCGATACCAAGGGTTACGAAGTCACCACCGGTATCGGGTCCGATCTGTGGGAAGGCGCGAAAGCCGCCCTCTCCAACATGATCGATCTTCTTTGCCAGACGCAGAACCTCAATCCGGTGGATGCCTATATGCTCTGCTCGGCCTGCGGTGATCTGCGCATCAGCGAAATCGTCGATCAGCCGAACTGGGTCGTATCGTTCTACTTCCCGCGTTCCGTTTTCGAATAAGGCATAAGGGGGCGGCTCCGGTCGCCCTCTTCCATCACTCAGCGAGCACAAACATGAACACGTCTTCTCCGCTTCTGCAGGTAAGAGATCTGGTGACGCAGGTTGCGACACCCGACGGTGCACGCACTGTCGTCGACCGACTTTCCTTTGATCTGCAATCCGGGGAGACCTTATGCATTGCCGGCGAAAGCGGTTCCGGCAAATCCATGACCGTGCTCTCGCTGATGCAGCTTTTGCCAAAGTCCTTGGCACGCGTGACCGGCGGCACCGCCGTGATGAACGGTCGCGACATTCTCAAGCTCAACGAAAACCAGATGCGCAGTGTGCGCGGGCGTCATATCGGGATGATCTTTCAGGAACCCATGACCTCGCTGAACCCGGTTCTGACCGTTGGGCGACAACTGGCGGAAGCAGTCGCCAATGAAGCTGGCCCGAATGGCGGCCTGTCCGGTGCGGCGCTGAAACAGCGCTGCAAGGACTTGCTCGATCAGGTGCAAATCTCCGACTCCAGCCGCCGTCTGCTGCAATACCCATACGAACTCTCCGGCGGCATGCGCCAGCGTGTCATGATCGCCATGGCGCTTGCCCAGAAGCCAGAAATCCTCATCGCCGACGAGCCGACGACCGCGCTCGACGTGACTGTCCAGTCGCAGATACTTGCGCTCATTCGCAAGCTGCAGGCAGAGAACGGAATCTCGGTTATTCTTATCACCCATGATATGGGCGTTGTCGCCGAAATGGCAGACCATGTTCTCGTGATGAACAAGGGCACACAAGTCGAGCAAGGCCCGCTTCGCGATGTCTTCCATCACCCCCGTGACGAATATACGCAGCGATTGCTCGCTGCCGTACCGCGGCTGGGCGAAATGACTGGCACCGATAAGCCGAAGCGCGCGCCGGCCGAACCAAAGGCCGAGCCAACGCCTGCACCATCCAGCCCCATTCTCGAAGTCGAGAATCTGGTTGTTCGTTTTGACATAAAGGGCGGTATCTTGCAGCGCCCTGTCCGGCGCGTTCATGCTGTGGAGGGCGTATCCTTTACTGTCAATCGCGGTGAGACACTGTCCCTTGTCGGTGAATCTGGCTGCGGTAAGTCCACCACCGGCAAAGCTCTGCTCAATCTGGTTCCATGGAGCGGCGATATCCGCATCGACGGCAAGAGCACGAAGGGTCTGAGCCGTTCAACCATGCGACCGGTGCTGCGTGACATTCAGATGATCTTTCAGGATCCCTATGCTTCGCTCGATCCGCGCATGCGGGTTGGCGACCTTGTGGGCGAACCACTGACGATCCATGGTCTGGCATCGGGCAGTGAACTGAAAGACCGTGTCGAGTATCTCTTCCGCCGGGTCGGTATGTCTGCGGATCAGATGAAGCGCTATCCGCACGAGTTCTCCGGCGGCCAGCGCCAACGTATCTGCATTGCGCGCGCCTTGTCATTGTCCCCGAAGCTGATTGTTGCTGACGAGAGCGTAGCGGCTTTGGACGTTTCGATACAGGCTCAGGTTCTGGATCTTTTGCAGGACATCCAGAACGAGACGGGCGTGTCGTATCTCTTCATCAGCCACGACATGGCGGTTGTTGAGCAGATCAGCCACCGTGTTGCGGTGATGTATGCAGGCCGTTTTGTTGAGACTGGCACGCGTGCGCAGGTGTTTGAGAACCCGCAGCATGACTATACGCGTCGTTTGATGTCAGCAGTTCCTATAGCAGATCCGGATCGTGAGCGTCGTTTGTTTGTGGCGAATGAGGGCGAGCTTCCAAGCCCGGTGAAGCCGCTTGATTATGTGGCACCGCATCTTGAGCACATGGAGCTTGGCGACGGGCATTCTGTATGGCGTGAGGCTGGGACCTGACCACTGGGTGGGGCCCTCCTCTGTCATCGCCAACAGTAGACTCCACCAGCCCCAGTTTTCATGCGCTGTGGCTTTTCTGTATTTGTTGTGTTCTGGCTTATTTCCAAGTCTGGGGATTGTTTTGTGTGGGGACGCTACATTGAGAGCCCTCTGCGTCTTTTCGCGCTCTTTAAACGCCGAAAGCCCGCTTTGTTAGCGGGCTTTATGGAATGGTTGTGAGAAGATTTGGTTGCGGGGG
>NZ_JACGXB010000012.1:0-176406 GCF_014138065.1 Ochrobactrum sp. P6BSIII | reverse complement strand
AAGGAGAAAAGTAGGAACTTGACCACTACTATCGACCCGAAACATAACTAACAGGCGGGTCAATTCTCGGCGCAAATGCCGGGTCACTTCTCAGTGCAAATCAACAGTGCTGGCCTCAGCCGATGGCGAAGCTAACACCGTTATCGCCCACCGGCTCGGGACGACGAACCCGACGATCTGCCATTGGCGAAAGCGGTGGTTCGAACAGGGGCTCATTGGGCTTTATGGCGAAGCTCGACCGGGGCGACCGAGAACTCATGACGAAGAGAAAGTAGCGCAACTGCTGCGCACTGTTCTCGACAGCAAGCCCGCCGACGGCACCCACTGGACGGTACGCTCCGCAGCGGCAGCGACAGGTCTGTCCAAAACCACTGTGGGACGCATGTTGACATTGTTTGGTGTTCAGCCGCATCGCTCGAAAAATTTCAAGATCTCGACCGATCCACTATTTGTTGACAAGGTCAAGGATATCGTTGGGCTCTACCTCAATCCGCCGGATCATGCGGTTGTGCTGTGCGTCGACGAGAAGACGCAAATCCAGGCGCTGGAACGCACGCAGCCCGTACTGCCTCTCGGCCTTGGGTATGTCGAAGGCGTCACACACGATTATGTTCGGCATGGAACGACCACCTTATTCGCCGCTCTCGACATTGCGAACGGTCAGGTTCTGACCCAATGCCGTGCCCGCCACCGCCACCAGGAATTCCTTGGCTTTCTTAAACATATTGAGGCGAATGTTCCACCTGACCTCGACACCCATCTGGTGGTCGATAATTATGCAGCTCACAAACATCCGAAAGTCCGTGCATGGCTTGCAGCTCATCCACGCTTCCATGTCCACTACACACCAACCTATGCGTCATGGCTCAACCAGGTCGAGCGGTGGTTTGCCCTTATCACGCAACGACAGATACGCCGTGCCTCGTTCGTCAGCGCCAGGGATCTGATTGAGAAAATAAACGCCTTCGTTGAAGCCTATAATGCGAAGGCAAAACCCTTTGTCTGGACCGCCACAAGCCAGTCCATCCTCGCAAAGGTCGAACGCTTATGTAAAGCTATTTGCGGGACAGGACACTAGCTTATAATTGCCTCCAAAAAGAAGTCTCGAATCAAGCGTTGATCAATACGCTCACGCTGCCTAGTTATCTATGGTTCTTACTTATCCGAAATAAGCCTTAAGAACTTCGTCGGGGTTCCCGTCCATTTTTACGCGCCCGTGCTCCAACCAGATAATCCTACTGCAATTTTTTTCGAGCAGAGCTTTTGAGTGACTTGCGAGGACGAGAATATGTGTGGTTTCAACGAGTTCTCTCATGCGTTGATTCGCACGTTCCTTGAAATCTTCATCGCCTGTCGACAGCCATTCATCCATAATCAGGATTTCAGGTCGTATAGCAGTAGACGTTGCAAAAGCCAGTCGCATTTGCATCCCTGAAGAATAAGTTCTGAATGGAACGTCAAGGAAGTCGCCCAAGCCGGAGAATGATTCAATTTGCTCTATATTCTGAGCAAGTTCTTTCGGATGGATTCCCATCATGGCTGACCGGAGCCGGATATTCTCCCGTCCAGTCGCTTCGGGGTCAATTCCCAGGTTGATATTGATCAACGAGACACACTTGCCGTCGATGGTAGCGCGCCCCTGGGTTGGAGAAAAAATGCCAGAAAGCACCCGCAGCAAGGTCGTTTTGCCCGAGCCGTTATGTCCTATGAGGCCGATCCTATCGCCATTCCCTAGCGTAAAAGATACATTATCTAAGCCACGAATAATAACGAGCCCGTCACTTCGTTGCTCAACTTTTCCTCCCGTCGCAATGTTGAGTACACGGTTCTTCAGTGAACGATTTGAAGCGTTGTAGATAGGAAATTCAACGCTTACATTTTCAAGTGTGATTGAGCTCATCTTATAACCAGTACGGTACGCGCCAGCGATATTTGCCGAAGAAAACGATTGCGAAACTCCATCCCACGATGGCTAAACCTAGTGCTACCAGCCAGCTGGAGAGTTCGGGAGCATCCCCAAACAGAGGTGCGCGAATTAACTGCATGAAGTGGTAGAATGGATTTAATTCGAAAATGAGTTTTGATGCATTTTCTGGGAGTGTTTTTACTGTCCAAATGATGGGTGTAAGGTAAAAACATATTTGCAGGAGGTTTGTCACAATCTGAGTCATATCGCGAAAACGACAGCATAATGTTGCTAGAATGAGCATCATCCACGTTAAATTTAGAACTACCAACAAAAAGCCAGGAAGAGCTAAAAGGACATAAAAATTTAATTGCCGCCCCAAAATGAGGCAAAGAATTGGGAAGATAACAATATTATGAAAAAATATAATAATATTCTTCCATAGGGTTCGCATGATGTGCGTAAAAAGAGGTAATCTTACTTGAAGGATTGTGCCAGAAGCTCCGCTGAATGTCGTACACCCCTCAGACAATGCTGAAGATATCAGTCCCCAAATAATAACACCGGCGCACATATGCGGAAGATAATCAGCCATGTTTGATCGAAACAGTGTTCCGAAAATTAGGCCGAGAGCACCGATGTAAACGGCCATATTCAGGGTTAGCCAGAATGCGCCGACCCGAGAGCGGCGATAACGTTGGGCAATATCCTGCCAGCCAAATATCAGGGCTATTCGGTATGCAGTTAGTGCGTCCATGATGTCACGAAGCGCAACGACCGCACCGCTTGCCGGTCTGGCCATCAACGCCGTATCGCGAGTACGCTTGCTCTTGTGGAGAGCTTGGCTTGTCATCGCCCACCCCTGTAGAATCTGAAATATGTCATAGTAGATTGGTGTCTCACGCTATTTACATGAATGGTAGGCCGAAATGAGACTTGCTCGCTCGAGTACGAAAACAAAAAGAAGTGAGCCCAGTCGTTTGATGACGCAGTTTGCCGTGCCTTTGATGTCTTTTAGAGGTTGTTATGAAAATATCGCACCGCGAAGACAATCAACAGAAAACAAACGGCCAAAAACAGCGCGAGTGGAGAGCATTTCAGGAGCCAGCGATACGCTCTTGTGCTCATCGGAACCGAGTAATCTGCAGCCAGCCGATCGCCTCTGCTTAAAGTGATCAAAGCAGATGTGTAGAAGCCCAAGAGCAAAACGGGAATGGTATTTTGCAGAAAAAAATCAATCAATCTTGTTTAATCCATAAACGCGATAACAAACGTGGATTATAAAGGCTCAGCACAACTTAGCAAGGCATTCGAGGCCGTAGTCAACGCCGACGCACTAAATAAAATGGATGTGATTGTCAAACATTTTCATCGCGTAAATGGAATCAGTGTCGTCAACATAACAAGCTTCTGGTCTGCTTCCTGAAAAGGATCCTTCATGAAGTATAGCTCATGAGCCTCGGAAGGATATTCAAATGGCAGCGATGGGAGCCGGATACGTAATCGATCCAGTGAAGGGATTGCCCGTCGAACAAGGTCGTCATCGAGAACTGGAGGCAGCATTTATAACACAGTGCGGCGTCACTCATCGCTAGGCTACAAGCCACCGGCACCCGAAGCGACATTAGGCTTCGCCAGAACGGACTGGCTTCAATACCAGCGGTGGCCAGAAGGCCGAGTATGCACTAACATCACAAACGGATCACCCCTTGGAGGTAGACCAATCTGACAATACGATTGAGCAATTAGGCGGCGGAAATTATAAGGATGCCTGCCACGATTACGCATGATCCAACAAGATTCTTATATGTAAGAGGTTCACCAAAAGCGTAGTAGGCGGCAACGGGTACGATAAGAAATCCCAAGGCCATAAATGGATAGGCTTTAGAAAGAGGAAGCGTCTTAAGCGCCCAGATCCACAGCAAGGTGGAAATGCCGTAAAGGGCTAAAGCGGAGAAAAAAAAGATACGAACATTTGGATCGAGTATCAACGAAGTGATGTCCGACAGCTGACTGCCGACTTTCTTGAATAGAAGTTGCCCAGCTGCCAAAAAAACAACGCAAATCAGAACGAAAATATAATCCATTACTTTCTCTTTTGAAGCGGAATATTCGGTCTTGAAGTACTGTCAACTACGACGAAGTTGAGAAGTAACTGAAACCCTAAAATGATCGGCAGTGCTGCCGCCATTACGGTGCCCGCAGTTGCTGGTATTCCACTCTGCCATGTATCAAGCCACTTTATCAATCCAAATATAAGACCAAAAGAAAACAAAACGGTTCCGAATAAAAGCTCTATGGATCCGACATTGAAGTCTCGTAAATAATACTTATAAGCAACTCTCTTGGTCAAAAGGAGTAAATGTTTTATGCTGAATTCAACCAACGATTTGGCAGAAGATAAGTGACTCGTTTCGTTGCCATAGACGGCTTTCATGGGAATATCCACCGCCACGGCGCCAATTATGTTCAACCGAAACAACATGTCCGTTTCGAAAAAGTATCGCTGGCTTATTTTATCGATTTGTAGCAATTCATATGCGTCTTTATGTAATGCTGTATAGCCATTCGTTGGATCGAAGAGGTCCCAATATCCGCTCGATAATTTAGTAATAAATGATAGGCCCAAATTTCCTGCCCGTCTAATAAACGGCATTTCCTGGATATCATCTGGATAATAAAAGCGATTTCCCTTTGTGTAATCTGCCAATCCGCTCTGTATCGGATTTGTAAATTTATTTAATAAAGACGGGTCCATTTGTCCGTCACTATCAATTTTTACAACTATATCAGCGCCATCTTGGAATGCCTGTTTATAGCCGGTTATCATTGCTCCGCCGACGCCCTTGTTATCTGCGTGCCGAAGAAGTGTTACTCTACTATTATTTAATGCTTCAACCGAATGATAAGTATCGTCAGGGCTTGCGTCATCAACAACGTATATTTTTTTTACAGCATCCGGGATCTTACCAATCACGTCCGCAATTGTATTTTGCGCTTTAAACGCTGGGATTACCACGGCAATGTGCACATTAGCCTCGCTTTTTGCTCAAGTGATACGTGAGCTAATAAGAAAGCGCAAGAAGGAGCTCGCTGTGCGACGGGGGAATTTGGCCGGGCGTGGGTGCCCATTGATATCTTGTCGATTTAGTGGAAAGTGCTCGCGATGTGAACGTGTTTTGTTCGCCGAGATACAAGTGTATACCCACGAGGCAGCTTGATGAGTTTGAAAAGAATGCAAGCTTTGGACAATGACGAAACGGCATTGAAGGTTTTGACGGTTTGCGTCGTGCTGGTGGCGACAATTTATGTATTGTTGGGTCTCACGCCTTCTCATTATTCAATAGCGCTTCAAAATTTCGGAATTGATTCGAAACCATTGTTTGGAAAGGCTCGGGCAATCCGATCCGACGAATGGGCAGTGTTGACCCCGTATTTTCAAATAGCAGTTTTGGGGCAAGGTGGCGTAACGGACGTTATTTCACCATATCAAGAGTCACTTAAGGCGGTTTGGCCGCTTCCAATTTTGGACTGGTCGTTGATATTTAAGCCGCAGTTGTGGGGGTTTTGGGTTTTCCCGCCTGCAACAGCATTTTCGCTGTATTTCGCATGTCTATGGGTGAGTTGCGTACTCGGCTATACGATATTGGCACGCATGCTCGGAGCCAGTGCGTTAATTTCCTTTTTAGGTGCTGTGGCTTTGTATTCATCACATTTTACGCAGGTGTGGTGGACAAGCCATGCGGCAACGTTTGCGTTCGCGCCGTGGCCTTTGGTAATTTATTTGTGGAATATCAATCCCGTTAAAAAGCTTCTTCTTCTCTATTGGGCGATAGCCGCTTGGATATTCTCAGATTTTTATCCGGCGTTCATTATTCCAGGCGGATTTGCGCTCCTTATTCTTTTGCTCGTATTCCGCCGTGATTTGGTCTGCTTAAAGGGAGCGTTCATTGCGATAGTCGCAATGCTCTCGGCTGCCGCTACAGTTTATCTATATTTTGGTGAGATAATTAATATTATGAAAGCCACAGAATATCCAGGCCAACGATTGGCGAGCGGAGGTGGAGTATCGGGTTCTCGCATTATCGCTCATATATTACCATTTTTTACAACAACGCAATTCGCGACGTTTCTGCCTAACTCGAATGAATGCGAAGTCGCGGTTGTGTCCACTCTCATACCTTTGATTTTCCTCTGTTTTGTTAACCTTGCTAAAGCTATTGATTACGTAAGGGGGAATGTAAAAAACGTAATTATAGCCATCATTGGACTATCGATGATGTTTTCATGGATGGTCTTTCCTATACCTGCGGAGTACGGGCGTCTTCTAATGTGGACGAATGTGCCTGGGACCAGAATGGTTTGGGGTTTTGGACTTTTCCTGACCATTTATTTGGTCGTTTTATCGTCCACTATTGGTTTTTCGTTCTCTTGGCTGCGGTTTTCGGCTTTCTGCGCCATTTTGATAGGGGCGTGGTTGGCGTCAAAGATTGGCTTTGCAATGACGAGTTCTGTTTACGAGGTCACGCCGCTTCGCGCACTCAAACGCAGCTGGTTCGATTGGATAGCAATTGTTCCGTTTGGCATTATCGGCGTTTTAATAATGAGCAAAATGAGGCTGGCAAAAAAGCCGGAGGTTGCTCTGTTTGTAGGAGCGACACTATCTGGATTAGTAACGTTCGGTACGTTCAACCCGTTACAGCAGGCTTATCCGATCTTTAATCTACCTAACTCAGACTTTCTGGCAAAACTGCGTGCAGAT
The DNA here is from genome assembly GCF_014138065.1 of Ochrobactrum sp. P6BSIII. Classification (NCBI taxonomy): domain Bacteria; kingdom Pseudomonadati; phylum Pseudomonadota; class Alphaproteobacteria; order Hyphomicrobiales; family Brucellaceae; genus Ochrobactrum; species Ochrobactrum sp. P6BSIII. The sequence continues at coordinate 169,738 of NZ_JACGXB010000012.1, read as the reverse complement.
GCGAAGACTAATCCAAATGGCTGGGCAGTTGTGCCAGGTGTGTATGGAGCGACGATCAATGGTGCAGGCATTCCAGCCATAAATCACGTTCTACTGTCGCCACAACAAAAGTTTTTTAAACGCTTTTTCAGTGACTTAGACGATACTGCGTTCAATCACGCTTTCAATAGATATGAACATGTGGTTCCCAAAGAGGGGCTCTCTCAACCACACGTCCCACAAAATGACGTAGTATTGGTACCACTACAACGGTTCACTCGGAGCGTCGAGAAGCCTTAACCGGCTTCTCGAAGTGGCAAATCGGCTAAATAGGTAAGCCATAAGGCTTACAATTGAATCCGCAAGTGGCGTTATAATATAATCCTTGGCGATTTAAAATCGCGGTGGCCAAGCCAACGAAAAGTCAGACTGATCCAGCGCTAGATTGGGATTGTAGGACGGATCTTTCCAGGTATCGGTATTCCAGATTTCTTTCATATATTGGACTTCTGACATAAATCGTCTTTTTTTCTCGGGCGCGTCATCTAATCCGCGGGTTGCTGATTCATGATGGTATAGCTCTGCAAAAGGCGTCCAAATATTTCGATATCCCGCAGATTGAACTTTAAGGCAGAAGTCGACGTCGTTGAATGCAACGGCCAAATTCACTTCATCAAGGCCGCCAACCTCATTGTAAATGTCCTTGCGAATGACGAGACAGGCTGCAGTCACTGCGCTCAGGGTTTGGATCAAGCTTGCGCGTCCAAAGTAACCAAGCTCGGTCCGCTTAATTCGGGAGTGTGCATGCCCAGCGACTCCTCCTAAGCCAACAATGACGCCTCCATGCTGAAGGGTGTCATCTGGATACCAGAGTTTCGCTCCAACAGCACCAACGCCCGGTTGAGATGCGATGCTTAACATCTCGGATAGCCAATTTGGCGAAATGACCTCTATGTCATTGTTAAGGAGGCCGACATACTGACCTTTGGCTTGTTCCACCGCAGCATTATTTAGTGCGGAATAGTTGAACGGGCGCTCGTCACGCAGAACTCTAATCCGCTTGTCATCTTTGATCGCTGCGAAATAAGCAAGTGTATCGGGATCGTCGGAGTTATTGTCGACGATGATAATTTCATAGTTGGTGTAGGTGGTTTTCTCGACAATGCTATTAATGCACTGCTTGATGAGAGAAAGTCCGTTGCGGGTTGGTATGATCAAACTGACCAGCGGCATATCATTTGGTAGTGCATAGTGGGTTCGATACATGCCAAAATCCAGCAATTCAGCTCTGGCGGCAACACCAGTTCGCTCGAAATGGTCATCGAGTGTCTTTTGCCCCGCAAGCAGAGCATAATTCTTGTTGCTGCCCGCCTGCGCAGTGCTGTCCGAGTGGCTTCTCCAATGGTAAAGGATTCTCGGGACGTGGACGATCTGTTCAGGGCTAAGCGTCTCAATCACTCGCATGGCTAGATCATAGTCTTGCGACCCTTCAAAACCTTCACGAAAGCCGCCTATCCGCTGTACTAGGTCTCTCTGATAGGCGCCTAAATGACTGACCATATTATGCGATAGGAAAAGGTCCGGATTCCAGTCGGATTTGAAATAGGGATCAAAACGCCTGCCAGTTTCATCAATCTTGTCTTCATCGGAATAAATAATCCGAGCTTTGGGGTTGGAATTGATCGTATAGGCAATATGATACAGAGCGTCTTCTGGAAGAAGATCGTCTTGATCCATCAGTGCCAACCAATCGCCTGTGGCGCTTTCCATGGCACTGTTTGAAGCTGCTGAAATATGTCCGTTTTTTTCCCGAAAGATGACGTGGATACGTTGGTCACTTTTCTGAAGAGCTTCCAATTCTCGTCTGACGTCGGGATTGGGTGAGCAGTCATCTGCGATGCATAGCTCCCAATTGGGATAAAGCTGTTTCCGTATGGAATCGACTGCTTCTCGCAGCCAATCCAAATTGGCATTATACACCGGCATAATGATGGAAATTGTGGGTTTCACCAGCATGCTGTCGATGCTTTTACCAATCCTGTCTCGATCAGATTGATCCAGCGAACCGTATAAGCGTATCCATTCGAAATAATCATTTCTATCGACGATTTTTCCGTCCAAGGAAACCTGCACCTGGTTTCCAGGGACATTGGCGCGGCGCCAACGTCGCTTGAGACCGGAAAGCCCCTCGGTTTTGTACGTATCCAGCGCCTTGGAAGTAATGGCTTTGAAGCCTCCAGCACGGCTAATGATACTGGGCAGAGTTCGCATTACATGTGCCGTCCGTCGGCTTTGGTGGCCAACGTATCGGTAGGGCGCAGTTAGCTGCCAACTTCTCGATGAGAGCAAATCTTCATATTTTTGGCGCTCCTGTTCGATTTGTTCCTGAAGTGCGTTCCTTTCACTCTCAGATCTCATTAGACCAGCTTTAGCTTCATCAGAGATGGCTTTTTGTTTTTGATGCTCTCGGTTTAAATCGTCATATTGTCTGTCGCGCATCGCAGAAATGCTTTTCACTTCATCGGAATTCTTGCGCTGGATTGACTTAACGAGCTCCAGTGCACTGCTGCGGAGTTTTTTCGTTTCGTCAGCAGTGAGGCCGGCTTGTTCGGTCGCACTATTAAAATCCTTTGCTGTTGTATCAGCATTGAAAAAGACAGAATTTAATTTACCAAGACGTGCGTAAAGCTCTTGGATCAAAAGCTTGTCTTTTGGATTGGCATTGTTGATATCAGACAGAAGTTCAGGAGCCTTCGCTCCTACCATCAGAACACCAAGCCCGTTGCCGTGAGAGAATTCAAACGCTGGGTACTGCGCTTCTAACTCTTTCCAAAATTTCCAGACGCCAAAATCAGAACGCTGAACGCGTGTGTCGTGAAAAAGCACGACTCCGCGATCAGACAATGAGCTTTTCCAAGTCTCAAAATCTTCTGCTACGTCCTCATATCTATGCCGACCATCAATATGTAGTAAATCTACTGATCCGTCTTTAAATTGTGGCCTGGCATCATCAAATCTGGACCGTATCATGACTCCAATGTCAGGATATTGGGCTTGGAGTTCACTCTTCAGTGAATCATGGATTTGAGATGAGTAAAATCCAGCGTGCTCGTCCCCTTCCCAGGTGTCAATCGCGTAGATTTGTGTTTTCAATCCAGTAGCCTTGGCGGCTTGACACATAGAAAGAAACGAAAATCCGTTGTGGGTGCCGAGTTCGACGGCGCTTCGTGGCTTCAAAATATCTATTAGCCAAAATACAAAAGGAGCGTGTTCTAACCATGCAGAAAGGCGAATATGCTCAGACGGCATGAGCGATTTAGAGTTTAAGTACATAACGCCCCTATGTGCGAGTGGTGAAGTCACGTTGAAAAGTATCGCTACAATGTTGAAAAAAGTAAGTGTCTATTTTTAGACCAAGTGAATGCCGTGATCTTTATAAAATTTTAAACCAGATCGCAAAAATTGCCATATATGCCAATGGCCTTTTTTTGCCGCGTGGCCGCCCATATGGACGATTTCGACGCTGGGAACGTACGCTATCTTTGTGATGCGGCTTGTTCTCACGGACAAATCGAAATCCTCGAAATAGAGGAAATACCCGGGATCAAAACCACCCGTCTTCACGAGTACATCACGACGAAACAGCATAAAGCACCCGCTCACGATCGGTGGATTCCAAAATAAATCGTTCTGGGTTTCCATGCGCATCTCGTAGCGCTGCAATCTGTTATCGAAAAAACTCTGAATGCTTTTCGGCGCAAAACCACGGAGCAGGAGATCAAAAACCGCAGGGTAACGTTTGCACAGATACTGACGTTTGCCGTCTGGCCAGAAGGCGCGCGGTGAAAGCAGTCCACAATCGGGGTGTGTCTGCATGAAGTCGATGGCATTGCGTAGGGCTAGATGGTCCATCTGAATGTCGGGATTAAGGATGAGATGAAACTCGCCCATATCCGATAGAGCCAGATTGTGCGCGCGACCGAAGCCGACATTACCTTGCCCATGAAAAACACGCGTCGGCCAGCCTGGGAGCTGCTCTTCAACAATTGCAGAGACGCTATCTTGGCTCGAATTGTCGATGATAGTGATAACAACGGATGTTGGATCGAAGGGGGCTAAAGCATCTGCAAGCGCTGCAAGCGTGGCGCGAAACTCGTTTAAATCCGGGTTGAATGTCACGATTGAAATCGTGAGCATCTGGGTTTTATTCAAGTCTTGCCGGGCAGCGGTTTCTATCAAGGCGTTACTTTCGACCCATTCGGTTGATGACGCCGTGCCACAGACCCAGCGTCATCATTTTCGCGTGGCGCATTCCATGCGGGACAAAAAAGGTGAAAAAGAGATACTGGCGAATTAGGCGCCAGAGAAGCACAATTTTCCACGAAAAAGACAGCCATGGCCGGCGGCAAAGCCAGACGGCATTGCGGAAATGATAGTAATGTCTGAGAGGGCTATGAACGGGGATACGTCGACCACGGAACTTTATCCACTGGTCTCCAAGCGTGTGTTCCATTTTGGCATCGAAAACGCCGAAACAGTAGTAGCCTTTTTCGCGTGCGCGCAAACCCCATTCGATATCGACGTAATCGATGAACATGCCTTCGTCCATGAGGCCGACGGCGTCGAAGCTTTCTATCGGCGTTAGGCAGCCGGAGGCGATGAGGAAGTCGGTTTCCACAAACGCATCAAGGGGCTGCCGTTCGCGACGCTTCAGCTTCAGCCCATCCAGATATACGAAGGCTGCGGCCTCTCCTTGCCGGACATCGATGTAAGACGGTCCGACACCCGCTACGCGAATGCCTTTTGCAGCCAGTGTTTTCGCCACGTTCACAAGCTCGGCCACCATGTTCTGGGCAGGAATGCTGTCTTGATCAAGAAGAAGTACGTAGTCAGAGCCAATTGCTTTGGCGCGTTCGATGCCGACATTTTGCGCCTTTGCGATGCCGAAATTCTCACCGAGTGAAACCAGTTCAATGTCGGGCTGATCTTTCAAAATGAGCGCGAGATTGTCGTCGGATCCGTTGTCTACGACAATGAGGTGGCCTAATTGAGGAGTGACAGCGCCGATTAACTTCTTTAACGCTTCGATATCGGGATTGAATGTGACAATAATCCCGGTCACTCGAGTTGTAGTATTATCGCATTTTTGACAATCAATAATCATGAATGTTGTTCGTTCGTCGCTCGCTATTCAAGGCAGCATAATGGTTCGGTATTCCAAAAAAAACTTGCCTACAAGCTTCTTTGCGTATTCCGTCGCCAAATCATGGTCAAAGTGCTAGGGCAATAGCCAGCATTCCAATGTTGTTAAGGGAAGTTACATGAAGGGCATTATTCTGGCCGGAGGAAGCGGCACACGGCTATATCCTCTCACAATAGCCGTTTCTAAACAAATCCTTCCGATCTACGACAAGCCAATGATCTATTATCCGCTGAGCGTTCTCATGCTCGCGGGGATTCAGGATATTCTGATCATCTCAACACCGCAGGATCTGCCGCTTTTCCAGAAGCTCTTGGGCGATGGCAGCGAGTTCGGCGTGAACTTCTCCTATGCCGAACAGCCGCATCCTAACGGTCTGGCCGAAGCCTTCATCATCGGACGCGAGTTCATCGGCAATGACAGTGTCGCGATGATTCTCGGCGATAATATCTATTTCGGTGATGGCCTGTCCAAGCTCTGCGAGATTTCGGCAACCGCGACCAAGGGCGGCACCGTCTTCGCCTATCACGTCGATGACCCTGAGCGCTATGGCGTCGTGGATTTCGATAAGGCGACGGGCAAGGCCCTTTCGATTGAAGAAAAGCCTGCAAAGCCGAAGTCGCACTGGGCGGTTACCGGGCTTTATTTCTACGACAATCAGGTTGTCGATATCGCCCGTTCGATCAAGCCGTCAGAACGCGGTGAGCTGGAGATCACGACGGTCAATAATATCTATCTCGAGCGCGGTGAACTGAATGTGCAGCAGCTCGGACGCGGATATGCCTGGCTTGACACCGGCACGCATGACAGTCTGCACGAAGCATCGTCGTTCGTGCGCACCATCGAGAAGCGCCAGGGAATCAAGATTGCCTGCCCCGAGGAAATCGGCCTGGAAAAGGGCTGGATTTCGGGCGACGCCGTGTTGGAACGCGCTGGCAAACTGGGTAAAACCGAATATGCGGCCTATTTGCGCCGCCGTGTAAACGAACTGGGAAATCAATAATGGAAGTCCGCTCGCTTGGTCTTGATGGAGTGTTCGAAATCATCCCGCGTAAATTCGGTGATGATCGCGGCTTCTTCTCGGAAACCTACAATGCCAAGTCATTTGCCGAGGCCGGGATTGATCTGCAATTTGTGCAGGACAACCACTCTTTTTCGGCAGCGAAGGGCGTGGTTCGTGGTCTTCACTACCAGTTGCCGACGCGTGCGCAGGACAAGCTTGTCCGTGTGATTCGCGGGGCGATCCTGGACGTCGCTGTCGATATCCGCAAAAGCTCGCCGACATTCGGTAAGTGGGTCGCGCTGGAAGTTTCCGCCGAAAAGTGGAACCAGATTCTGGTGCCCAAGGGCTTCGCGCATGGTTTCATGACGCTCGTTGAGAACACCGAGGTCATCTACAAGGTTACGGATTACTATTCGCCGGAGCATGATCGCTCGATCCGCTTCGACGACCCGGCTATCGGTATTGAATGGCCGCTTCCTTCTTCGGGCGTCCAGCTTTCCGACAAGGATCAGAAAGCGCCGCTTTTCGCCGATGCAGAAGTTTTTGCTTGAGGAATGATATGAATATTCTCGTCACTGGCGGTGCAGGCTTCATCGGTTCGGCTGTATGCCGTCATCTGGCTGCCGATCCGAAGGTCAATGTTCTCAATCTCGACAAGCTGACCTATGCGGGCAATCTCGCATCGCTGCGTCAGATCGAAAACCATCCGAACTATAGTTTCCTGCAGGCCGATATCTGCGACGACAATCTCATTCTCGATACGCTGCGTTCGAATGATGTCGATATCGTCATGCATCTGGCCGCTGAAAGCCATGTCGACCGTTCCATTGATGGCCCGGCGGCGTTCATCGAAACCAATATCATCGGTACGTTCCGCCTGCTCAATGCGGCTCTCGCCTATTGGCGCGAACTGCCGGAACCGCGCAAGTCGAACTTCCGCTTCCACCACATCTCGACCGATGAAGTGTTCGGCGACTTGCCGTTCGACAGCGGCATTTTCACGGAAGAAACGCCCTATAAGCCGTCGTCGCCCTATTCGGCATCGAAGGCTTCCTCCGATCATCTGGTCCGCGCATGGCACGAAACCTATGGTTTGCCGGTGGTTCTCTCGAATTGCTCGAACAATTACGGGCCATTCCATTTCCCGGAAAAGCTCATTCCGCTTGTCATTTTGAACGCGCTCGATGAAAAGCCGCTGCCGGTTTACGGGGCAGGGGCGAATGTGCGCGACTGGCTCTATGTCGAAGATCACGCCCGCGCGCTGGCTTTGGTGGCGACGACCGGTAAAATCGGCGAAAGCTACAATATTGGCGGACGCTCGGAACGCACCAATCTCAATGTCGTGGAAACGATCTGCGCCATTCTCGACAAGAAGCGTCCGCGCGCCAATGGCAAGAAATACGGTAACCTGATTACATTTGTAACGGATCGCCCGGGTCATGATCGCCGTTACGCCATTGATGCCTCGAAGATCGAGCGTGACCTTGGATGGACCCCGCAAGAAACCTTCGAAACCGGCCTTGAGAAGACCATTCAATGGTATCTCGACAATGGCTGGTGGTGGGAGCCGATCCGCAGCGGCACTTATGCCGGTGAGCGTCTGGGCGGCGGTCAAGCCAAAGCAGGTGCGACCAAAGCAGGTGCGACCAAAGCAGGTGCAGTATGAAGATCGTCGTCACCGGGCGGGAAGGGCAGGTCGTTCAGAGCCTTCTGGAAAAGGCCGCAGAGCGCCCGGATCTTGAAGTGATTGCGTTGGGACGGCCGGAACTTGATCTGACCAACCCCGAAACGATCCGCAAGGCGATTGTCGATGCCAAGCCGGATGCCGTCGTTTCGGCTGCTGCCTATACGGCTGTGGATCAGGCTGAGGATGAGCCGGAAATCGCCTTGGCGGTGAATGCGGCTGGTGCTGCTGCCGTCGCCGAAGCTGCGAAGGCATGCGGTGCGCCCGTCATTCATCTGTCGACGGATTATGTTTTCGCCGGCGATAGCGATAGGCCCTATGTGGAGACTGATCCAACTGGCCCTCGCAGTGTCTATGGCAGTTCCAAGCTTGAAGGCGAAAGGCTGGTTGCCGGGGCTAATCCGCAGCATATCATCCTGCGCACGGCCTGGGTTTACAGCCCGTTTGGCAAGAATTTCGTCAAGACGATGCTGCGCCTTGCTGAAACCCGCGACGGCCTGTCGGTTGTGTCCGACCAGTGGGGCAATCCGACTTCCGCGCTCGATATTGCTGAAGCGGTCATCCGCGTGGCGGATCATCTGGCGGCAAAGCCGGATTTTGCTGGCTATGGCGTCTATCATCTTGTTGGTACGGGCGACATCAACTGGAGCGGTTTTGCGCGCGGGATTTTCGCTGAAAGCGCGAAACATGACGGCCCGACCGCAGAAGTGACGGATATTGCCACCGCAGACTATCCCACAAAGGCGGCGCGCCCTGCCAATTCGCGCCTTTCCACGGAGAAGTTCAGCACAACATTTGGCTGGTCCATGCCGCATTGGCAGGCTTCGCTGGCGGATGTCGTGGCGCGTCTGTCGTAATCAATTAAGTCTGAATTTGAGAAACGCGGTGCGGTTGATGTCCGTCACCGCGTTTTTTGCTTTGCGCAAATATGTTCCCTGCCTTATGCCTTAAACACTGACTGAACTGTTAGTGCACAATCACCCGAAAGGTGAAAGCTTTTCGGGCGCGACAGTGTGGTTTGAGTTCAGTGATAGGCATGCGGTCTGGAGTGCCGCGTACAACACCGGTGAGGAGCATTAAACGTGAGCAGCAATGAAACTTTTGCCTCGGGAACATTTGTCGGGCGAGCATGGAGCCCGACGGCCAAGGGGCCGGTTCTGGTGACTTTGCGCGAAGGGCGCGTCATCGACATTACCACCAAAGCTGCACCGACAATGCGCGACCTGCTTGAACTTGACGATGCGCTGGCTCATGTACGCGCAACCGCCGGACAGGATATCGGTTCGCTCGAAACGCTTTTTGCAGGCAAACCCGGCAATGACAGCACCCTGCACCTTCTGGCGCCGAACGATCTGCAGTCGATCAAGGCTTGCGGCGTGACCTTCGCCCGCTCCATGATCGAACGCGTGATCGAGGAACGCGCTGCCGGCAATCCCGATCTTGCTTTGAAAATCCGCGAACGCGTGGGTGCAATCATTGGCGACAGCCTGCGCAACCTCAAGGCAGGCTCGGAAGAGGCGGCCCGGGTCAAGGCGGCACTGATCGAAGAAGGCGTCTGGTCGCAGTATCTCGAAGTCGGTATCGGCCCCGATGCGGAAGTCTTCACCAAGAGCCAGCCCATGTCGGCGGTCGGCCATGGCGCCGAGGTTGGCCTGCATCCGATTTCCACCTGGAACAATCCCGAGCCGGAAGTGGTGCTGGCGGTCAACAGCCAGGGCCAGGTCAAGGGCGCGACGCTTGGCAATGACGTGAACCTGCGTGACGTTGAAGGCCGTTCAGCCCTGCTGCTCGGCAAGGCCAAGGACAACAATGCGTCCTGTTCGGTTGGCCCGTTCATCCGCCTGTTCGACGAAACCTATTCGATGGAAGATGTGCGCTCGGCGGAACTGGCGCTGAAGGTCGAAGGACCGGATGGCTATGTTCTCAACGGCCGCAGCACCATGAAGGAAATCAGCCGTGATCCGCTGGATCTGGTTGCGCAGACCATCGGCAAGCACCATCAGTATCCAGATGGTTTCGTGCTGTTCATGGGAACTTTGTTTGCGCCGGTCGAAGACCGTGACACGCCGGGGCAGGGCTTTACGCACAAGATCGGCGATGTGGTCACCATCTCCAACCCGCAGCTTGGAGCGCTGACCAACACTGTGCGCTTGTCGACTGAATGCAGCCCGTGGCGGTTCGGCTCGTCGCATCTGATGCGCAATCTCGCATCGCGCGGCCTGATTTGATTTTATCGATATGCGCGGCGGGTAAGACGCCGCGCATATAGCCCTTAGTAAGGGCTGTCGACCTTGCCCATCTCAACATAGACGGTCTTGATCTGGCTGTAATGCGCAAGGGCTGCAACGCCGTTTTCGCGCCCGATTCCGGATTGCTTGTAACCGCCGAACGGCACTTCCACCGGCGTCAGATTATAGGCATTGATCCAGCAGGTGCCTGCCTTGATCTGGCCGATAACGCGGTGACCGCGCGCGATGTCGGCGGTGAATACGCCTGCCGCCAGACCGAATTCGGTATCATTGGCCCGTGCGATGACTTCATCCTCATCCGAAAATTCCAGAACGCTCATCACGGGTCCGAAGATCTCTTCGCGAGCGATGGTCATGGCGTCGGTCACGTCAGTAAAGACGGTCGGTTCGATGAAGTAACCCTTGTCGAAGCCCTGTAGCTTGGGAATGCCACCGCCGCAGGCAAGCGTTGCACCTTCGGCCTTGCCCTTTTCGATATAGGAAAGAACCTTGTCGCGTTGGGCGCTGTTGACGAGTGGCCCCATCTGGGTGGCCTCATCCAGCGGGTCACCGATACGAATCTTGCGGGTGCGTTCGACCAATCGTTCGACAAAACGCTCGCGGACCTTCTTATGCACGAAGACGCGGGTACCGTTGGAGCAGACCTGACCGGTCGAATAGAAATTGCCGAGCATCGCACCGCCGATGGCGCTTTCGAGATCGGCATCGTCGAACACGATTATGGGCGACTTGCCGCCCAGCTCCATCGTCACATGCTTCAGATGTTCGCCTGCCTGCGCCATAATGCGCTTGCCGGTCGGAACCGAGCCCGTGAGCGAAACCTTGGCTGTCTGGCGATGGTTGACGAGGGCCGCACCCACATCACCGAAACCCTGAACGACATTGAAGAGGCCGTCGGGCAGCCCAGCTTCCTGATAGGCTTCCGCCAGAGCAAGGGCCGAGAGCGGCGTATTCTCTGAAGGCTTGAAGATGAAGGCGTTGCCCATGGCGAGCGCCGGAGCGGATTTCCATGCGGCGATCTGGATCGGGTAGTTCCAAGCGCCGATGCCAACGCAGATGCCCAGCGCTTCGCGGCGGGTATAGGCGAAGGAACCGCCCAGTTCCACGAATTCACCGTTGAAGCCGGAAATGATGCCGCCGAAGAACTCCAGGGCATCGGCAGCAGAGGCTGCATCCGCAACCAGCGTTTCCTGAAGCGCCTTGCCGGTATCGAGCGTTTCGAGCTTGGAGAGCTTCTTGTTCTTCTCGCGCAGGATTTCGGCGGTGCGGCGCAGAATGCGGCCCCGTTCGACAGGCTTCAGCGCCGCCCATGCTTCCTGCGCCTTCATCGCCGCCGCATAGGCAGCTTCGATCACGCTTGGCGTGGCGGAATAAAGCTTGGCAATTTCTTCGCCGGTCGCCGGATAAATGACGGGAAGCGGCTTGCCAGCCTTGTCTTCCACAAACGAGCCGCCAATGAAGTGCGAGGCTTTGGGTTGTGCTTTCATGGTGTATTCCTTCGAAACTAGGGCAGTAAGGCAGTATGTTTTAAGAGCAGGGAACACGACCTAACATATTGCCCTATTGCCTTACTGCCTTATTGCCCTGGACCGCCTCAGCGGTCCGAAACCTGCCAGCGCGGATTGATCCACGGCTCCTGATTGGAGCGTGCAAGCGGTGTGCGGCCAAGGATATGATCGGACGCCTTTTCGCCGACCATGATCGATGGCCCGTTGAGATTGCCATTTGGGATACGCGGGAAGATGGATGAATCCGCCACGCGCAAGCCATCGACGCCGATCACCCGGCATTCAGGATCAACCACCGCAAACGGATCGTCAACCGCGCCCATCTTGACTGTTCCGCACGGATGGAACGCGCTTTCGACATGCTCGCGGATGAAATTGTCGATTTCATCATCGGTCTGCACTTTCGCACCGGGCTGGATTTCCGCGCCGCGGTAGGGGTCGAAGGCCGCTTGCCCGAAGATCTCGCGGGTCAGCCGCACGCAGTGGCGGAAATCCGCCCAGTCGTCTTCATGAGACATATAGTTGAATTTGATGACAGGCTTTTCACGAGGATTGGCCGTGCGCAATGTCACGCTGCCACGCGACTTGGAACGCATCGGGCCGACATGGGCTTGAAACCCGTGGGATTGTGCTGCCGCCTTGCCGTCATAGCGGATCGCCACCGGCAGGAAGTGGTACTGAATATCAGGATATTCTACGCCCGCTTTCGAGCGCACGAAGGCTGCGGATTCGAAATGGTTGGTCGCGCCGTCACCGGTTTTGAAGAACAGCCATTCGGCCCCGATCTTTGCTTTCGAAAACAGGTTCAGCTTGGAATAAAGCGTGATGGGTTGGGTGCATTCCTGCTGGATATAGACTTCCAGATGGTCCTGAAGGTTCTGGCCCACGCCGGGACGATCAGCCACCACTTCAATCCCGTGCTCCTTGAGATGCGCCGCCGGGCCAATGCCGGACAACATCAACAGCTTCGGCGAGTTGATCGAGGAAGCAGCAATAATGACCTCGCGACGCGCGCGAATGGTCGAGAAGCTGCGCCCCGATTCGATCTCCACACCGACAGCACGTTTGCCTTCAAGGACGATCTTGCGCGCCAGCCCTTTGACGAGCTGCACATTCGGGCGTTTCAGGGCCGGTTTCAGATAGGCATTGGCGGCGGACCAACGACGACCATTATAGATCGTCTGCTCCATGGGGCCGAAGCCTTCCTGCTTCTCGCCGTTATAATCTTGGGTCACTTCGAACCCGGCTTCATGGCCTGCTTCGACGAAGGCGTGAAACAGCGGATTGTCGCGCTTGCCCCGCTGGACATGCAACGGCCCGTTGGTTCCGCGCCAGCCTTCCTGCCCACCTTGCGCGTTTTCCATGCGCTTGAAATAGGGGAGCACATCGGCATAGGCCCAGCCTTGCGCGCCGCTTTCCGACCAGAAGTCGTAATCGCGCGCATGGCCGCGCACATAGACCATGCCGTTGATCGAGGACGAGCCGCCAAGCACCTTGCCACGTGGCGTGACAAGGCTGCGCCCGCCAATATGCGGTTCAGGCTCGGTGGAAAAACCCCAGTCGTAGGTTTCCATATTCATCGGAAAGGAGAGGGCGGCGGGCATCTGGATCAAAGGTCCGACATCCGGCACGCCATATTCAATGACGATCACCGAATAACGCCCGTCTTCCGACAGGCGATAGGCCATGGCCGAACCGGCGGAGCCTGAGCCGATGATGACGAAATCCGCTTCCATACTCATGTCTCCACCGAAAGCTGAATAGAAATATAATCTTCCACCAATGTGACGGCGGATTGGGCATCGGGCGCGTCAGCGCCGAGCGCATGGCGAATGTAAAGCCCGTCGATCATCGCGCCCGCACCTTCGGCGATGCGGTGTGCCCGATCCCGCCCCGTGAGCTGCTCCAGCGCAAAGACCAGATTGGAATGCAGGCGGCGCGCATAAATGCGCAAAAGCCGCCGCGTGTCCTCCGACTGCTGGGCGTGGACATAGAAAGTCAGCCAGGCGGCGATGGTTTCCTGCGTGAACTGCGAGGCCGAAAAATTGACGGCGATGATGGCCGCGATCCGCTCGCGCGGCGTCTCGGTCTGCTTCACCGCCTCATTGAGATCATGACCCAGTTCACGCAGCAAATGGCGCATCGTGGCAAGAATGAGCTTGTCCTTGCCGCCGAAATAATGATGCGCCAGCGCAGGCGAGACACCCGCTTCATGGGCGATCTGCGCAACGGTCACGTCCAGCGAACCGCGCTGTCCGATGGTGCGTATCGCAGCGTCAATCAGTTCGCGCCGCCGCAAAGGTTCCATCCCGATCTTCGGCATTGTCTCAATCCCTGTCCGGTTTTCAGGTCTGTTGCTGCCATTTTATCTTTGATTGACTCATCAATCAATAAAAACTCCGGCCTGTGGGAAATGGGGTTTGAATGCTTAAGCTTGAGCGGGGAGAAGGCTTGCGGGGGCGCTATGTGCCGCTTACATTCATCAAATGAGCAGAGCTTTTACAAAAGAACAGGATGATGCGCCGACCGATCTCGGTGAACGTCCGGTCAGTCCGCACCGCAATCTCGTTACGCCGACCGGCCTGAAGATGATGGATGATGAGATTGCGCGTCTTCAGCGCGAGCTGGCGGAAGCGAACGTCGCCGCTGAGCGCTCGGCTATCGCGCGTATCTCGCGTGACCTGCGCTACTGGACGGTGCGCCGCGAAACGGCGGAGCTGTCCGTGCCGGATGCCGATAGCGACGTGGTGCGGTTTGGTATGACGGTAGAGCTGGAAAATCTGGACGACGGCCAAACCCGCATCTGGACGATTGTCGGCGAAGACGAAGCCGACCCATCGAACGGAAAGATTTCGCATGTCGCGCCGGTCGCCATCATGCTGTTCGGCAAACCGGCTGGTGATGTGTTGAAGATTAACGGCAAGGATTGGGAAATCGTGTCGCTGAAAGCCCAGGCTTAGCCTTCCAGCGCCACGCTATGATCGCGGAAGAATGCAGCAGCACCGCTTTCGTCGATTTCACTGGTTGACACCATTAGAACCAGTTGAATCACATCTTCTTGCTCGGCCTCAAGGCTGTAGCCGTTGAAATAGAGAAACAAGTCCGCTGCGGCGAGGCCTGTTCGTTTGTTGCCGTCTATAAACGGATGATTTTTCAGTAAGCCAAACAGATATGCCGCTGCCAGATCGAAGAGATCGGGCGTGCCATAGGCTTCTTTTTGAAGTGGACGGGCGAGTGCAGAATCCAGCAAGCCAGAATCCCGTATGCCCGCCGCACCGCCATGCAAGCGCAGCTGCTCCTGATGCAGCGCCTCGATAAAAGACCGCGAATGAAAATCAATCATTTCGCGAGGACGCGATAGGCCGTTTCGTACTTCTTCATCCGCTCGCGTGCGACCTGCATCTTTTTCTCAAAGACATCCGGATCATCTGCGCTGCGCGTCAGTTTCAGACCGTTCTCGTCTTCGATCAGAACGAGCGTATCTCCCGCTCTCAAATTAAGCCGGTCGAGTACTTCCTTGGGCAGGATCACGCCTTCGGAATTGCCGATCTTGCGCAAAGTGACGTTCATGGCTTTTCTCCTATGTTATAACCAATGATATAACATGGTTGCGCCCTTGTCGAGCTGGCCGCTTACAGCCACCCCTTGCGGCGGAAATAATAGAGCGGCAACAGGGCCGAGGCGATCATCAGTCCGAGCGCCATCGGATAGCCCCAGGGCGACGTCAGTTCCGGCATGAAGGAAAAGTTCATGCCGTAGATGGAAGCCACCAGCGTTGGCGGCATGAAGCCCACGGCGGCCACCGAGAAGATCTTGATGATGGCGTTCTGCTCCACGGAAATCAGTCCGACGATGGTGTCGAGCAGGAAGGTGACTTTGTTGGATAGAAAATCCACATAGGCGGTCAGCGATTGCATGTCGCGCTCAAGCGACTTGATCCAGGAGCGCGTTTCCTTCTTGCCGGTGGCGGGATTGCTGGTCGCTGATAGATAGACCAGCATGCGGCTGATGCCTGCAAGACTTTCACGCATGCGCGACAGAAACGTTCCCTGACCACCGATCTGGGTCAGGATGTGCCGGAAATCCTGCGTCGTCATCGGCCGTGCCTTTGGCTGGCGGCGATAGATGGAATGCGATGCGGCGTCGATTTTACCTGCCACGCCTTCCAGAATATCCGCCAGGCGGTTGGTGGTGGCTTCGGTGATGCCGAGCATGATCGAAAGCCCGGTGCATTTGGCGGAAATCAGCCCGTTGCCCGGCTTGGTGGAACGCAGAATATAGGTCGTGAAGGATTTGGGGTCCGCATAGCGCACAGTGATCAGGCGCGAACCGTGCAGAATAAACGTCACCGGCGCGAGTTCGCGATGGTCGAGATCGACCGCATGCAGAATAGGCACGGTGAGATACTGCGCGCCATTCTCCATATAGAAGCGGCTGGATTCCTCGATTTCCGTCATGTCTTCACGAGTGGGTATGGAGATACCCGTCCACGCTTCGACAATGTGATCTTCATTGACGCCGGGTGTTGAGAGGTCGATCCAGATCACGTTGTCCGGCAATGGCGTGCCCGGTTCGACTTCCGTTTTTTCGAGATGGTCACCGGAAAGGCTATAGAGCGTGATCATGCTGGCACCTGCTGGCTGCGTATGAAAATCCAATCTGCGCGAGAATTCTTAGAGCATTTTGAAGCCAATTGAAAACATTTGCCTGCACACAAATGTGGGATTGGCGCCGGACTGTGGCTTTCACAGCAGCAGGATATCCCCGTCTGTTGACAGTTCCATCCGCCTCCTCTAATTCATCAAGTCATCCGATGAATTTGGAGCGCCTATGAAGACGGTTTCCCGCAAAAGCCTGACGGAAGCGGCGACGCAATCCATTCGTTCCGAAATCACCTCGGGGCGCTGGGCTGTGGGCGAGCAATTGCCGAATGAAGCCCAGCTTTCGGCGCGGCTTGGCGTCAGTCGCGGCACGGTGCGCGAGGCCGTCAGGGCGCTGGTGGCGCAAGGCATGCTGGAGACGCGCCAAGGCTCGGGCACCTATGTCCGCTCGAAGACGGACACGGCGCGCAGCCTCAATCGCATACGCCATACGAGCCTGCGCGACAGGCTTGAAATGCGCGCTGCGCTGGAAGTGGAGGCCGCACGCCTTGCCGCGCAGCGCGTCACGCCGCAGACGATTGCTCATCTCGAAGCCGTGCTGACCACACGGGGATTGCGCGAAGATACCGACCGGACGACATTCGTTGAGCGCGATTTTGCATTTCATGAAGCCATCGCTGCCGCTTCCGGCAATCATGCGCTGATTGAGGTCTATGGCTTCTTTTCTGCGTCGATCCGCGAATCCATTGAAGCCACGCTTGATGGCGAGTTGCCGGAGCCGGACTTTGAGGCGCATCGGCAGATCATCGAAGCCATTGCCACCGGCGACCCGGACAAGGCCAGCGCGACGGTTCGTCGTTTTCTGGCGCCCCTGATTGAAGAACTGGAAAGGTTGCTCGCATCATGAGCCGCATAAACGCCGTGCCGCCCACAGCACGGGAGGAACACACCATGACATCTCAGGCAGAGCAGCCAGAACCGCTTGTCGACGCTGAAGCGGATAGTGTGCCGCCGCCATCCGTGCCGCAAACGCCGAGCAAGGCCACGCGCATCCTGCTGGGGTTGAGTCTTGTGCTCATTGCCGCCAATTTGCGTCCGGTTTTTTCCAGCGTTTCGGTGCTTCTGCCGGAAATCATCGATGGTACCGGCATGTCATCGCTCGCCGCAGGCGTGCTGACCACATTGCCGGTTGTCTGCCTTGGCGCATTTGCTCCCTTCGCGCCGCGTCTCGCACAACGTTTCGGCGCTGAGCGCGTACTTCTGGCGGTGCTCGTGGTCTTGACCATCGGTACGGCGCTGCGTGGTGTCGGATCTTTCTGGTCGCTCTATATGGGCGCGACACTTGCCGGCGCGGCGATTGCCATGGGCAATGTGCTGCTGCCGGGTGTGGTGAAACGGGACTTTCCAAAAACCGCCGCGATCATGACCGGCCTTTACACTATGGCGCTTTGCGGCGGGGCGGCTTCCGCGGCTGGCTTCACGATCCCCATCAAGAACATGCTCGGCGGTTCGTGGAATCTTGCTCTGGCGTTCTGGGCGGTTCCGGCTGTGCTGGTGCTCGTGCTATGGCTGCCGCAGGCGCTGCGCAGCAAGCACAATGTCGCGCATTCGGGTTTCCGCGTCGTCGGTCTGTGGAACGACGCGCTTGCCTGGCAGGTGACGCTGTTCATGGGGCTGCAATCGTCGACGGCCTATATCGTATTCGGCTGGCTCGCGCCAATCCTGCGTGAACGGGGCATGAGCCCGGCTGCGGCGGGCGGTCTGGTGTCGTTTTCGATCATGGCGCAGGTCGTGACATGCCTGTTGATACCGTCGATTGCCGTGCGTCAGAAAAGCCAGAGCTTCATCAATGTGTTCCTCTGCGCCTGCGCATCGCTTGCGCTGATCGGCTTTCTCTATCTGCCGGAATGGAGTTTCTGGCTTCTGGCCATCATTCAGGGGATCGGGCAGGGTGGGTTGATCGCTGCTGCTATGATGGTGATCGTGCTGCGGTCGCCGGATTCGCACACGGCGGCGCATCTGTCCGGTATGGCGCAATGCGTCGGCTATATTCTCGCGGCAATCGGCCCGCTGCTGGTTGGCGTGATTCACAGTGCCACGGGGAGCTTCGCCGCCTGCGGTCTGTTCTTTGTGATTCTTTGGATCGGGGCCAGCATCAATGGCTGGCTGTCGGGGCGCGCCCTCCATGTCGGGGCGAGAACCATACACAAAGACGCATAGAGCGCATCCCGAAAAGTGTGAAACGTCTCCGCAGGAAAATCAGTCCACTGGACTGATTTCTGATCCTGCTTCGATCAGAAAAGATGCGCGTTAAAACAAAGAATTAGAGCGCCGATCTGATCCAATCAGATCGAAACGCGCTCTAAACAAAAACCCCGGCCGTCGAGCCGGGGTCTTTCGTTGCGAAATGTATTCGCTCAGATGAACTGACCGAGACCCGGGATCGAGCCGATCACGGCATCGACCGGTGCGTCGCCAGCCTTTTCCTTGGCGAAACGGATGGTTTCCTTGGCAACGCCGGAAATTTCACCCATGCCGAGGCCAGCGCCCATGAGCTGCGAGCCGAGGCCCATCACGCCGCCCATCAGGTTGGAAAGGAAACCGCCGCCCTTGACCTGTGCAACGGCTTCGGCAGCACCCGGGATAGCGGCGAGAAGCTGCTGAACCTGATCCGCCGGACCTTCTTTCTGAAGGAATGCGAGGATCATGCCGACAGACTTTTCCGCCGTCGCGGCATCGATGCCGACATTCGAGGTGATACGTGCGATCAGTTCTTCCATGGAAACTCTCCCAAAAATCTTACGTTTACGTAATATGCATTCTCGCTATCGCTTTGCAAGCAGGTCCGGATCAAAATTATAGGGAATTTTTTCAGCGCTTATGACAGCAAAAATGGTTCTCTATCCGCAGCGTGGGCTTTATCGTTGTCGCATGACGGGACGGCGGCTATATCTGACAAGAGTGCGGCTCTGGATGTGCCGGTCGAAATAAGGAGCAAATCGCCTGATGACTGCTGACGACGCTATTTTTCTTGGCGCAAGCCGCAAGCCTGACGATTCCTACCAGCAGCCGGAATATCTGGCGCTGAAATATGGCAACAGGCACGGTCTGGTCACCGGCGCGACGGGTACGGGTAAGACCGTGACCCTTCAGGTGCTGGCGGAGAGTTTTTCCGCTGCTGGCGTTCCGGTCTTCTGCGCAGACATCAAGGGCGATCTATCCGGCATTGCCGCAATTGGCCTCGAGAATGACGGCCTGACCAAGCGGGCCGAGGAAATCAAGCTCGATCCTTATCAGCTGCGCGCATCGCCGGTTATTTTCTGGGATATTTTTGGCGAGCAGGGCCACCCGGTTCGCGCCACCATTTCGGAAATGGGGCCGTTGCTGCTGTCGCGTCTCATGAACCTGACGGAAGCGCAGGAAGGCGTGTTGAACATCGCATTCCGCCTGTCCGACGAAGAGGGGCTTTTGCTGCTTGATCTCAAGGATCTTCAGGCAATCCTCAAGGAAATGGCGGAGCGTTCCGCCGAGCTTTCGGGTAAATACGGCAACGTCAACAAGGCGTCGGTCGGCGCAGTGCAGCGGTCGTTGCTGGTGCTGGAACAACAGGGCGGCGCGAAGTTCTTCGGCGAACCGGCTTTGACCATTGCCGACCTGATGCGCACGACGACGGACGGGCGCGGTGTGGTCAGCGTGCTTGCCGCCGACAAGCTGATGATGAGCCCGCGTCTTTATTCGACTTTCCTGCTCTGGCTGATGTCGGAACTGTTCGAGGCGCTGCCGGAAGTGGGCGACCCGGACAAGCCGAAGCTCGTCTTCTTCTTCGATGAAGCGCATCTTCTGTTTGATGAAGCGCCCAAGGCGCTGGTCGATCGTGTCGAACAGGTTGTTCGCCTCATCCGTTCCAAGGGCGTTGGCGTCTATTTCGTCACGCAGAACCCACTCGATGTGCCGGAAACCGTTCTGGCGCAGCTCGGCAATCGCGTGCAGCATGCTCTGCGCGCCTATACGCCGCGCGAGACCAATGCGGTGAAAACCGCCGCCGATACGTTCCGTCCCAATCCAGACTTCAAGACGTTCGATGCAATCACCAATCTGGCGACAGGTGAGGCGTTGGTCTCGACCTTGCAGGCCAAAGGCGTGCCGTCCATGGTGCAGCGGACATTGATCCGCCCGCCATCGTCACGCATCGGCCCGCTGACGCCGGAAGAGCGCGCCAAGATCATTGCCGCAAGCCCGGTCTCTGGCCAGTATGATACAGTTGTGGATCGCGACTCCGCATTCGAAATGCTGGCGCGCAAGGCGCAGAATGCAACGGCAGAGCAGCAGAAGACCAAGCAGGAGGAAGAAGGCGGCGGCGGTATGCTGGGCGATCTCCTCGGCACGGCACTCGGTACTGGCAAGCGCTCCAGTCGTCAGACCGTCGCGGAAACGGCCATGAAGTCCGTCGTGCGCTCGGTTGGCAATTCGCTGGGTCGCGCATTGGTGCGTGGCATTCTCGGCAGTTTCAAGAAATAAGGGAGTAGGGGAATAGGGGAGTAAGGCAGTAGTGCTGCTCCCCATTCCTTCGCGCTGGTGTTCCGAAAGAGCCGAGCGAATCCACCCAATAATGGGTTATTCGACATTGCTAATGTCGATTTACGGCAGAGATTTTTCTGCCTAATGTCCGCCTGCCCAATCTTGGGCGGGGCGGGATAACACTATGAAACTATTGAAAATTGCAGGCATGGCGTCAGCCGTGCTGCTGACGCTTGCCGGCGTTTCGAAGGCCGATGATCTGGTCTTCAAGCTGAAGAACGGCACCAATTCCACATTGACCCATTTTTATACGTCGCCGGTTGGCGTCAACAATTGGGAAGGTGAGGTTTTCGGCGATCAGGTTCTGGAGCCGGGCGAAACCATCGAAATCACCATCGCTGACGGTCGCCGCGTTTGCAAATACGACATGCGGTTCGAATTTCAGGATAGTGACGACCTCGACACCACCACCGACACGCAAGATTTGTGCGAACTCGGTTCCTATACGATCGAGGAATAGTTTAATTTAGGCGGGGGCGCCGCGGCTGGGTCGAAAGACCCAGCCGCTTTTTTATGTGTCGAAGAGTTTTTTGGCCGCGCCGTGCATGCCCTTGCTGATCGCCGCAAATTTGAGTGCTTGCCACTGGCGGTAATCCTGCACGAGCGTGGCGGAGATCCAGCAATCGCCGCGATTGCCGGGGCGTTCCCAGCCGATCAGCCCGGCATCGCGCGCCCGCGCCAGAATGCGCGCCGTATTGCTCTGCGACATGCGATAGCGCGTCGATATGCCGTTGGAAGTGACTTTGCCGATCCACGCCCGGTCGCCGGAGAATGTCCATGGCGCGCGGGATGCAACATCGTGCAAAATGTTGTTGCCGGATTCCGAATGGGTGAAATTCGCAATGCTGGGCTGCGGGCGGCACCAGTCGCTGTTGTGCAGCACATCGCGCGTCATGATCGGTTGGGCATATCTCAGCATATCGGGATGGCGGAGCATGAGTACCGCCCGGTTGCCGTTATCCATCCGGTCGATTGCGATGAGATGGGTGGTTAGCCACAGGCGGATCAGCTCTTCCGTGGTAGTGCAGGCGCGAAAGAGATTTTGCCTGCGATCCCGGGTCGGGAGCGGTTCGATGAAATTGTAGTGCCGGGTTACCTGAAGAAAGGCCAGCGTGGTGTTCTTGCTGGCAATCGGCGTCCCTTTCAGGAAGTTCAGCAGATTGGTTGGCGAGATCGCCGGATTGCGCGGATCGGTCTGATGCTCGAAATGAATGGCGAAGGTCGCCTGGCTCAAAAGCCATTTCTGCATATCTGAAAGATAACGTACCTCGCGCGGTAACTGGCCGGTAATGGCTAGAAGCTCACTGGCGGTCGTTTGCAGGCAATCGTGAAAGCGCTCGTTCCGGACAAGGTCCGCAGGATCGAATATGGCCGGTATGTCGGTATCGGTGAGAGCGACAGTTGCTGTATGCATGATGATAAACTTGCATCAGGTGGAGTTTATTGCCGCTAATATATTTCCCCGTTCTGAACAAGGTGAAAACGCGTGGGATCGCAAGTCTTTCTGGCGCAGCCTGCTTAAAAGAAAACCCCGGAGCAGCGGATGCTCCGGGGTTTTCGATAGGAATTCTCTCGTCCGTCTTCGTCTTACATGACGAGGATCGGCGACTTCGGCGGCACGCGATCATAAAGATCGATGATATCCTGATTGAGGAAGCGCACGCAGCCCGACGAAACTGCCTTGCCGATGGACCACCATTCCGGATTGCCGTGCAGGCGATAGAGCGTGTCCTTGCCGTCCTGGAAGATATAGAGCGCACGGGCGCCGAGCGGATTCTTGAGGCCTGGAGCCATGCCGCCATTGGCAGCGCTGTACTGGACCAGTTCCGGCTGGCGGGCGACCATTTCATCCGGCGGCGTCCAGCGCGGCCACTGGCGCTTGTACTGGATCACAGCGCGACCGGACCATGCAAAGCCTTCGCGGCCGATGCCGACGCCATAGCGCAGCGCCTGGCCGTTATCGAGCACGAGATAGCAGAAGCGGTTGGCAGTATCGATGACCAGAGTGCCGGGCGTTTCGCCGGTAGGGTCCTGCACGACCTGACGCAGATAGCGCTTGTCCATCTTCTGGATCGGAATTGCCGGAAGCTGAAAGCCGCCGTCATTGACGGAGGCATACATCTGCTCCCAGCCGCCATAGGACGAATCCACATTGGCCTGGGGCGTCCTGTTGATCGGGTTGCCGGACGCATCGACATCGATGATGGGAACATTCTGTCCCAACTGGGCGCAACCGGCGAGACCGGCAGCCGCAGTGGCAGTCATTGCCGTCAGGAAAGAGCGGCGGGTGAGGGTCGTTTGCATAAGAAAACCAGACTAGTGACGGGAGGGTTATGAATACAACAATCAGGGTTAACGAAGTGCGACCAAACCAGATGTGGTAGAGGCGCCATGGGGGAAGGCACTGACTTGGACGGTGTTTTTCGCCAAGCATCGAGTTTCGACTGATCGGAAAACGCCCTAGAAATGTGGCGTCGAGCCGGTCTGAATACGGCCTAAACGTGGCGAAAAGCCACCCGCAGGGCGCGTGTTGCAGCCACGACACAATTTTGCGGGCAATCAGTCTGTTTGACTGTAGCCGGATAATTCAAATTTTAGTGAAATGCTCAATTAGTTTTGCGCGGCTGTCCGCGCGTTCAGTCGAGAAGCTGGAGACTCGGTAAAATGAGGGCAGGCGGGAACGCCCGATACTCGTCCGGCTGGTTGGACCGATTGACCCAGACGCCGCGCATGCCGAACTTGACCGCGCCTGCCACATCCCAGCGATTGGAAGACTGGAAGGAAATTGCGGAAGGATAGAGCCGCCATTGCATGGTGATCAGCTCATAGGCTGAAGGCGACGTCTTGTATTTGCGCACGACATCGACGGAGATCACGTCATCCAGCAGAACGTCGAGTGCAGCCGACTTCACGGCGGCTTCCAGCATGGCTGGCGAGCCGTTGGACAGGATGGCAAGCCGCGATCCGCGATCCTTGAGGTGCTTCAGCGCGGCAGGGACTTCCGGATAGCAGTCGAGTTTCCAGTAAGCGTCGAGCAGCTCGTTGCGCAGCGACGGATCGACGGACGGATAGCGCGCAAAGGCGAAATCGAGAGACTCTTCCGTCAACTTCCAGAAGTCGCTGTAAGCGCCCATCAGGCTCAACACCCAGGAATACTCAAGCTGCTTGGCGCGCCAGAGTTCGGAAAAGGCGCGTCCATCGGGGCCAGCCTTGTCCGCATGCCGCCGAACTGCCGAATGGACATCGAACAATGTGCCATAGGCATCGAAGACATAGGAACTAATTGGGCCGGACACGGTTACTCCTTTACCGATGCGGTGATGCGGAAATTCTCAATGGGGTTCATCCTACTGTGATTTCAATAATATTTCATTGCCGCTCACGCGGTTGGGGCCTATGTAGAGTCCGCACGCAATTTTTCGGGTAGGCAACACATTGCCCGCCGCGCGATGAGAGATAAAGAGGAGAGTTTCCAATGGCTTTCGAACTGCCCGCCCTTCCATATGACTATGAAGCACTTGCACCGTTCATGTCGCGCGAGACGCTTGAACTGCACCATGACAAGCACCAT
This sequence comes from Ochrobactrum sp. P6BSIII, assembly GCF_014138065.1. Classification (NCBI taxonomy): domain Bacteria; kingdom Pseudomonadati; phylum Pseudomonadota; class Alphaproteobacteria; order Hyphomicrobiales; family Brucellaceae; genus Ochrobactrum; species Ochrobactrum sp. P6BSIII. The sequence continues at coordinate 145,365 of NZ_JACGXB010000012.1, read as the reverse complement.
CAGGCTTATGTCACCAACGGCAACAAGCTGCTCGAAGGTTCCGGCCTCGAAGGCAAGAGCCTGGAAGACGTAGTCAAGGAAAGCTACGGCAAGAATCAGGGCCTCTTCAACAATGCTGGCCAGCACTACAACCACATCCATTTCTGGAAGTGGATGAAGAAGGGCGGCGGCGGCACGAAGCTGCCGGGCAAGCTTGAAAAGGCAATCGAATCCGATCTCGGCGGCTACGCCAAGTTCCGTGAAGATTTCATCGCAGCTGGCGTCGGTCAGTTCGGCTCGGGCTGGGCATGGCTCTCGGTCAAGAACGGTAAACTGGAAATCTCCAAGACCCCGAACGGCGAAAACCCGCTGGTTCACGGTGCAAAGCCGATCCTCGGCGTGGATGTGTGGGAACACTCCTACTATGTCGATTACCGCAACCTGCGTCCGAAGTATCTCGAAGCTTTCGTCGACAGCCTGATCAACTGGGACTACGTTCTGGAAATGTACGAACAGGCATAATGCCAAGGCATTGATGTTATCAGATGAGCCCCGCTTCGGCGGGGCTTTTTCTTTTTCAGATTTTGAAATAGTTATGAGTAATATATTGGTTAGACCTAATTATTATATAAAAATATTAGAGATATGGAAAAATTTATTTGTAAATAAACATTGGGAGTTCTTTATTTTGAATAAGATTTTGGCATTTGCATGCATTATTGCTTCGCTTGCGGCGAGCCCTTCTTACGCCTGCGTCATGATGGGAATGTCCGACGGTGGTGGAAGCTGTCTGAAAGATTGCGAGGATCATGCAACTTGGGTGTGGCTTTGCCGGATTGGGCAATCAGCGCCACAGCCAGTCCCTGAAAATAAATAATCGACGCTGAGGTGCGGGGGGCATCTTGGCATAAAAGTATAGATGGGCACTCCGTTTCGGCGGAGTGTCTTTAAGAATAGTAATTAACTCATGTTTTTCACGTTATCGTGATGAAAATGTATAAATCTCCGTAAAGAACACGTTTTACTTTCCGCAAGCGCGATATGTTCGGTCCGATCATTGCAATGACAGGAATTGTATCGGATATTTGGCCAAGGGATGAGTTTTGTTCACTTAAATGCGGAGGACTACATGCGTATGTTTTTTCTTACGGTTGGTTCTGCGGCAGTTCTCGTCGCCAATATGGGGCTGGCTCAGGCCGATGCGATTGCTGATCGTCAGGCTATCATGAAAGATTTGGGCCGTTCGGTGGGTGCAATCGCACCGGTCGTCAAAGGTGAGAAGCCGTTTGATGCTGTTGCTGTTTTGACTGCGCTCGAAAAGATCGACGCCGACGCCAAGAAGCTGGATGTCGATACGCTGTTCCCTGCTGGTTCGGATAAGGGCGATACGGAAGCGTCGCCGAAAATCTGGGAAAAAAAGGACGATTTCGTCAAGCATGTCGAGAAGTTCCGCGCCGATGCCGCAGCTGCTGTGGCTGCCAAGCCGCAGGATGTCGATGCGCTGAAAACGGCGTTCCAGCAGGTTGCCGCCAATTGCGGTTCCTGCCATCAGGCCTTCCGCGTCAAGAAAAACTGATAGGCTTCGATAAAATCGGCAGTTTCGTTTGATAGTGAAACTGCCGCAATGGAATGGGTAGGATGGTCCGCAAACTGGCATATGCCGCGGGCGCTGTGCTTGTCATCGGCGCTGCCGCCTTCTGGATTCTGACCACGCCGCAAAAGGTGGATAGCGCGGTTCTGGCTTCAGTGAAGCCCGGCGATGCTGTCAAAGGCGAGCAGGTTTTCTGGGCGGGCGGTTGCGCATCCTGTCACGCTGCGCCGGGCGCTGCGGGCGATGCGCGCAAGGTGCTTGCGGGCGGCCACGAGCTGGTCTCGGATTTTGGCACTTTCATCGTACCGAATATCTCGCCTTCCGAGCAGGGGATCGGCACCTGGACCATTCAGGATTTTGCCAATGCGATGCTGAAAGGCGTGGGCAAGCAGGGCGAGCATCTCTACCCTTCTTTTCCTTACACATCCTATATCCGAATGAAGCCCCAGGACGTGGCCGATCTCTATGCCTATATGAAAACACTGCCGCCATCGGATAATGTGGCGGCACCCCACAAACTTGGCTTTCCGTTCAACATCCGTCGCAGCCTCGGTTTCTGGAAGCATCTCTATTTGTCGGATACCCCAGCCGTTGCTATCGCCGACGCATCGGACCTCGTGAAGCGCGGCCAATATCTGACCGAGGCGCTCGGACATTGTGGCGAATGCCATACGCCGCGCAATATCATTGGCGGGTTGCAAACCGGCCAATGGCTGGCGGGCGCATTGTCGGCAGAGACGGGCAGCGATGGCAAAAAGAGCGTCGTGCCGAATATCACAACGGGCGAGGGCGGCATCAGCGACTGGAGCGAAAAAGACATCGCCTATGCGCTGCAGAGCGGCTTCACGCCTGACTTCGATTCGCTTGGCGGATCAATGACCGACGTGGTGTCCAATATGGCGCATCTGACCGAAGCCGATCGCAATGCAATCGCGGCCTATCTGAAAGCCATTCCCCCGCACGCGAATGGCTATCAAGCTCAATAGCCGAGTTTAAGCGGTCTTTATTTCTTCCAGCTCCAGTTCTTCGATCATGGTCTGTCGCATGACGAACTTCTGGATTTTTCCGGTAACGGTCATGGGGAATTGATCGACAAAGCGGATATGCGCCGGAATCTTGTAATGGGCGATCCGCTGCTGGCAGAAGCTGACCAGTTCCGCTTCATTCAGGCGTCCATCCTGACTGAGTTTGACCCAGGCGCAGATGACTTCACCGAACCGGCGGTCAGGGATGCCGAAAATCTGCACATCGCTGATCGCTGGATGGGTGAACAGGAACTCTTCAATCTCGCGCGGATAGATGTTCTCGCCACCGCGAATAATCAGATCCTTGATGCGCCCGACTATGTTGCAATAGCCTTCTGCGTCGATGGTGGCGAGATCGCCTGTATGCATCCAGCCTGCGTCGTCGACAGCGCCAGCCGAGCTTTGCGGATCGTTCCAGTAGCCGCGCATGACACTGTAGCCCCGCGTCAACAGCTCGCCCTTTTCGCCACGTGGCACAATCCGGCCATCCGCATCGACAATCTTGACTTCGAGATGCGGGTGAATGCGGCCAACAGTTGAAACACGCCGTTCCAGCGGGTCGTCGGTCGAACTCTGGAAACTGACGGGGCTCGTTTCCGTCATGCCATAAGCGATGGTGATTTCGCTCTGGTGCATTTCGCTGATCACCCGGCGCATGACTTCGACCGGGCAGGGCGATCCGGCCATGATGCCGGTGCGCAGGCTCTGGAGATCGAACTTTGCGAATTCCGGATGATCCAGCATGGCGATGAACATGGTTGGCACGCCATGCAGCCCGGTGCACTGCTCATCTTGCACAGTCTGCAACGTCAGAAGCGGATCGAAACTGTCATTTGGGATGACCATGCAGGCGGCATGGGTCATGCAGGCAAGATTGCCGAGCACCATGCCGAAGCAATGATAGAACGGCACCGGAATGCACAGCCGGTCCTGTTCGGTCAGGCGCATCGCCTCGCCGACAAAGAAGCCGTTGTTGAGAATATTGTGGTGGGAGAGGGTGGCACCCTTGGGGCTGCCCGTGGTGCCGCTGGTAAACTGGATATTGATCGGGTCGTCGAATTGCAGGTCTTCCGAGAGCTGTTGCAGTTCGTCCCGCGCCGCCTCATCACCCGCAGCGGCGACTGCATCGAAATTCATCATGCCATCGGTCTGTTCGTCGCCAAAGCGGATCACGCAGCGTAAGGCTGGCAGGCGCGCTGACACCAGATGGCCGGGTCGGGCGCTATCCAGTTCTGGCACGATAGAGCGCAATATATCGAGATAATTGCTGGTCTTGAGCGATGGCGCGAGGATGAGTGCCGAGCATTCGACCTTGGCAAGCACATATTCCAGTTCATGCGCCCGGTAGGCGGGATTGATATTGACGAGGATCAGGCCCGCTTTGGCCGTGGAAAATTGCGTCAGTATCCATTCGAGATTGTTCGGGGACCAGATGCCAACCCGCTCGCCGGGACGCAGGCCGATGGCGAGAAGACCTGCCGCAAGGGCGTCAACGCGGGCGTTCAGTTCTTCATAGGTCAGGCGGATATTCTGGTGGCGCACGACCACGGCTGGCCGGTCAGGGTGCTGTTCTGCGATGCGGTCGAGATGATTGCCAATCGTATCGCCGATCAGAAACCGGTCACTCGCGCCATGAACATAGCTCGCCTGCTGCATATTCGATCCTCCCAAATCGATTTCAGCCCCCCGATAGTGTTCCGCTCTTTCCCGTTACGCGGCCCCGCGTTGATCCTCCGACAATGATATTGCCATTTTATGGTGCTGCAAAAAATTGCAGTTTCTTGGACGAATTTTAGCGTTTGGTGCAGCGGGCAACCGTTGCCGGGCCGGCATTGGTGTATTTGCTCTGCATTGTGTAGAGCCAGCCCTTGCATTCGGACACGCTGGTAAAACAGCGCACGCGATCAACCGGAACAATCCCGTCCATGCTGACCATAGGGGAATCGTCCACACCGCTGAACTGTCCGAAAATAATGCCGCTGCCACGCGGCGGCGCACTGCAACGCCGTCCGGCATATTCGCTCACATCCTTGCGCACTTGTGCCTGTGCGCCTGTGGTGGCGGGCACAAGGGCTGGAAGCGCCAGTGCAAGGCTCGTCAGAAAAGTCACGCATCCGGTTTTCATGATCCAATCTCCGTGACGATATTCAATAGGCTACAGTATAGGGCGTTGATGGCCGAACGTGTAGCTTATTTTAACTTGCTCCAGCGAGGTAAACCCGCTGGAGCCAGATATGTGTTTCAGCCTTCGAAGCCTGGAACCTTACCAACGACTTTCAGTGCAAAAGCCTGCGTATAGGCGACTTCTTCCAGCCGCGAGAAGCGCCCTGAAGCACCGGCATGACCCGCATCCATATTGATGCGGAACAAGACCGGATGGTCATCGGTTTTCAGCTCACGCAGCTTGGCGACCCATTTCGCCGGTTCCCAATAGGTGACACGGGGATCGGTCAGGCCTGCGACGGCCAGAATGGCCGGATAGGCCTGGGCTGTCACATTGTCGTAAGGCGAATAGGCGGCGATGGTGCGATAATCCGCTTCCGAGGCAACCGGGTTGCCCCATTCCGGCCATTCCGGCGGGGTGAGCGGCAGCGTATCGTCGAGCATGGTGTTCAGCACATCGACGAACGGAACTTCCGCGATAATTCCGCCGAAGGCTTCCGGCGCGAGATTGGCAATCGCGCCCATCAGCATGCCCCCAGCCGAGCCGCCATGGGCGACGATGCGGTCATGGCTGGTGAAGCCTTCACCAACTAGATGTTTTGCGGCTGCGATGAAGTCGGTGAAAGTGTTCGTCTTCTTGTCGCGCTTGCCGTTTTCGTACCAGGCGAAACCCTTGTCCTTGCCGCCGCGAATATGCGCGATGGCGTAGACAAAACCGCGATCCACCAGCGACAGGCGTGATGTGCTGAAGCTTGCCGGAATGGTGATGCCATAGGAGCCATAGCCATAGAGCAGGCACGGGGCCGAACCGTCCAGCTTGGTATCCTTGTGATAAAGGATCGAGACTGGCACTAGTTCGCCGTCGGCTGCGGGCGCAAGAATGCGGCGCGTCACATAATCGTCGATCACATGGCCCGATGGCACTTCCTGCGTCTTCAAAAGCGTCCGCTCGCGCGAGCGCATATTGTAGTCGAAGAGCTGTTCCGGGGTCGTCATCGACGAATAGGAGAAGCGGATGACGTCGGTGTCATATTCGGCGCTGCCGTGCAGGCCAAGCGAATAGGCTTCCTCATCGAAGGCAATGGCGTGTTCTTCACCCGTCTTGCGGTCCCGGATGACGATCCGCGGCAGGCCGTTATCGCGCTCGATCCAGACGAGATGATGCTTGTAGGCGGAATGGGACAAGATCAGCCGTCCCGGCTTTTCCGCCACCACTTCCACCCAGTTTTCCGGCTGCGGCGCGGTGGCTGGTACTTTGCAGATCTTGAAATCCTTGGCGCCATCGGCATTGGTCAGAATGAAGAATTCGTCACCGCCCGGCGCGATATCGTATTCCGTGCCTGTTTTGCGGGCCATGATGAGTTGCGGCTTTGCCGCCGGATTATTGGCGGGCAGCAGCCAGCATTCCGACGTTTCGTGGTCGTGAATATCGATGAAGATATAGTCGTCCAGCGCGGAGCCGCCGACGCCGAGGAAGAAACCCGGATCCTGTTCTTCATAGATCAGCTGGTCCTCGGACTGGTCGCTGCCGATGCGGTGATAAAAAACCTTCGATGGGCGATGGTTTTCATCGAGGCGTGTATAGAAAAAGCCTGCGCTTGCCGCATCCCATGTGCCGCCGCCATTCGTATCGGTGATAATATCCGAAAGCTCGGCCATGGTCGTGAGATCACGAACCTTAAGCTTGTAGAATTCCGATCCCTTATCGTCATATCCCCAGATCAACAGATTGTGATTGGGGGCGTGATCCGCCGAAGCAAGCCGGAAATAGGCCTTGCCTTCGCCTTCCTTGTCACCGTCGAGCAGGATCGTTTCCGCGCCGCCATCGCGTGGCGTGCGGATGAAATAGGGCTGCTCGCCGCCGGTGCGATAGGACACGCCATAGGCGTAAGGTCCATCTTTTGAGGGGATGGAGGAATCATCCTCCTTGATACGCCCGCGCATTTCCGCGAAAAGCTCTTTCTGGAGCGCTTCAGTGTTCTGCATCAGGCTTGCCTGATAGGCGTTTTCGGCATCGAGATGCGTGCGGATTTCCGGCGCCAGAACCGACGGGTCCTTGAATACTTCCTGCCAGTTGTCTGCACGAAGCCAGGCGTAGTCGTCTGTGCGGGTAATGCCGTGACGGGTGTCCTTATGCGGATGTTTCGGGGCGTGCGGAGGCTTTGGCAGGGAAGAGTTCTCAGGCATTCAAAAATCCAACGAACATTGTTTCAAATTGTTGCGGGTCGCTTTAATGACCCTTTTTAAGGCGGATATTGATGCATATATAGTTTCGAGCACAGCCGAAAGCGAGTTGATTTCAATGAAATATATTTAACTTATGCCTTTTTCACGCCCGATTTCAGAGGCAGTGCTGCAATTGGTGAAATGAGTTTGTTTCGACTCGTCAGATCATAGCAACAAGCAAAAAGCGGTTGTTGATTTTGGTCATACAAATTATGCGTGCCGTACCGAAAGACTATATACGGTTGCTTTATCGGTAATAAACGATGCGCGTCATGATTGAACCAATGAAATTGCCGAGGGCGGACTTCCATGGAAAGGCTTTGTTTTCACTCTTTTTATTTGTGGCGTGAAGAATAATAGGCTATTATTAATGTAGTTTCGCGTAACAATTCTATTGCAAAAGACGATAGCAGTTGTTAAGTGCGCTCATAAATGAGCTAGGCAGAGTTCTGAGATACGCAATCACGACTTCAGATGTGTCATCGATGCCGAAAGTTGCGGAAAAACAAAACGATAAGAAGTAATAAAAGGAAAACCGATGGAAAATCTGGATACGCACGACGAAAGCGCAGAACTGCTTCTGAGCCTGACCGCGGATGTTGTCGCTGCTTATGTTGGCAATAATTCGATTCGTGCGGGCGAGTTGCCGCTGTTGATCGCCGATGTTCATGCCGCTTTCAAGCGTCATGTTGAACGCGAAGAAGCGCCGGTTGTCGTTGAGAAGCCAAAGCCAGCCGTCAACCCGAAGAAGTCGGTTCATGACGACTACATCATCTGCCTCGAAGACGGCAAGAAGTTCAAGTCGCTCAAGCGTCACCTGATGACCCATTACAGCATGACCCCGGAACAGTACCGCGAAAAGTGGGATCTCGATCCTAACTATCCGATGGTTGCCCCGAACTATGCCGCCGCTCGTTCGCGTCTGGCAAAGAAGATGGGCCTCGGCCGCAAGCCGAAGGGCGCCTAATCAGCGATCCTGTCGGCGCATCGCGAGAACTGTGAAACGGTTTTCGTGTAACGATGTGCTGGACTTAAAAATAAGAGCGCGCCCTGTTCTGCCGGTAGCAGATCGGGGCACGCTCTTTGCGTTTCTAGGATGGCTGTTTCGACGAATATCCCGTCGCGCAGTTTATCTTTGTGAGATGGCGAGGGTCGTCTCATGCAATCTCGCACCTTTGCTTATGATTGCCGTTCGACGCTGTCGTATGAATGCGTTTTCTTTGACCATAACCTTGTCGTGCGCCACGCGCCGCGTCGCAAGCACCAAGCCGCTCTTTGACTTCAAGCTTGTCGAGTGCCTGCTTCAAGGCGATATGGCAATTGAGATCGTAGCTCCAGTGGCCGTTAGTGCCCTTGAGGCGCTCACGTTCGATCAGTCGTGTCAGGCGGCGCACCGCATGCTGCTTTTCTGCCTCTGATGCTTGCTCAAGCCGGTCAATGTCGATCCCCGCCATGATTTGCAGAGCCACACGTTGCATGGCGCTCATCCGGTCTCGTTCACGCTCAGTAAGAAAGGTTTTTCGGGCCTGTTCCAGCGCTATTTTCATGAGGCTCATCCTTGTTTGTTGCTGCAAACAGGATGGGTGGATTCTGAATAGTGGAGATAATATTCCTACAACCTGAGAAGCCTATTTGACGGGGGTGCAGCTATACCGTTTATTGTTTGCGTTTGTGCGCATCCAGATGGTTAGAGAAAATCTCTATAGAAAGCAATTAGGTAGATATTTTTACCGAGATAAGTGGTGTGTGTCTCTTGTCTGGATAGCGAAAAGCATTCTTTAGCAGCCCTGCGTCGGTCATCCCAAAGTCTATCCTGCAAACTTATCCTCCCTTGCAATTTCCTCATTATAAGAAGATATTCCTATTCAGATGAGGGAACATGAATGTCTTTGGAACTATCGGATGTCATTCATACACGGGCGGATGCTTTTGAAGCGTTGCGGTTGATCGCGGCCCGGCATGGGAGGCCCCTTCTTCTCGACACGGTTGAAGGATCGACGGATCGCAAGCGGGAGGAGCACAGTATGCAATTGTGCGAGACGCTGATCGACCTTCTGGTGGCGTCGTTCGGTGTGGACGGCAAGGAGCTGCGCGCTCCGACGCGCTGTCGGCGCAATGTGGCACGCATCCGGCAGATCGGGATGTATGTGGCACATACATCGTTCGGTCTGGCGATGCGGGAGGTTGCGGTGGGCTTTGCGCGGGATCGCACGACGGTGATGCATGCCTGCCATCTGGTGGAAGATATGCGCGACGATGTCGATTTTGACGCCATCGTGACCGCCTTTGAGCGCATCGTGAATTCGGCTTTTTCGACCTGGAGGATGGCGGCATGACCACACAGTTTTCGGCCTCGGAAATGCGCGTGCTGCGTTTCTTGAAGACAGGAGCCTGCGAGATGCAGGATTCGGTTCGCGACACGCATATGCTGCTGGTCGGCGAGCAGGGTTCTATTGCTGTCGCCCGGAGTGAGATTGCCGCCATGTGCGGCAAAGGCCTGCTGCAAATGGACGGTCAGAAGCTGGCGCTTTCCGGCAAGGGGCGTGGGAGCACAAAATCCGCCAGAAAGGCGATGCACGAGCTGGCGCGTATCACCGCTTCGGTTGAAACGGCTCCCGGCGAGACAGTCGAGGTCAATCTGGCGGAATCGCCGCTGGCCATGCTCTACAGGCGCAAAGGCGCGGACGGGAACGCCTTTATTTCGGACGATGAGTTCCACGCCGGGGAGCGCTTGCGGGCGGATTTCACGCGGGGTTCGCTGATGCCGTCGATCACATCGCGCTGGGACATTGGCGTCGGTGGCGGTGGACGCGGTGGGGCAGGCGGCATGGCGGAATTGACCGATATTGCCTTGGCCAGCCGGATGCGGGTTGAGCGAGCGCTGGAAGCAGTCGGGCCGGAATTGAACGGTGTGCTGGTCGATGTCTGCTGTTTCCTGAAAGGGCTGGAGCGCGTGGAGCGCGAGCGGCAATGGCCGGTGCGCTCTGGCAAGGTCGTGCTGAAAACGGCCCTTGCCATGCTTCACCGGCATTACAATCCGCCGCGCGAAAGCGACCGTCGTCGGGGTGTGGTGCTGCATTGGGGAGCGGATGGTTACCGCCCGGCAGCGCGGCCCCAGGCGAGGTGAGGCTGCACGCGGATCGGTCAAACCGTCTTGCCTTTCTTTGCGAGATTACCAGCGATAATCAGCTTCTGAATATCGCTGGTTCCCTCGTAAATGCGGCAGATGCGGGCATCGCGATAGATGCGTTCGACAGCGAAATCCTTGAGATAACCATAGCCGCCATGAACCTGAATCGCTTCCGAGGCGACTTTTTCGGCAATCTCGGAGGCGAAGAGTTTTGCCATCGCGGCTTCCGTCTTGCAGGGCTGGCCTGCATCGCGCAACCGGGCGACATAGTGCAGATAGCTGCGCGCCACCTCAATCTGCGTCTGCATTTCAGCGAGCCGGAAGCCGACAGCCTGATGCTCGATGATGGGTTTGCCGAAAGTCTGCCGCTCCAGCGCATAGGCATGGGCATGGTCGAAGGCAGCCTGCGCCAGCCCTAGCGATTGCGCCGCGATGCCAAGGCGACCGAGTTCCAGCGTGCTCATCGCCAGAGCATAGCCGCCGCCGACTTCACCCAGCACATGATCATCGGCGACAAAGACATCGTCGAGCTGCACCTGACAGGTTTCCGACGCGGCAAGGCCGAGCTTGTCTTCGATGCGCACGCAGACATAGCCCGGTGCTGTTGGCGAGACCAGAAATGCGGTGATGCGGCGGCGCGGATCGTCGCTCTCGGTTGCCGCAAAAATAATGGCGATATCGGCGGATTTGCCATTCGACATGAACTGTTTTGCGCCGGTGAGACGAAAGCCGCCGTCGACCTTGATCGCTTTGGTGCGGATCGCAAAGGCATTGGATCCGGCTTCCGGCTCGGTCAGGCCGAACGCACCGTTGAAGCGACCTTCCGCCAGCGGGCGGAGGTACAGCTCCTTCTGCCGGTCGCTCCCATGCACGCGCAAGGGTGTTGAAATGAGACCATTGTGCAGCGCCATCATCGCGCCGATGCTGCCATCGGCGGCGGCAATTTCTTCCAGCGCCAGTACGTAGCTCAGATGGTCGGTTGCAACGCCACCCCATTCTTCAGCAACGAGCATGCCGAGAAAGCCCAGCTCTCCCAGTTCCCGCATCTCGGTGCGTGGGAAATAGTGGTGCTCGCGGTCGCGCATGGCTGCGGTCGGGGCCAGTTTTTCACGGGCATAACTGCGCGCACTGTCGCGGATCATCCGTTGTTCATCGGTCAGCAGGCAATCATGCGTCATGGTTGGTTTCCTTCAAAAGCGGCTGCGGTTGCAGTGTCAGGCCGTGCAGCACGCCGTCGCGCACAAGGCTTTCGATATCGTTTGCAGAGAGTTCCAGTTTTTCATGCAATATGTCGGCGGCATGCGCCCCCAGCGCTGGCGGCGGTGTCGGGGCGGGGCAATCCATGCCGGAGAACTTGGCCGGCTGGCGCAGAACACGGACCGGGCCATTCAGAGAGGTGACTTCTGGCAACAGCCCACGCGCACGCACCTGTTCACTGCCGGTCGCATTAGAAACGGTAAGCACCGGCGAGCATGGCACGTCATGAGCCTGCAAGGCGTCGATCACCTGTTCGACATGCAGGGCCGTGCTCCACGTCTCAATGATGGTCTTCAGTTCGGCATTGTTGTCGTTGCGCGCGGTCGCCGTGGAAAAACGGTCGTCGGTCGCAAGCTGCGGTTGGCCGAGAGCCTCTGCCAGACCGGCAAACTGTTTCGAACTCAAAACGGCAATCGTCAAATAGCCGTCTGCAGCCGCAAAGACCCCGAAAGGTGCGCTCAGCGGATGGCGGTTTCCTACCCGCTTCGGCGACTTGCTGCCATAAAGCTGCTGGGTCAGTGCCGCAGGCAGAAGATTGAACAGGCAATCATACATGGCCACATCAACAAACTGGCCCTTGCCGGTGCGCTCTCGGGCGAGAAGTGCGGCCAGTGCTGACCAGGACGCAAAAAGCCCGGCTGTCAGGTCTGCGACGGATTCGCCGGTCATCATCGGCGGTCCATCCGGTTCGCCGGAAATATCCATGAAACCGGTCACCGCCTGCACGACGAGATCGTAAGCCGGCAGATTGCCCATCGGGCTTTGCTGGCCGAATCCGGAAATTGCGACATGGATCAGTCGCGGATTGTCTTTGGCAAGCTCGGCATGCCCGAGTCCTAGCCGGTCCATCACGCCGGGGCGGAAATTTTCCACGATGATATCGGCATTCTTTGCCAGCTCGCGAACGATGTGCCGCCCGCGTTCCTTGCGCAGATCAATGGAGATGCTTTTCTTGTTGCGGTTCATCAGCAGGAACAGCCCGCCGCCATCGGCTGTGCCGGGCGTGATATGGCGATAGTCGTCGCCTTCCGGGCTTTCGATCTTGATGACTTCCGCGCCAAGATCGCCAAGCAAGGCGGTGCAGAATGGCCCAGCCAGAACGCGCGTGAAGTCCAGAACGCGAATTCCGTCGAGGCACGGAGTCCTTTCGTTGAACATGTTTTTATCCCCTTATTGTTTAGTTTGAGGGGAGGCTAAACGCAGTTCAGTATCGGAAAAAGAATTGAAATCGAGCAGTCATTATAGGAAAATCCTCTAATGATATCGCTTCGCCAACTCCACTATTTCGTCACTTCCGCCGAGGCTGGCAGCGCGACGGGTGCTGCTGAAAAGCTCAATGTTTCTCAGCCCTCCATATCGGCGGCAATCCGCGATCTGGAACACGATCTGGGGCAACAGCTTTTCGAGCGACGGCAGGCCAAGGGACTGGAACTGACGCCTTTCGGCAGCCGCAAGCTGCAAGAGGCGCGGCTGCTTCTGGCTGGCGCTGAAGACTTCGCCGTATCGGGTAAGGGCGAGGGCGGGGCGCGGCTGACGCTTGGCTATTTCAGCACGCTGGGGCCGGTCTGTATTCCGGGGATATTGGGCCATTTGAAACAGGTGTTTCCCGATATGCGTGTGAAGCTGCGCGAGTTCGATCTGGAAGGCATGGCGCGGGCGCTCGAAAAAGGTATTGTCGATCTCGGCATCACCTATGATGTGGGTCTGCCGGAGACGGTCACATGGGAAACCATGCTGTCTTACGCACCGCATGCGGTGGTTCCACCGGACAGCCCGCTGGCTGCAAAGAAAAGTGTGACGCTGGCGGAACTTGCGCGCTATCCGTTCATCCTTGTCGATCTGCCGCTCAGCCGCGAATTTCTGCTGGTGCCGTTCTGGCAGCAGGGTCTGTCGCCGAACATCGCGCTGCGAACCACGTCGGTGGAGATGGTGCGCGGTATGGTGGCGAATGGCCTCGGCGTGTCGCTGCTTTTCACGCGGCCCGGCCATGATTTCAGCCATGATGGACGAAAGGTTGTGTGCCTGCCCATCGAAGATGAAACGCTACGCCAGCGTCTGGTGCTGGCGTATCCGTCCGGTGGGCCAGCCACGCTAACGGCGCAAGAGGCCATGCCCGTAATCCGCGACTGTTTTGCCGCACGATCATTTCAGGCGGGGCCGGATAGCTCCGATTGACAGTGACTGGATGCCACCTTATCGCAAGGGCAAAGCCGGTGCGATCTGATGGAAAAATTGGGGAGAATTTGCATGTCGTCGAATGTCCGGGATCGGCTGGAAACTGTGCTGGCGCGGCTTGAAGCCCGCAGCGATCATGAGCATGTTTTCAGCAAGATTTATACGGAGCGGGCGCGGGCGGAAGCAGATGCCACAGATGTGCGCTTTCGGACGGGGCAGGCCCTTGGTCCGCTGGATGGCCGCATAGTTTCGATCAAGGATCTCTTCGATGTCTCAGGCGAACCGACGCTGGCCGGGTCGGTGGTTCGGCGCACAGCCGCGCCTGCGGTCAAGGATGCGACGATCGTGCAACGCCTGCGCGATGCGGGCGCGGTGATCGTCGGCAAGACTCATATGACCGAATTTGCCTTCACGCCGGTCGGTCTCAATCCGCATTATGGCGAGCCGGGCAATGCCGTCGATCCGACGCGCATTCCGGGTGGGTCGTCGTCCGGCGCGGCGGTCTCGGCGGCGGAAGGCACCAGCGAAATCGCCATCGGGTCGGATACGGGCGGCTCGGTGCGCATTCCCGCAGCACTGAACGGTATTGTCGGTTTCAAGCCGACGGCGCGGCGCATTCCGCTGGATGGTGCATTTCCACTGGCGCCGTCGCTCGATTCCATTGGGCCGCTCACCAGAACGGTTGCAGATGCCATTTTGACCGATGCCGTAATGGCGGGCGAAGCACCGGTCCTGCCGGATGCGGTGCCGCTGTCCAATCTGCGCATCGCCGTGCCGAGGGGCTATCTTCTGGACGCGATGGAACCGGATGTGGCTGCGCATTTCGAAGCGTCGCTGGCAACGCTTGAAAAGGCAGGCGTGACGCTTGTCGATATCATGCTGGATGATCTGATCCAGCGCTGGCGTGAGGCAAGCACGTCCGGATCGATTGTCGGCATTGAGGCAAGCCGCGTCCATGCTGACACATGGCTGCGCGACCCCGACGCCAATGTCGATCTGCGCGTGAAGCGTCCGCTATCGGTGCGCCTGCACGTGCCGGACGAGACCTATCAAGCCATGGTCGAAACCCGAAATCAGCTGATCCGCGAGATGGATGATCGGTTGAACGGTTTCGATGCATTCGCCACGCCAGCCACACCGATTGTTGCGCCGACGATTGCTTCGGTCAGCCACGATGAGGACGAATATGACCGTGTGGAAGGTCTGACGCTACGCGATACACAGGTCGGCAACCAGTTTGACTTGTGCAGTATCACGCTGCCCATGCCGGGCATGAAGCTGCCAACAGGCCTGATGCTGACCGCACGCGGCGGCACCGACAAGCATCTGCTCGCACTCGCTCTGTCGGTGGAAAAGGTACTAGGCTGACAGCTTGGCCGCTTCCGCTTCACGGCGGATGCGGGCGACCATGGCGCGCAGGCCGTTTGAGCGCTGCGGCGTGAGATGCTCGTCAAGGCCGAGCGTCTTCAATACGCTTTCCGGCTCGATGGCGAGAATTTCCGAAGCGCGTTTGCCGGAATAGAGCGCAAGGACAATGGCGACGAGACCGCGCACGATATGCGCATCGGAATCGCCCAGAAACTCGATCACCGGGTCTGCACCGCTATGCGGCATCGTCTTGAGCCAGACCTGGCTGACACAGCCCTGAACCTTATGTTCCGCATCGCGGGCATCGTCGGGATAGGGTGACAATTCCTTGCCGAGATCGATGACATAGCGATAGCGATCTTCCCAGTCGTCGAGAAATTCGAAGTCGGACATGATGCTATCGATTGTGGTCGTCATGATACTCACCTGAAATGCCGTCTTTGCGGTGTTGTGCCGCTTATATAGTCATGAATGGCGGCAAGGTCACGGGAAAGATCACTGTTTTGCAGGGATCGCGCCTGTGGTCCGGCGATCCAGCGCCCGCAAGGCTGCCGCACGCGAGGTCGGGATCGGGATGTTGCTCAAACCGGCGGGTTGAGGGGCGTTCTGCCCGGACAGAATTTCGGAGACCGTCATTTCGGGCTTTTCAACTTCGGCTTTGGGCTGCGCTTCAGCAGGCGCGTCTTTTTTGTTACCGAAACGCTGGCTGAGATAATCGAGCATCTGCCCGCTGCCCTTGAGCAAACCACTGCCAGCGCTGGAAATCAGCGACGTGCCATTCTCGCAGAAACTTGGATTGTCCACGCAAAGCTTGCCGATCTCAATGGCCGTTTTGCCATTGGCCAAAAGCTGATCCACGGTGCTCCGCTCACCATTCGCCGCACCTTGCGCCTCGCCACGTGTTTGGGAGACTGCGGCAGGCTTTTCGGCGATGTTATTTTCCTGTTCCGCTGGGAAAAAGCGCGGCATCACAATGAATGCCAGAGATAGCCAGAATACGGATTTGATGAGGAAGCGGATCATGGCCTTGTTGCTGTGGCGCGCCTTTAATTAATCGAACAATGTCGCCAATGTCCGATGAAATCGAAAAGATTCCGTAACCGCGCGATTCGCAATTCTGTGATGTGTGGGTTGCGAGGCGGAAGATTGTGCCATCTTCGCGCTTTCGTACAAGCGATCGCTACCCTCTGTTTACCATAGGTCGAAAAGCACGGCCCTGATGATGCTTATCTGCATTCATGGGCATCGTTTTATCGTTTCCTTAAAGCCTCACCTGCAATCTGAGGCTCGCCGGGAATGTTCCCTTCTGAATGTTGCTGGCCGATGAGTATGTGTATGAGTTTGAGTGAGTAGGGCACGTTGAACGCCATTCTTTTGAAAGCAGCTAAGACCGTTCGCACTGGCGTGCAGACGCTCGGCCGTTTTTACGAACGTTTCTGCCGCCGCTGGGTAATCAAGCCCGATGCGATGGCCATGCGCGTTGTCGGCTCGGTCATTGCCGTGCCGGTGCTGCTTGTCGCTGCCGTGCTGGCTTCCGGCCTTGCGCCGAACCTGACCGAATTTGCCATTCTCGCCGCCAGCTTTGCCGGTGTGGCGATGATTTTCTGCGCTCTCTCACTGATGGGATTGAGCGCTGCCATCCTCGGAACAGTAAACTTTGCCGCCTATGGCGCTGGACTTGCTACGATTGGCATGGTCTCCAGCAGCAATGCCGCCTTGTGGCTGATGGCAGCCGCCTTGCCGCTGGAAATCTGGCTTGTCAGCCGCAAGCCTGCTGCCGCAATTGCTGGCGCTGTTGCAGCCCTTGCCATTGTCAGCGCTTTTGCGATGACGAGCGGCGGTGTGATTGCCGGTGGTTCGCTGGCATCTGTCACGGTGCTGGTTCTCTATGCGGCCAGCCTTGTCGCACGCAGCGTCGGTCTGGCCGTCAAGCCGCAGCATAGCGAAGCGGTGGCGCCGCAGGTCGCTGTTGCCGAAGGCGACGTGCAGTTCGTGCTCGATGCAGAAGGCGTCATCGCATCTGTGGGCAACAAGACTGCAAAGCTTCTTGGCATGCAGCCAAAAATGCTGGAGGCGACCGCGCTGGTCGATCGCGTCCATGTGGCCGACCGGGTGCACTATCTTTCGCTTCTAGCTGATCTGCGTTCGGGCATCGCGTCTCGCTGTGTCGATATCCGTTTGCGTTCCATCGAAGCTAGCAGCCCGGTTTTCCGCGCCTATCGTCTGGAAGGCCTGAATGCTGCTGGCATCATCACGCTGGTGGGTCGGTCGCTGGAAGGCGAACAGAAGCTTCTGGATGAAATCGCAACACTGAAGGCCGAACTGGAATCGGAGCGCGTCGGCAAGGGCCGTCTGCTGGCTTCGGTCAGCCATGAACTGCGCACGCCGCTCAATTCCATTATCGGCTTCTCCGACATGCTCTCGCATGGGGTGGGCGGTCAGCTCGCCAATGAAAAGCATCGCGAATACGCCGGTCTGATCCATCAGTCGGGGCATTATTTGCTGGAACTGGTGAATGCGGTTCTCGACAATTCGCGGCTTGAAACCGGCACTTACGGTATTGCGCCGCAGAGCTTTGCCTTCCGCGACGCGGTAGAAATGTGCACCTCCGTGCTGCTGCCGCAGGCGGAAAAGAAGGGCGTTGCCTTCTGCCACCGCGTTGGCGCTGGCGTTGGCGAACTGACGGCAGATCGTCGTGCGGTGCAGCAGATCCTTCTCAATCTGGCGGCCAATGCCGTGAAGTTCACCGAGACCGGCGGTTGCGTCACCATCGACGCCGCCCGTGTCGTGGCTGACGGTCGCGCCATGCTTGAAATCAGCGTTTCGGACACTGGTATCGGTATCGAGCCGGAAGACTTGCAGCGCATCGGCATGCCATTTGTGCGCGCCGACAACAGCTATACGCGCGCGCAGGAAGGAAGCGGCCTTGGACTATCCGTGGTCAAGGGCCTTGTGGAATTGCATCAGGGATCGATGAACCTCAAGAGCTGTCCCGGCGAAGGCACGGTCGTAACGATCCGCCTTCCGGTGGCAGGTCCGCAATATCTCGCGGGAGATGACGAACAACAGGAACTTGGCACGGTGATCGATATGCACCGTCACCAGGGAGAAAGGCGCAATGACTGGCAGAACGACGAAGACCGGGAGCAGAACCCAGAGCGGGTCGCAGAACAGATCCACACGCAGACCCGCAAAACAGCGTAGTCTGGGGGCCAGGCTCCTTAAATTCTTCTTCAACTCGGCCTCGGCACTTGCCATCGTTGCCGGTGACTTTGTCGTGCGCAATCCGGTTCTGACCGGCGGGGCGACGGCGTTTCTCGTGGTGATGAGTTTCGTTTCCGCCAATGCGCTCTGGTATCAGCCAGAGGCGCACAATGCCGTGTTCTTCCGCACAAGACCTGATTTCGTGTTCAAGCCGACGCCGCGCGCAGTTCTGCCCGGCGCTGCCGCCAGTCAGCCGGAAGCAAAGCCCGTCGAAACGGCAACGGTCGAACCGCAGCCTACCGGCAATACGACCGCGCAAGGCGTGAACGGTGCCGACCTGTCGGCAGATCGCATGCATGTCACTGCGACGGACGATATGCTGCCAGCACTTGCGCCGAACGCCGATCTGGAAATTGCCCGTCTGCAGCAGCGTCTTTCCATGCTTGGCGTCTATAAGGGCCCGGTCGATGGCTTTACCGGCCCGCAGACCCGCGAGGCTGTGGATCGCTGGCGCGCTTTGCAGCAGAAGCTCGGCGTGCAGCAGGCCAGTGTTCCGGCTCAGGTCGAAAGCCCAGCGCCCGCGCAACAGGATGATGTCGCCAAGGCTATCGAAGTGGTGGCTGTGCCGACGCCGCGTCCGCAATTATCAGCGCAACCGGCTGTGTTGAAAAACGAAACACCTGCAAAGACGAAGCCTGATCTCGCGAACTATCAAAAGCCGGTTCAGAAGAAGGAACCGGCTGGTGCACCGGCAGGTCCGGCGGAGAAAATCTCATCGCAGGATATCATCCGCGTGCAGGCCGGGCTGAAGGCTTTCGGCAATGATATGGTGCCGGTCAATGGCCAGCAGGGCAAGGCGACGGAATCTGCCATTCGCGAGTTCCAGAAGTTGTTCAACATGCGTCAGACAGGCGAAATCGATTCCACGCTCATCGCCAAGATGCGTGAAATCGGGCTCATCAGCTAGAAGCATTTCCAGCAAAAGTGCGAAGCGGTTTTGCGTCGGATAATGTTTAAGAAAAAAGTATTTACGCGACCATGCGACTGACTTCGGATTTCTGGGTTTCCGCATTGATCCGCCGGGTGCAGGGTGAGGGCGGCTTTGCCTATCTTGCCCGCCGCGGATCGACGGAAGCGGGCGCGATCTTCATCAAGGTCAGCTCGCGTCTTGGCACGTGCGATCTCTATTCGCCAGCGCCGCAGACGTCCTATGAGGAAGATAATGATGGCGAGCGCAAGTTCCTGCGCATTCTCCACGATGCCGATGACATGACGGCAGGTGACAGGATGCAGAGGGAAATCCGCTTTGATCCGGACCTATGGCTGGTCGAACTGGAAGATGTGGCCGACGCGTCTCTGTTCTTCGCCATCGCGCAGGACGGCGAGACTTTCTAACTTTACTTGACGAGCCTGTTATCCGTAGCCGGTGCATCGCTATTGGCGGCATCCGCCAGCGGCTCGTCATCATCGGCCATTTCACGCAGTTTGCTGCGCAGCATGGCCGACATGTCTTCGGCTTTCCAGCGGCGCACGAGAGCCATGGCTTTTTCCCGGTCGATGGAACGGTAGATATGCACGAATTCGCGCAGGCCATCGCGGTCGGTGTCGATGGTGCCAAGAACGGCGGTCATCACCAAAAAGCATTCGGCGGCTGGAAGGCCAAGCGCCTTCAGCGCGATAGGCAGATGTGATTCCGGCCATTTCCCGATAACGGCATCGGCGCGCTCGAACGACAGATCAAGCGCGTCAGCAAGCGCGTTGCGGAAAAACTGGCTGTCGATCAAAAGCGAGGTTTCGATCAGCCGGTCGGAGCCGAGCAAGGTTCCTGCATTGAAGAACGGCTGTTGCAGCGCACGGGCCAGACGTTCCGAACTGCCGCCGCTCATCAAAGGCGCTTTGGCCGCCGACAGATCGGGTATTTGCGGTTTTTCGAGCGGCTCGGCTTCGATGTTCGCGAGATTGTCTTGCAGCGTCAGTGTGCGATCGATCACCGGGTCGGCAAAGCTGCGCAGCACGCCTTGCAGCAGAATATCGCCGGACTGGCGACGGGCAATGGCGCGGGCATGGGCAAGGCCATGTTGGCCGATGAGATCAATCAGGTCGCCCGGACGCAGCAGCGGCGAGCGCAAAAGAATGGGAGCGGAGATTTCCACCGGCTCGGCGGCAAGTGCCAGCACGACGCGGCGTGGGGCTTCTTCCAGCTGGGCGAGGGCATTGGCCGCGTGACGTTTGCCGCGCGTGGTCGCGCATTGCAAAAGCGGCATCACCAGATCTTCGAGCTGCTGCATGTCCTGACGACCGGGGCGCGTGATACCGGCGAACGCAGAAATAGCGGCGGCCAAAAGGTCGTCCGCCTTGCTCCCCGCTTTTGAATTCGACGGGCTCCGGTTGCCTGAAATTTCCTCCAGGGCGCGGAACTGATCATTTGTCACGCAGAATACTCCGGTAGGCATACACTCGCTGCCATCAAACGTCCCCGCAATGGCCAGCACACCGGATAATAGGCACCAAGCCTTAGCAACTCATTAACCGTGCCGCAGAAGATGTGGGATCGCGGCAGGCAGCATTCAGCTGCCCTCGAAGGGTGCGCAACGGGCTGCGTCGAAGAAGCGTTGCACCTCTTCCTTCCAGGTCGCATCCGGCATGAAGACACGCAGAACGGCGGCGCCTTCGCCGATATTCTGCTCGACCGCCAGAGACTGCGCATCGATCTGCGAACCATCCGCCTTGAGGCTCGCCATGCCGACAGGATCAGCGATGATGAGATCGAGCTTGCGCTCGTTGGAGACGTTATCGTTGATGCTGTAGAGATTATCGCCGTTCGGCGCATAGATCGACAAAGACCAATAGGGGACAATGCCCGTGGTGGTCATATGAACGGGCCCATCGGCCAGATCGAAGCGGCAGGTGGCCTCCTTGACCAGCGGGTCTCGATCGCTGACCGGGCCCTTCTTTTCATCAAGCGCGACAAAGCGATATGGGCTCGTCGCATTTTCAATGCGCGCCCAGGCATTCGTATCCGAGTAAACCGGAACGAGAAACAGCACGCAGATGTGGACGATGGCCGCACCGACGAGACCAAGCAGGATGAGGCGGATGAGACTACCCATGATTGTCATCCATGGCAGTCATCCCCTGTGCGCACAAGGGCGGGCATGACGAGATCGGACAGGCCGGACGAGCTTGCGGCGGGCGTGTCATAGAGTGTCATGACGAGGACCAGCCCGCCTTGGCCCTCCACCGGCAGCCAGTTTCCTGTGCGGGCATCGGGACCGATGGTGATGGAAACGCTGCCGTCGCTATCATACAGGGCTTCCTGCGAATGAAGCGCTGCTTGCAGGCCATCACGCGGCTTGATGGGATTAAGGTTGGCCGTGGCCGGATAGACAGTCCAGAACCGGGCCGGCGGTGTGGCTCCCGTCAGGCGATAGGTGCAGCCGCGTTGCAAGTCGCGCCCGCTGCTGTCCCGGCGCGCATAGAAAGGCAGGCCTTCCGCTGTGCCAAGCGCCAGATAGGCCTTGCGGGCGGCGCGAGCGCGGGAATAGGGGTCGGCATCGGCAGTTCCATCGTCGGGGAATGCCGTCCATGCGCCAACCTGCAATTCCCCGAAGCCGTTGAAACGGTCGAGGATGAAATGGACGCTGAAAATGCCTCCGCCGAGCGCAAGCGCCAGTACAAAAGCGGCTTTGAGAATGGTTTTAAGCATGGATTGCGAGCTTACATCCTCAAAGTACCGAAATCTTGGTCCGCTCGGCAATCTTTGGCAGAGGCGGTGCGGCCATGAAACGCTCATGCAACTCCTTGAGAACCTTTGTTGCCATCGGTGAAAGAACCCGTGGCGGCGCGGCCATGGTTTCTTCCGGCTTGGCGTTGGCCACCTGCGGCGCCGGATTTTTCGGCGGGGCGGGGAAGGGCGGCGTCACGCCGGGGATCGGCTTCAGTTCGACGTTTTGATGCGCATAGGACATCATGCGCTGCCAAGCCATGGCAGGCAGAATACCGCCGGTCATTTCCTTCATCGGCGTGAAGTTGTCGTTGCCGAACCAGACTGCCGCCGTGAAATTGCCGGTGAAGCCGACAAACCACGCATCGCGATAATTCTGCGTTGTGCCGGTCTTGCCGCCAACGCGTGTCATCGGCAGCGCTGCACGGCGGCCCGTGCCGCGTTCCGGCACCTGAACCAGCATGGAATTCATTTCGAAGGCGGATTTTTCCGACAAAGCGCGGTGCGGTTTGGGTGCGTCACGGGTGAAATCCCACAGCACGCGACCGTCCGAAGAAACGATCTGCGTAAAGGCGTGGCGATTGCCTGCCATGCCGGCATTTGGAAACACATTGAAGCCGGTGGCCTGATCCATCACCGTCATTTCGGATGTGCCGAGCACCATCGTCTTGTGGGATGAGATCGGCGATTCCACACCCATAGCCTTGGTCAGTGCCACGACCGGCGCGGTTGTCAGATAGTCCTTCGCAAGACGCACGGGCACGCTGTTCAGCGAACGCACGAGCGCCGTCGTCAGATCGACCCGGCCCGCAAAACTGCGGCCATAGTTGCGCGGTGACCAGTTACCCCAGCTGACCGGCGCATCGGAAACGATTGTATTGGGCGTAAGGCCTTTTTCCATCGCCGCTGCATAGACATAGGGCTTGAAGGACGACCCTGCCTGACGCAAAGCCCGGGTGGCGCGGTTGAACTGGCTTTCGCCATAATCGCGCCCGCCGACAAGCGCCCGCACCGAGCCGTCATTGGCGAGAACGACAGTTGCGGCTTCCGCAACATTATATTCCTTGCCGAACTGGCGCAGGTGATATTCGAGCGATTCCTCCGCCGCCCGCTGGATATTGCTGTCCAGTGTGGTGCGCACGATCAGTGTGTGCTGCGGCATGTGCCCCGCAACCCGCTTGACCTCGTCGAAGGCCCAGTCGAGGAAATAATCGGGGCTTTCATTCTTGGCGCGGTCGATAACGCTTGCCGGATGCCGGCGCGCAACGGCGACCTGACCTTCGCTCAGGAAACCGCTTTCAACCATATTGGACAAGACGACATTGGCGCGTGCACGCGCGGCAGGCAGATTGACATGCGGCGCGAATTTGGCAGGCGCCTTGAACAGGCCTGCCAGCATGGCGGCTTCGGCGAGCGAGACATCCTTGATGTTCTTGCCGAAATAGAATTCCGACGCGGCTGCGATACCAAATGTGCCGCCACCCATATAGGCGCGGTCGAGATAGAGCTGAAGGATTTCCTTCTTGCTCAGATTGCTTTCCAGCCACAGAGACAGGAAGGCTTCCTTGATCTTGCGCTCCAGCGTTCGTTCGTTGGAAAGGAACAGGTTTTTCGCAAGCTGCTGGGTGATGGTCGAACCGCCCTGCACAACGCCATTGGCGCGCATATTCTGGCTGAGTGCACGGCTCAGGCCCCAGAAATCGATGCCATAATGATCGAAAAAGCGGCGGTCTTCGGTGCCCAGAACTGCCTTGATAACGTGATCCGGCAATTCGTCGATGGGAACGGCCTGACGGTGCAAAATGCCGCGCTGGCCGATTTCATTGCCGTATCGATCAAGGAAAGTGACGGCGTAGTCATCCTGCGAGCGCCAGTCTTTCTTGGTTTCCTCAAAGGCGGGAAGCGCCAGCATGAGAAGCACCACGGAACCCGCAACGCCAAGCGTAAAGCCTTCGTCCAGAACCTCGACGACAAAACGCCTGAAGCCGCGCACGCGAAAGCGGCGCGAAAAAATGGTGATGTTTTCCCACCATTCGCCAAGACGGAAATGCAGATTGTACAAGCCTGAATCAATCCAGGCGTCGAGCCCAATCAGGCGTGAAACCCGGAAGGGTTTCCGCTGCTTTTTTCCGGAATCTTTGTCTGCCGTATGACGCATAAACTCTGACTTCGGCACTAGAGGATCGGGAAATACAATGAACTTACTCTTATATTATAGCAAACTAATAGGCCACGAGCCTAGTGGGTGGAAGTTGACGTTTGGTTGCCAGCCGACAGATGAGCAAAAATTTAATGGCAATCGTGAAAAGAACGCAGAAACATGAAGTTGCCAGATATTTTTTAATCCTATTGTTTGTCCCGCCGATGAAACAGGTACTCAGTTTGCGCTCATTGTTTAGTAACAGCTCAAATGCCAAATTGAACCATGCTATCAAAAATAGGAATATAATCCTTGACTGCGTAACGGTATTTTTGTAGCCTTTAGTCAGGGTCGAAGAAGTGTTGGCCCTGATGGATGAATGCCCGGAGCTAATGGGATCTGAAGTATTTGTAACCCCGCAGGCGCACTTGCTAGCGGGGTTTTTCGTTTTGGGTGTGTGGCACCGCAGGCCTCCAACATAAAATGAGCTCCTGCCGTCCGTTGCGGATATCGGCCACCCGTCGCGTATCACTCGTCAAGAGTGTGGAAGCTCCAGGAACTTGATCAATATTGGGGATTCTCATGAGCAATTTGAACGATATGCTTGTTTTTGCCATGGCATCGCCATGGTTTGCCAAAGTGACAGGTGCAGTTGCAGGGGCGGTGGTCTCACTTGTCTATACTTTTCCCCGAAGTAGACGCGAAATGGTCGCTCGCCTGGTCGTTGGTGTAATATGTGGGGTGATTTTTGGCGGGGCGGTTGCAGTTAGAATTGCTAACTCATTTGGCCTCACGGTGACATTTGATAAAACCGAGCTGATGTTGATGGGATCGGCGTCAGCCAGTTTTGCTGCTTGGTGGACGCTGGGGCTTCTCAAGTGCTTCATAAAGCGGCAAGCACCCCCATCTCTGCTGCATGTCCCTTCTGACAAAAACGGCATGAACGGCAATGTGTGAATAAAGTTGGATGATAATCGCAGCTGGTGGTCTTAAAGATGCCAGCAACTATGCCTCCTTTGAGCACTCAGGCGAGGTATTTTAAGTTATCCTCCAAAACTTGTTATGGTGTGATACTCTCTTCGTGCGATATGTTTCTTCTCCAGACTGGGCAAGATGCAGCGTTATCATGCGGACGGTCCGTTGTTCTGATACACGCGTTTAACGATGTGACGTTCTTAATCTTTTGAAGAATTTTGGGTTTAGCGGAGGAAGTAGAGAAGCTCTCTCGCGCCGAGCCTTTGCCTATGTACGGTTAATGGCAGCGTCAGGTGCCGCTGTGCGGCGCGAGCAGGTCACTTCTCGGTTGGGATTTATGCCAAAGCGATTCGCACCACCGACGTGGGTGTCGGCGCGTTTGAGCTGCGCGTTGCGATGGTCAGCACAAAAATCGGGGCCGGTGATGTGGCTGTACTCAATCTGGCGGCTGGCTTATAATTGGAGAAACAAAATGACGGACGACAAGGCCTGGTATCTTTCCCGCACCGTCTGGCGGGGCTAGTCTCGATTATTCTAGGGCTGGCGGGGGCTTTCGGGGTCGCGGACAGTGCTGTCGATCAAGTTGCGCTAACGGATGTTTTACTGCAACTAGCCGCTGCAATCGCTGGAATTGTTACGATATTCGGTCACATCACGGCAACTTCACGCATTTCATAATTTCACAAAGCGTGATAGCAAAGGGAAATTATCCTTTAAGGTCTATAGCGAGAACAGCCTGTTCATGCATCGTTCAGCTGTCGTGCGCTATATAAGGCGGCATGATGAAAAAGAACTCTGCACTCAAAGTTTTCGCGCTTCTCGCGGTGAGTTTTGGCTTGTTGCCCATCGGCGGCATTGTCGATGCTGGCGCCATGCCGATTGCTGCGCCGCAGACCTCCAATCTTCTGATTGCGGCTGCCGGTGACTGTGCCGCCGTGGGCGAACAGGTTGCCGCCAAACAAGGCGGGCAACTTGCCAAGGCCACGCCTTCTACCCAGAACGGCGCGCCGGTCTGTGTTGTCGTCGTGCTCGTTCCGGGCCGCGATGGCGAACGTCCGCGCCGCGTCGAAGTGGCTGTGCCCAATCGATAAAAATTCCCGGCATGGGTTTTGAAGCCGGTTTGCATTGTCACAAGCAGACCGGCTTTTCCGTTGCATATGATCCGTTGAAGGGAGACAGCCCGCTTGCGTATCCTGATTGTTGAGGACGACAAGGACCTGAACCGGCAACTTTCCGATGCGATGGTTGCCGCAGGTTACGTGGTCGATAGCGCCTATGACGGCGAAGAGGGCCACTTTCTGGGTGATACGGAACCGTATGATGCGGTGATTCTCGATATCGGCCTGCCGCGTATCGACGGCATCAGCGTTGTGGAACGCTGGCGTCGCAACGGGCGCGCCATGCCTGTCCTCATGCTCACCGCTCGTGACCGCTGGAGCGACAAGGTTGCCGGTATCGATGCCGGTGCGGACGATTATGTCGCCAAGCCATTTCATATTGAGGAAGTTCTTGCCCGGCTTCGTGCGCTCATCCGCCGTGCTGCCGGACATGCCTCGTCGGAGATGGTCTGCGGTCCGCTGCATCTCGACACCAAGACCTCCAAGGCCAGTGTCGATGGCGTATCGCTGAAGCTGACCTCGCATGAATACCGGCTTTTGTCCTATCTCATGCATCATATGGACGAGGTGGTTTCCCGCACGGAACTGGTGGAGCATCTTTACGATCAGGATTTCGATCGCGATTCCAATACGATTGAAGTTTTCGTCGGACGCCTCCGCAAAAAGATGGGCGTCGATCTCATCGAGACCGTACGCGGCATGGGCTATCGTATGCGCTCCGATGCCGGTGCTGATCCGAAGGGGAACGACAACTGAAGCGTTTTCGCGTCATCCCATCGCTCCGCTCTCTCGCCGTTCGCGTTGTCACATTGTCGACGCTATGGGTGATTGCGGCGCTGGTGGTGGTCGCTACCCTTATCGGGTCGCTTTATAGCGATGCCGCCCGCAGTAATTTCGAACGGCTTCTCACCGCACATCTGTTCAGCCTCGTCGGCGCTGTCAGCGTTTCGGCGGAAGGTGTGCTTCAGGGACGACCGGAGCTGGGCGAATTGCGCTATTCCAGCCCGCTTTCCGGCTGGTACTGGTCGGTGGATCCGATCGCACCCAATATGAGCGGAAAGCTGGAATCGCCATCGCTGATTGGACGCATCGTCCCGGAAATGCCGATAACACAGGCGCCTTTCGACAGTTCCTTCATGCGCAGCTATTCCTTGCCGGGGCTTAACGGCGAAGAGCTTTTCATCGTCGAAACGGAAGTTGTGCTGGACAATTCTGGCCGCGTGGCCCGTTTCCGCGTTATGGGCAATCTCAGCGAAGTCATGAACGAGATTTCTGATTTCAAGACCAAGCTTGCCGCATATCTGGCGGTGTTCGGCATCGGCAGTATCCTGATCAATGCGGCAATCATTCTGTTTGGTTTGCGCCCGCTGGATAAGGTGCGTCAGGCGCTTGCCGATATTCGCGAGGGACGCTCATCGAAGCTCGATGCCTCGCTGCCGATGGAAATTGCGCCGCTTGCCCGCGAAATGAATGCGCTGATCGAAAACAATCGCCGAATCGTTGAACGATCCAGAACGCAGGTTGGCAATCTCGCCCATTCGCTGAAGACGCCGCTCTCTGTGCTTGTCAATGAAGGTCGCACCATTGGTGGCGATCAGGGACGCGTCGTGCAGGAGCAGAGCGAGGCCATGCAGGTGCAGATCCAGCATTATCTGCAACGCGCGCGCATTGCAGCGCAGCGGGATAGCGTGGTTTTCCGCACTTCTGTCGCGCCGGTGATGGAGCGCATGCATCGCGTAACTGCCAAGCTTAACCCTGCACTCCATGTCAGCTTGCGCAATGATCTCCCGCACGCGATCTTCGCTGGCGAAAAGGAAGACCTTGAGGAAATCGTCGGCAACCTTCTCGAAAATGCGGGAAAATGGGCGAGCCGCCGTGTGAGTATTACTCTGAGGTCAGCCTCGGATGCCCAGCGGCAGTTCGAAATCGCGATCGAGGATGATGGGCCGGGGCTAGAGGCTGACAAGATCGAGGCAGCGTTGAAACGCGGTAGCCGCGTGGACGAAACGAAGCCCGGTACGGGCCTTGGTCTTGCCATCGTGCAGGATACGGTTCGCGAATATGGCGGGCAGCTGCATCTGGACAAAAGTCCGATGGGAGGCTTGCGTGTTCGTACCGTGTTGCCGCTTGCGGAAGATTAAGGTTGCGATTTAAGTTAAAGCGATGTCTTTGCTTTTTAGCATTTGCGTATGCAAAACGATTTCGCACTTTTGCTGAAAATGCTCTAAGAAGCTGACATTTAGAGAGCGCATGATGCGATAATATGCAAGCTCATTGGTTCATGAGGGCCGGTTTGTTATGATGATGAAATTCAGGTTTTCTTCTCCGGCTGTGGTTGTTCCAACCCTGATTGCCCTGTCGATGGTCTTGTCGGCATGCGGGACATCGGGCGGTGGCAGAGGGCTGACCTCGCTTGGCGGTTCGTCATCGTCAGCGAAGCCGGAATCGAGCCTGCTCGCATCTCTGGGCAACGGCCTGCTCGGCAACACGGCAAACCAGCTCAGCCCGGGCGACCGGAGAAAGGCGCTGGAAGCCGAATATCGCGCTCTCGAATATTCTCCGGCGGGCAAAGCCGTTTCGTGGAGCGCCGGATCGAATTCCGGTGATGTGACGGCGGCGCAGCCTTATCAGGTTGGCTCACAGAACTGCCGCCAATATTCGCATACTTTCGACATTGGCGGTTCGCAGCAAACCGTGCGCGGCACTGCCTGCCGCAATACGGACGGCAGCTGGACACCGCTGACCTGATCTGTCGCAAACAGGCCATTGGAACCGCGAGCGCGCCTTTGCGGCGAATTGCCCTAGGCGGCCAGTTGTGACAGGTATTGGTTGGTTTTTCCCATGCCTACGCTTAAGTCGTAGCCATGGGATTTTGGTTGATTGCAGCATTACTGACGTTAGCAGCCACTTTGGCTGTCTTGTTGCCTCTCACGCGGCGCAAGCAGGCTTTTTTGCCTGCCGAAAAGAATGATCTCGAGGTCTACCGCGATCAGCTGCGCGAACTCGAAGCAGATGCCGCGCGCGGCATGATTGATGCGCAAAGCGCCGAACAGGCGCGGATTGAAATCTCCCGTCGTATTTTGAGTGCCGAAAAAGAAAGCCAAGACGCTGCAAACGCAGCGCAGTCTGCGGGTTCAGGCCGCGTTCTGGCACTCATCGCCGTACTGGCCGTGCCGCTGATCGCATGGGGCGTCTATCCGCTGTTTGGCAAGCCCGACGTACCCTCCATGCCGCTTGCCGGGCGTCTCTCTGACAATCCTGATCGCGGTTCGGTCGATGAACTCGTCGCGCGGGCGGAAGCGCATCTGGCGAAAAATCCTGATGATGCACGCGGCTGGGATGTGCTGGCGCCGATCTACATGCGTCTTGGCCGTCCGGCTGATGCGGTGAATGCCTATCGTTCGTCCATCCGTATCGACGGTGAAAATTTCCCACGCCTGCTGGGGCTGGCGGAAGGACTTGCCGCAGTTTCTGGCGGCACAATCACTGCCGAGGCGGAGTCGTTTCTGAACAAGGCGGTTGAGCTTGAGCCGAACGATCCGCGTCCGCAGTTCTATCTTGCGCAAGGCGAAATGCAGGACGGCCGCCCGGATGCTGCAATTGCCCGTCTTAGGACACTTCTGGACAAGGCTCCAGCCGATGCTCCCTGGCGTGGTCAGGTCGAGCAGGCTATCGCGCGGCTGAGCAATCCTTCGGACAATCAGTCGACCCAGCAAAAAGGCCCGTCATCCGACGATATCGAGGCGGCTTCGTCTCTGTCGGCGGAAGATCGTCAGGCCATGATCGAGGGCATGGTTCAACGTCTGGATGAAAGTCTTCGCCAAAATAGCGGGGATGTCGAAGGCTGGAAGCGTCTCGTGCGCTCCTATATGATCCTGCATCGCCGCGATGCGGCGCTTGATGCCCTGAACCGGGGCATGACCGCCCTTGCGGAAGAACAGCGGACCGAGCTTCGCAGCTTCGCATCCGGCTTGGGCTTAGAGGCACAAAAATGAGCGCGACCGCAGAAGAAAACGCACGCAAGCCAAAGCCGGCCAGCAGTCTTGCCCGGACAATTGGCCAGAGAAAACGC
The DNA here is from genome assembly GCF_014138065.1 of Ochrobactrum sp. P6BSIII. Taxonomy (NCBI): domain Bacteria; kingdom Pseudomonadati; phylum Pseudomonadota; class Alphaproteobacteria; order Hyphomicrobiales; family Brucellaceae; genus Ochrobactrum; species Ochrobactrum sp. P6BSIII. Next base: position 115,218 of record NZ_JACGXB010000012.1, on the reverse strand, counting down.
AAGCGCCTTATGCTGATCGGTGGCGCGCTGGCGGTTCTGGCCGTGGCGGTGGGGCTGATGCTGATGGCCTTCAATCAGGACATCCGGTTCTTCCGCACGCCCGCCGACCTGACGGAACAGGAATTGACCTCGGGCTCGCGCTTCCGCCTTGGCGGTCTGGTTGAGGAGGGCTCGGTCAGGCGCGATGGCAGTGAGCTGTACTTTACGGTCACCGATACGATCAAGACTGTGAAAGTGGTGTTTGAAGGCATTCCGCCAGACCTGTTCCGCGAAGGGCAGGGTGTGGTGGCCGAAGGGCGTTTCGGACAGGACGGCGTGTTCCGCGCCGACAACGTGCTTGCCAAGCACGACGAAAATTATGTTCCAAAAGACCTTGCCGACAGCCTGAAAGCCAAAGGCGTCTGGGAGGGCAAATAACCATGCGTGAGCGTTTGGACAGATCGGGAGACTGCCTATGAGTGTCGAGATCGGCCATTTCGCGCTGGTGCTGGCGCTGGCTCTATCGATTGTTCAGTCGGTCGTGCCGGTTATCGGTGCGCGCCGACGCGACACGCAGCTCATGTCGGTGGCCGTGCCAACGGCGATTGCAGTCTTCGCGCTGGTCTGCCTGTCTTCAGCGGTTCTGGTTCACGCTTATGTCGTGTCGGATTTCTCTGTGCTGAATGTCGTCGAAAACTCGCATTCGCAAAAGCCGCTCCTCTACAAGATCACCGGCGTTTGGGGAAACCACGAAGGCTCCATGCTGTTGTGGGTGTTCATCTTGACGCTTTTCAGCGCGCTGGTCGCAGCATTTTCCGGAAACCTGCCTGAGACTTTGCGCGCCAATGTTCTGGCCGTTCAGGGCTGGATCGGCGTGGCCTTTCTGGCCTTCATCATCTTCACGTCGAACCCGTTCACGCGCATCCTTCCGGCTCCAATGGAAGGCGGTGATCTCAATCCGATCTTGCAGGATATCGGCCTCGCCATTCATCCGCCGCTGCTTTATCTCGGCTATGTCGGCTTTTCGGTCTGCTTCTCCTTTGCGGTTGCGGCCCTTCTGGAAGGTCGTCTTGATGCGGCCTGGGCGCGCTGGGTGCGACCATGGACACTGGTCGCATGGACGTTCCTGACCGGCGGTATCGCGATGGGTTCCTACTGGGCCTATTACGAGCTTGGCTGGGGCGGCTGGTGGTTCTGGGATCCGGTCGAAAACGCGTCCTTCATGCCCTGGCTGGTCGGCACTGCCTTGCTGCATTCCGCGCTGGTCATGGAAAAGCGCTCGGCGCTCAAAATCTGGACAGTCCTGCTGGCGATCCTGACCTTCTCGCTGTCGCTGCTTGGAACTTTCCTTGTCCGCTCGGGCGTGCTGACTTCGGTACACAGTTTTGCGACCGATCCCGGTCGCGGGCTTTTCATTCTCGCCATTCTCGCCATTTTCATCGGCGGTTCTCTGTCGCTGTTTGCCCTTCGCGTGCAAAGCCTGACGGCGGGTGGCATTTTCCATCCAATCTCGCGGGAAGGGGCGCTGGTCTTCAACAACCTGTTCCTGACCACTGCCGCTGCGACTGTTCTGATCGGCACACTTTATCCGCTGCTGCTTGAAGTCATGACCGGCGAAAAGATTTCCGTCGGCGCACCGTTCTTCAACATGACATTCGGGCCGCTGATGATTCCGCTTTTATGTGCGGTTCCGTTCGGCCCGCTTCTGGCCTGGAAGCGCGGCGATCTTTACGGCGTTTCCCAGCGCTTGATGACGGCTTTCGCTCTGGCGCTGGTGGCTGCCGGTATCGTGCTCTGGACCACTTCGGCAAAATCGCTGCTGGCGGCTTGCGGCGTGGGTCTCGCTGCCTGGTTGATTTTCGGCAGCCTCACCGATCTGGTGCAGAAGGCTGGTATCGGCAAGGTTTCGGCAACGAAAGCATGGGCCCGTTTCAAGGGCCTGCCGCGCTCGGTTTTCGGAACAGCTCTGGCGCATATCGGTCTTGGTGTGACGCTGCTCGGCATTGTCAGCGTGACGACCTTCGGCACCGAAAATGTACTCATCATGCGTGCAGGCGACACGGTTAAAGTTCAGGACTACACATTGCGGTTCGAAGGGCTTCGGCCTTTGACCGGTCCGAACTTCACAGAAAATCGCGGCACGTTCACGCTGCTCGATTCGAGCGCGCGCGATCTTGGCCGGATAGAGCCATCCAAGCGCTTTTTCCCCGCACGCCAGATGCCGACGACAGAATCGGGCATTCGCACGCTCTGGTTCAGTCAGGTCTATGTGGCGCTTGGCGACGAGCCGGGTGACGGTTCGGTGGTTGTCCGTATCTGGTGGAAGCCGCAGGTGACGCTGATCTGGTATGGCGCATTGGTCATGATGCTGGGCGGCCTGTTTTCGCTCGCCGACCGCCGTTTGCGTGTTGGCGCACCCGCGTCCAAGCGAAAGACCTCGCCGCAGGAAGCGGAGGCTGCCGCATGAAGATGTGCAAACTCTTTGCCATGTGCTTCTTCGCTATTGCTCTGGTATTTCAGGGCACGGCAGCCTTTGCCGTCAATCCGGATGAGGTTCTGCCCGATCCGGTGCTTGAAAAGCGCGCCCGCACCATTTCCGGCGAATTGCGCTGCATGGTCTGCCAGAATGAATCCATCGATGATTCGAATGCGGAGCTTGCCCGCGATCTGCGTCTTCTCGTCCGCGATCGTCTGAAGGCAGGCGATACGGACGCTCAGGTGCTGGACTTTGTCGTCGCCCGTTATGGTGAGTTCGTGCTGTTGAAGCCGCGCCTGTCGGCCCGCACCGTTTTGCTTTGGGGTTTCCCGGTCATTGTGCTTGTGATCGGCGCTGTGGCGCTTGTCTTTGCATTTCGTGGACGACGCAGGCTCGGCGAAGCAGCGCAGCCGCTTTCTGAAAGCGAAAAAGCAGAACTCGCCCGTCTTCTGAATAATAAATAGTTTTCGATATTTACGAGCGATTTCCTCCCTCGCTCACGGTGAACCTTACGAAACTTTCATGTTGCGGAAATTGAGCGGTAAGGTAGCTCTAACTATCTTGCGCTCTATAAAGGAATTACAGGGCCTCGTTTCCCAAGACGAGAGCGAAGGCCGGATTACCGCTCGTAAGGAGAAATAGATGTCCAGAGCTAGCACTTCCCATTATCGCAAGAGCGTTGCAGCTGTCGCAGTTTGCGCTGCCCTTGCCGGCGCGTTCGTTGCGACTGGCCCGCTTGGCGCGCTCAATGATGCGCGTGCGGAAGCCGTTCAGGTGACGCCGCCGCAGCAGACTGTCGGCTTTGCAGATCTGGTGGCAAAGGTACGTCCAGCTGTTGTCAGCGTGACCGTGAAGAAGAATGTGCAGGACGCAGACAATAGCGGCGGCGGCCAGAATTTCGGATCGCGCGGTTTCGACCAGCTTCCCGACGATCATCCGCTGAAGCGCTTCTTCCGTGATTTCGGCATGGAGCCGCCACGTGGCGATGCGCGTCCAGGTGCACGTCCTGATCGCGGTCCCGGCAAGCGTCCTGGCCGTCCGGGCCACGAACGCCCATATGCACAGGGTTCCGGTTTCTTCATCTCTGAAGACGGTTATGTCGTCACCAACAACCACGTTGTTTCCGACGGTGACGCCTATAGCGTCGTCATGGATGACGGCACCGAACTCGACGCCAAGCTGATCGGTACCGATCCGCGCACCGACCTTGCCGTTCTGAAGGTCGATGACGCCAAGCGCAAGTTCACCTATGTCGCTTTCGGCGATGACAATCAGGTTCGCGTCGGCGACTGGGTTGTCGCAGTCGGCAATCCGTTCGGCCTCGGCGGTACGGTGACTTCGGGTATTGTTTCGGCCCGTGGCCGTGACATCGGCGCTGGTCCTTACGACGACTTCATCCAGATCGATGCGGCCGTCAACAAGGGCAATTCGGGTGGTCCGGCCTTCAACTTGTCCGGTCAGGTCGTCGGCATCAACACCGCCATCTTTTCGCCGTCGGGCGGCAGCGTCGGCATCGCCTTCGCAATCCCGTCGGGCACCGCAAAGCAGGTTGTCGATCAGCTCATCAAGAAGGGCTCGGTTGAACGCGGCTGGATCGGTGTGCAGATACAGCCGGTGACGAAGGATATCGCCGCTTCGCTTGGTCTGGCCGAAGAAAAGGGCGCAATCGTCGCTTCGCCGCAGAAGGATGGTCCTGCAGCCAAGGCTGGCATTCAGTCCGGTGACGTGATTACCGCCGTGAATGGTGAGCCGGTTCAGGATCCGCGTGATCTGGCCCGTAAGGTTGCCGGTATCAATCCGGGCGAAAAGGCTGCACTCAGCGTCTGGCGCAAGAACAAGGCTGAAGAAATCAGCATCACCATCGAAGCCATGCCGCAGGATCTGAAGCAGGCCGGTGGCGCGACTGATGAAGGCAAGGGCAGCCAGCAGAATGAAACGCTCGACAGCTACGGCCTGACAGTCACGCCTTCGGAAGATGGCACCGGTGTTGTGGTCACTGACGTCGATCCCGATAGCGATGCCGCTGATCGTGGTGTGCGCTCCGGCGATGTCATCGTCAGCGTCAACAATCAGGCTGTGAAGACTGCCAAGGATATCAACAGCGCCATTAGCGAAGCCTCCAAGTCGGGTCGCAAGGCTGTGCTGCTGCAACTGCAGAGCAACGATCAGAGCCGCTTCGTGGCCCTGCCGATCGATCAGGGTTGATGACCGGCATCCGCAGCGACTTTTGATGAACTGGATGCCAGGCGGGTAACTGCCTGGCATCATCTTAGAGCGCGTTTCGATCTGATTGTATCAGATCTGCGCTCTAAGTTTTTGTTTGCGCACATCTTATCCGAAAACCGTCTTACACTTTTCGGGATGTGCTTTATCTCCGAATGTAATTTATAAGTGGCGCCATGAAAATTCTCGTTATTGAAGATGACCGCGAAGCTGCTCGTTATCTGGAGAAAGCTTTCAGCGAAGCCGGGCATTCGGCAGATATCGCCGGTGACGGCGAGACCGGCTACACATTGGCCGAAAACGGCACTTATGATGTGCTGGTCGTAGACCGCATGCTGCCGAAGCGCGACGGGCTTTCCGTTGTGGCTGGCCTGCGTGCCAAGGGCATGGAAACGCCCGTGCTGATTCTATCGGCGCTCGGTGAAGTGGATGATCGCGTGACGGGCCTGCGTGCCGGTGGCGACGATTATCTGACCAAGCCTTATGCGTTTTCTGAGCTGCTGGCGCGTGTGGAAGTGTTGCAGCGCCGTTCCAGCCCACGCGAGGCCGACACGATTTATCGCGTCGGCGATCTCGAACTCGACAGGCTAGCGCATACCGCGCGCCGTCAGGATGTTGACATCACGCTGCAACCGCGTGAATTCCGTCTGCTTGAATATCTCATGCGTCATGCCGGTCAGGTTGTGACCCGCACCATGCTGCTTGAAAATGTCTGGGATTATCACTTCGACCCCCAGACCAATGTGATCGACGTGCATATTTCGCGCCTGCGCTCCAAGATCGAAAAGGGCTTTGATGGCCCGCTGCTGCATACGGTGCGCGGCGCCGGTTACATGTTGAAGGCCGGGCGTACAAAACAGACCGCCGCCAAGGTGGACTGATGGGTCGGTTTTCTGCGCTTATGCGCACCACGGCGGTGCGTCTGTCGGCTCTTTATCTGCTTCTCTTTGTCGTCGGCGCTGTCGCTTTGGTCTTCTACATGACCAATCTGTCGGCTTCGATTCTCACAGCCCAGACACAACAGGCGTTGGGTGAAGAAGTGGCGAGCATCGGCAAGAGCTATGCGCGCGGCGGTATTCCGCAGCTTGTGCGCAGCATCGACTATCGTTCGCGCCAGCCGGGCGCCTATCTCTATCTGGTTGCTGATCCATCGGGGCGCATTCTGGCGGGCAATGTCGAAAGCGTAGAGCCCGGCGTGCTGGACACGGATGGCATTGTCGAGCGTGCCTTCGTCTATAAGCGCTATGGTGAGCAGGGGACGGAAAGCGACCACCGCGCCGTCGCCGTGGTGATTGCTCTGCCGAACGGCATGCGTCTGCTGGTCGGGCGCGATCTTGGTGAGCCAGAGCGGTTTCGCGATATCATCCGTAGCTCGTTGATGCTGGCGCTTGGCATCATGGGGGCAGGCGCGCTGCTGATCTGGCTCTTTGTTGGACGCCGCGCCTTGAAGCGTATCGATGACGTGTCCAAGGCTTCGCAGCGCATCATGGATGGTGACCTGACCGGACGTTTGCCGGTCAACGGTTCCGGCGATGAGTTCGACCGTCTATCAGGCAATCTCAACGTGATGCTCGGGCGCATATTGGAGTTGAACGAAGGACTGAAGCAGGTTTCCGATAACATTGCCCATGACCTCAAGACGCCGCTCACTCGTCTGCGCAACCGCGCCGAGGAAGCTTTGGCTGGCAAGAAGGCCGGGCCCGAATATCGCGAGGCGCTTGAAGATATTATCAGTGAGTCGGATCAGCTGATCCGCACCTTCAATGCAATCCTGATGATCTCGCGTCTGGAAGCCGGTTATTCGGCGGAAAACCTCGAAGATTTGCCCGTCGCGCCCATCGTGCGGGATGTGGCGGAAATGTACGAACCGGTTGCCGAAGATGCGAATGTAAAGCTGACGCTTGGTGCCTTGGACGAGGTGGTGCTGCATATCAACCGCGAACTGGTTGGTCAGACGGTTTCCAATCTCGTGGACAATGCGATCAAATATGCCGGTGGCGAGGAGCGCGAGGCCAATGTGTCGCTTGCCATGGAGCGCGACGCCAACTGGGTGCGGATCATCGTTGCCGATAACGGGCCGGGCATTCCGGAGGAAAAACGCGAACAGGCGACAGAACGTTTCGTCCGTCTTGAGGAAAGCCGCACACAGCCGGGTTCCGGCCTCGGTTTGAGTCTTGCCAAGGCGGTCATGAAGTTGCACGGTGGCGCGCTTCGTCTTGAAAGCAACGAACCGGGATTGCGTGCCGTTCTGGAGTTTCCGTTGCCGCATGGTGAGGTGAAATAGCAAAATGTAAGAGGGGATCATGGCGGCTGACGATACAAAGGAACTGTTTTTCGAGAGAGACCTTTGTGCGCTGACGCCGCTCGATCCTGATCGGGCGCGATCCTTCCTCGCCGACCTGATAGAGCGGTCCCGTGAGGACGAACTGTCAGATGTCGCCGCTCTGCTGGAAAAGAAGAAGGCTTCGGCCTTCCTGTCGGCGGTGCTCGATCTGTCGCCGTTCATTCGCGAAGCGCTGACCCGGCATCCGTCTATTCTGAGCCGCATCGTTTCTGCTTCGCCCGAAACCGCGTTGCACGACATTCTCGCGACGGTTTCGCTCTGCGGCATGGAGGAGGGCGCGAGCGAAGCATCGCTCATGACCGATCTGCGCCGCTTCAAACGCGAAGCGCATGTGCTGATCGCGCTTTGCGATCTGGCCCAAATTTTCAATACGGAAGCCACCACCGGCTGGCTGACCGATCTGGCTGAAGCCTGCACCGGCGCTGCCGTGCGCTTTTTGCTGCGCGATGCGGATGCTGCTGGAAAAATAAATCTGCCCGACCGCAACAAGCCTGACAAAGATTGCGGCTGGATCGTGCTGGGCATGGGCAAGTTCGGCGCGCGCGAACTGAACTATTCCTCCGATATCGACCTGATCGTCTTTATCGACGAAACCAAACCGGCCATCGGCGATCCGTATGAATGCGTTGACACGTTTTCGCGCCTGACGCGGCGGCTTGTCCGTATCCTTCAGGATCGCACGGCGGACGGCTATGTCTTCCGCGTCGATCTTCGCTTGCGTCCTGATCCGGGGTCGACGCCGCTTGCGATTCCCGTTGGCGCAGCGCTGCATTATTACGAAGGGCGCGGCCAGAACTGGGAGCGCGCCGCCATGATCAAGGCGCGGCCCGTCGCCGGGGATCGTGCCTCCGGTCGTCAGGTGCTGGCCGAACTCTCTCCTTATGTCTGGCGCAAATATCTCGATTATGCGGCGATTGCCGATGTTCATTCGATCAAGCGCCAAATCCACGCCCATAAGGGCCATGGCGACATCGCCGTTCGCGGGCACAATGTGAAGCTTGGGCGCGGGGGTATCCGCGAGATCGAGTTCTTCGTCCAGACACAGCAGCTGATCGCTGGCGGGCGCTTTCCGGAACTGCGCGGCAATCAGACTGTGCCGATGCTGGGCCAGTTGGCGGAGCGTGGCTGGATCACGGAAAAGGCACGCGATGCGCTGGCCAAGGAATATTACTTCCTGCGCGATGTGGAACACCGCATCCAGATGATCGCCGACGAACAGACCCATATTCTTCCCGAGGACGATGAAGGCTTTGCCCGTGTCGCTCATATGATGGGCTATGCCAATCCGGCTGAGTTTTCGGAAGTTTTCCTCGACGCGCTCAAGATCGTTGAAAAGCACTATGCGGCTCTTTTTGAGCAGGCGCCGGAACTTGGCACCTCGACGGGCAATCTCGTTTTCACCGGCGATGTGGATGATCCGGGTACGCTGGAAACGCTTGTTGCCATGGGCTATGAGCGCCCAAGCGATATCTGCCGGGTTATCCGCACCTGGCATTTCGGGCGCTACCGCGCCACCCAGTCGGCGGAAGCGCGCGAGCGCCTGACCGAACTGACACCTGCGCTCCTCAATGCCTTCGCCGAGACCAAGCGCGCCGACGAGTCGTTGTTGCGTTTCGACAGTTTTCTGCAAGGTTTGCCTGCGGGCATCCAGCTTTTCAGCCTGCTTCAGTCCAATCCGCGCCTGCTCAATCTGCTCGTGATGATCATGAGTGCTGCGCCACGGCTGGCCGAAATCATCACGCGCAATCCGCATGTTTTTGACGGTCTGCTCGACCCGGCAATCTTTTCAGAAATGCCGACCCGCTCTTATCTGGAAGAACGGCTGCGCGTGTTTCTCGGGGCCGCGACAGACTACGAGGAAGTGCTGGATCGGCTGCGCATCTTCGCTGCAGAGCATCGTTTCCTGATCGGCATTCGCTTGCTGACAAGCGCGATTGACGGCGTCCGTGCCGGGCGCGCTTTTTCCGATCTGGCTGAGTTGATGATCGGTAAGGCATTTGAGGCTGTGGAAGCCGAATTGCAGCGTCGCCACGGCAAGGTCAAAGGCGCGAAATCGGCGCTGCTCGCCATGGGCAAGCTCGGCAGTCGTGAACTGACTGCGGGTTCCGATGTCGATCTGATCCTGCTTTACGATCACGACACGGATGCCGATGAATCTGACGGTGAAAAGCCGCTCGCTCCGTCGCAATATTATATTCGCCTGACGCAACGCCTGATCGCCGCTCTGTCCGCACCGACGGCGGAGGGTGTGCTCTATGAAGTCGACATGCGTTTGCGCCCTTCGGGAAACAAGGGGCCTGTCGCAACTCATATCGAGTCCTTCGGCAAGTATCAGCGGACAGAGGCCTGGACCTGGGAGCATATGGCGCTCACGCGGGCACGCCCGATCCATGGCGACGAGAGCTTTATTACGCATATCACGGCGGAGATCGACGAGGTGCTGTCAGCACCGCGTGACGTGAAGAAGATCGCCAAGGACGTGCGCGAAATGCGCGACCTGATCTATCAGGAAAAGCCGCCGCGTGATGACTGGGATTTCAAGCTGAAGCCCGGCGGCATTGTCGATCTGGAATTCATCGCGCAATTCGCGGTTCTGGTTGGGAACGTTACCAAGAAGCCGCGCCCGCTGGGAACGGAAGAGGTTCTTGGCTCGCTCGACCCGGCCTATGCCGAACCCGCGCTCGCCGACAGTCTGGTCGAAGCGCATCGGCTTTATACGAATTTGAGCCAGACGATTCGCTTATGCCTCGGCAGCGATGCGCCGCGAGACGAGTTCATTCCGGGTATGATCGATCTTCTCTGTCGCGCTGCCGATATGCCGGATATCAAGCGCGTTGAACATCATCTGACCGAACTGGCGAAGGAAGTCCGCGCGAGTTTTGAAACGCTTGTAAGCGCTTGATTCTTTAATTAACGCGCATCTTTTCCGAAAACCGTTTCACACTTTTTTGGATGCGCTCTAAGCTGCGTGGATAGCGGCGCTGTGCCCGCTGATCTGCACGGCCTTGCGGTCAGGTATGCTGACCGCAACCACCGTGCCGACGCCTTCGGTCGAGCGAATGCGCAGCCAGCCGCCATGCAGTTCCGCCAGCGAGCGGGTGATGGCGAGACCGAGGCCTGACCCGCTATGGGTTTTGGTGAACTGGTTTTCGACCTGTTCAAACGGCTGGCCGATCTTTTTCAATGCGGATTTTGGAATGCCGACGCCGGTGTCCTGAATGGTCATGAACAGGGCCGATCCGGTCTTGCGGGCGCGCACTGTGATATGTCCGTTATGGGACGTGAACTTGACCGCGTTGGACAGGAGATTGATCAGCACCTGCTTGACCGCACGGCGGTCGGCATAGAGCTGCATGGCGTCTTCGATCCGCGTTTCGACCGTAATGTTCTTCTCATCGGCTTGCAGTGAAATCATGCGCACCGTCTCATTGATGAGCGGGCAAAGATCGATCTGTTCGCGGTCGAGCGAGAAATGACCGGCTTCGATCTTCGACATGTCAAGAATGTCGTTGATGACGTTCAGCAGGAAGTTACCGCTGGTGTGAATGTCGTTGATATATTCCTCATAGCGGTCGGAACCGAGCGGCCCGAAAGTGCCCGCCTGGATCATTTCCGAAAAGCCGATGATCGCATTGAGCGGCGTGCGCAGCTCATGGGACATATTGGCGAGGAATTCCGACTTGGCGCGGTTGGCCGCTTCGGCGCGTTCCTTTTCCTGACCGTATTTGCGCGCGAGTTCCGACAGTTCGCGCACACGGTCGCGCTCACCCTTACGGGCAATCGAAAGGTCGTGGATGGTCGCCATCAGACGGCGTTCGCTATCCACCAGACGTTCCTGATGCAGCTTGAGCTGGGTGATATCGGTGCCGATGGAAACCAGACCACCATCCTGCGTGCGGCGTTCGTTGACCTGTAGCCAGCGGCCATCGCTGAGCTGGCGTTCGAAAGTCTGCCCGCCAGCGCGATTGTGTTCGTTGGCCATGCGGCGTTCAAAGGTGAATGGGCGCGTATGAGCGTCGACTTCATTGCGTGGCACGCCGGGTTTCAGCGTCCAGACCGGCAGTCCGGCATATTCGCTGAACTTGGAGTTCGCCATAACCAGACGGTTGTTGGCATCCCACAGAATGAAGGCTTCCGAGATGTTCTCGATGGCTTCGCGGATGCGCATGTCGGCTTCTGCCGTCGCTTGCGCAAAACGGTGCTGCTCGCTGACGTCGAAGGCGATGCCGACCAGATGGAGGTCGCCTTCAGCCGCAATATCGGCACGCACACGCATCCAGACCCACGATCCATCCGCATGACGCATGCGGAACACGCGGTCCACGTGAGAGAAGTCGCCAGCCGCCGCCTGTTCGGCGAGAGAATAAAGATCGCCATCTTCCGGGTTGATGATTGCCGCGACATCGCTGAACGGCAGCACAGCGTCCTGCGCTTCATAGCCCAGCATTTCATACATGGAGCGCGACCAGTAGATGCGCCCGCGCGCCATGTCCCAGTCCCAGAGACCGCAGCGTCCGCGCGCCATGGCGAGATCAATCCGGAGCTGGATCTGATTGGAAAGGTCGTCGGCTTCGCGGGCCCGCGCCGCCTGACTAAAATAGGCGTAAAGAATGGCGAACATGACACCGGTGGTGCCCGCAAAGAGCGTGACATTAAGCGACACCGCTCGACGCCATTCGGCAAAGATCGTATTTTCCGCTTCCGTCGCGATGATGGAATAAGGCGCGGTCAGCGGCTTGGACAAAGCGCCATAGGCCGCTTCGCCTTGCAGGAGAATTTTCAGCACGCCTGCGCGTTCAGCAAAGAGGAACAGCGGCTGCGCTTCCGACAGGATCGTATCAATCGGCTTGCCGGATAAATCGGAGAGGGGGCCGGAAGCCGCGACCACCGACGACTGGCCGTCAACGATGGCAACTGTCATGCCGGACGATGAAAGGCCGCGCGAGCGAAACTCCGCAATGGTGTCCTGCAAGTCCTTGGCGGAAACCTGCGCGCCTGCGCTGGTTCCATTCGCCACGCGCTCGATCATCTGCGCCAGATTGGCGGTCGCTGCCGACAGCGAAGCCTTGTGCTGCTGCTCGATGTCGTCGTGCCAGGCCAGCATGGAAAACACGCGGGCGACGCCGAGAATGATAAGGAAGATGATGATCAGCGCGGGAACGAGGCGGCGCAGAATAGGTTCCATCGAGATGAATTTGCCATAGGCCGGACCCGCGAGAAGACGGACATGGCCCGAGACCTTGCCTTTCCTTCTCTTCCGACCGGATTCGCAATGCGTCCCCGCCGGCGCGCCATACGCGTCGGTGCTCGCCATCTGATGGTCCCTCGTGAAATGCCTGCGAGTGAAGTGATTCGGAATACACCACCTCCGAATACATTCAATGAATCAAAAGTGATTCGCGCTGTCCAGCGATTTCGTTAACGAGACGTAAAAAAGGCCACTCGCCGGTATTGATTTTCTTATGAATCTCAAGCCTTTATCCGGAATCAGTTCCTTAGCCGACGCGCTTAAATCCATGAAAAGACTCATGAAAAACCTGGTCGCTTCCGAAGCGTGCCAGAGCAGGGCGAAAGCGCATAGCTGTTCACCCTGTCAGCCGCAGAAAGGCGGCTAGCAGGAGCGAATCAGATTGCTTCGATTGTCGCCCGCGAATCAGGCGAGAGTGCGATCCACGATGTCGCGCAGGTCGGTTGAAAGTTTGGGCATGCCCGATATGCGGGCGAGAGCCGCACGGGCATGTTCGCGCCGCGTTTCTTCCAGTGACCGCCAGGACCGCATCGAGGTCAGAAGCCGCGCAGAGAGCTGCGGGTTTTCGGGATCGATAGCGAGGATCGTCTCGGCGAAGAACACATAGGCCGCGCCGTCCTTGCGATTGAAACCGGTCGGGTTCGACGCCGAGAAGGAGCCGATCAGCGAGCGCACGCGGTTTGGATTGTCGAGCGAGAACAGGCGGTGGACGGCAAGCTGGCGAACGGTCTTCAGCGCGTGTTCACCGGGGCGGGTCGCCTGAACATTGAACCACTTGTCCATGACAAGCCCGTCGCTGCCGAAACGCTGTTCGAAGCTGGAGAGCGCTTCCCGCGCTTCATCCGTATCGCCGAAGCGGTGAACGAGAACCGTCAGCGCGGCAAAGCGGTCGGTCATGTTGTCGGCTCCCACATATTGCAGGGCGGCACGACGCTGGTTGCCTTCGTGGCGGCTTAGATAATCCAGCAGCGCATTGCGCAAGGCGCGCTTGCCTGCCGCTTCCGCATCGGGGGTAAAAGCGCCAGTCTGCTTAAGCCCGTGATATAGCTTGGCGAAATCACCCGCATAGGCTGATGCAATAGCGGCGATCAGGTGGTCGCGGCTGGCAAGGATGGCGTCGGGATCGACATTATCGCCCATTTCACGGGCCACGTCGCTTTCGCTTGGCAAGGTCAGGCAGAGCGCGCGGAACGCCGGATCAAGTGTCTCGTCGGATGCGACGCGACCGATCAGTTCCACCACCTTAGCATTCAGCTCCGGCTTATGGCCGCCACGAACGCGCTTGGCGCCCTCGAGCAGGGTGCGGGTGAGAATGCTGTTCATGGCCTGCCAGCGTGCAACCGGATCGCTGTCATTCAATGCGAGGAATGTGAGGTCCTCTTCGGAAAGCGGCGAGGTCAGATTGACCGGCGCGGAAAAGCCACGCAGCAGCGAAGGAACCGGACGCGCCTTGATGCCGTGGAAAACAATGGTCTCCGATGAGTGGTGCAGTTGAATGACATTGTCATGCACATCGCCGCCTTCAACCGAAGTCGGCTTCATATCCTTGCCGTCCGGGCCGATAAGGCCGAATGCGATTGGAATATGCATCGGCTTTTTCACTGACTGGCCGGGTGTTGGCGCCAGCGCCTGACGCAGGCGGATGGTGAAGGTTTCAGCCGTCGCATTGTAGTCGAAATCCGCATCCACTCGCGGTGTGCCTGCCTGATCGTACCAGAGCGCGAATTGCGCGAAATCCTGCCCGGAAACGTCGGCAAAAACCTTGATGAAATCTTCGATCGTGGCAGCATCGCCGTCATGGCGCTCGAAATAGAGGTCCATGCCCTTGCGGAACAGGTCTGGCCCGATGATCGTGCGGATCATCCGGACGACTTCCGAGCCTTTTTCATAGACCGTCGCCGTGTAGAAATTGTTGATCTCGCGATATTCACGCGGACGCACCGGATGGGCGAGCGGGCCGCCATCTTCGGGAAACTGCTGCGCCTTCAGTATCTTCACTTCGGCGATGCGCTTTACTGGACGCGAGCGCTGATCGGCGGAGAATTCATGATCGCGATAGACGGTCAGTCCTTCCTTGAGGCAAAGCTGAAACCAGTCGCGGCAGGTGATGCGGTTGCCGGTCCAGTTGTGGAAATATTCGTGCGCGATGACCGCCTCGATGCCGGCATAGTCCACATCGGTCGCTGTTTCCGGATCGGCCAGCACATATTTGTCGTTGAAGACATTGAGGCCCTTGTTCTCCATCGCGCCCATGTTGAAATCTGACACGGCGACAATGTTGAAGACGTCGAGATCATATTCGCGCCCGAACTTTTCCTCGTCCCACTGCATGGAGCGCTTCAGCGCGTCCATGGCGTAAAGTGCGCGCTGTTCCTTGCCGTGTTCGACATAGATGGCGAGATCAACCGGGCGACCGGAAGCGGTTGTAAAATGATCTTTCACAACACCGAGCGAACCGGCAACAAGAGCGAAGAGATAGGACGGCTTCGGATGCGGATCGTGCCACACCGCAAAATGCCGGTCGGCGCTGCCTTTTGTGGTTCCGTTTTCAACCGGATTGCCATTGGAAAGCAGGATCGGCGCGGCATCACGGTCGGCTTCGACACGCACCGTGTAGACGGAAAGCACGTCAGGGCGGTCATAATAATAGGTAATGCGACGGAAGCCTTCCGCCTCGCATTGTGTGCAATAGACGCTGCTGCTGCGATAAAGCCCTGAAAGCTGCCGGTTGGTCGTCGGATTGACGGCGGTGACGATTTCCAGTGTGAAGCGCTCACCTTCCGGCAGATCGCTGATGGTCAGGAGATCGGGCGTTGCGACATAACTATTATCGGCAAGCGGGGTGCCGTTGATGGCAATGCTGACGAGCTTGAGTTCGTCGCCATCGAGGACCAGTGGCGTGCCGGGCGCGGTGCCCGGGCGGCGCTCGATTATCAGCTCGGCACGGACAATGGTTTTCTCCGGCTCCAGAGTGAAGTCGAGCTTCGTTTCCGGTATCGCGTAAGGCGTCGGGCGGTAATCTTCGAGACGAAATGTCTGGCCTGTTTCTGTACGCATCGCGGAACTCTTTCTGTGAAGTCTTGTGCTGGATTCGTACCCGGCTTTTGCCGAAACGACAAGAAACGAGCGCTGGGCAAATAAATTTGCCGAACACAACGCTATGGCTGGCAGTTCATGGCAAACAGGCATAAGAAAACAATGTGGTCATACTATTTGGCCGCAAGTTTTACGCGGTATATGTGGGGAATTGCATCGTGAACGCTCGTGCGAGCGCAGCTGTTGAGGCGGCAGGGCTAGATTCAAATCCGATGCTTGGTATCGGTCTCAAGATTGCTTCCGTTGCCGTCTTTGTCGGCATGTCCACAATGCTCAAAGCTGCCGATGGTGTGCCGCTCGGGCAGCTTATTTTCTTCCGATCCTTTTTCGCAGTCATCGCTGTTCTGCTCTATTTGCAATGGCGTGGGCAACTCTCGGGCGCGTTTCGGACACAGCATGGCTTCAGCCATTTCTGGCGTGGGCTGGTTGGCGTCTGCGCCATGACAATGAGCTTCTTTGCGCTGATGAAACTGCCGCTGCCCGAAGCAATCGCCATCAATTATGCCTCGCCGCTGATCACGGTGATTCTCGGCGCTGTTATTTTGCACGAAGTGGTGCGGTTTTATCGCTGGAGCGCGGTTCTGATCGGGCTCTTCGGCGTGCTGATCATTATATGGCCGCGCCTGACGCTGTTTTCTGGAGGCAATGTCGGACAGGACGAGGCCATTGGAGCCTTGTCGGCGCTTGGAGCGGCTTTCATGGCCGCTATCGCCATGCTTCTGGTGCGGCGGCTTGTGCAGACGGAGCGCACGGCAACCATCGTGATCTATTTCTCGCTATCGGCCAGTGTCATTGCGCTGGTCAGCCTGCCTTTTGGCTGGATCGTGCCCAGCTGGACGCAGCTGGCTCTGCTCATCGGTGCCGGATTTGCAGGCGGCATCGCCCAGATTCTGCTCACCGAATGCTACCGTCACGCGCCGATGTCTACCATTGCGCCATTTGAGTATACGTCGATGCTGCTTGGCCTGTTGATCGGCTTTCTGCTGTTTGGCGATGTGCCGACGCTGGAAATGCTGGTCGGCAGCGTCATCGTCATGGCGGCTGGTGGCTTCATCATCTATCGCGAACACAAGCTTGCGCTCGAACCGCACAAGGTTAACGCGCCGCAAGGGCAGTAATTAGAGCATTTCCAGCAAAAGTGCGAAGCGGTTTTGCGTCGGATAATGCGTAAAAAATAGCTAGCTCGTCGTTTCCTGCGGTCCTTCCGAGCGTGGATCAAGCTGCATGGTCTCCGGCGTGGACTGACCGTCCGGCGTGTGGAACTTGTATTCGGTCTTCTGTTCGCTGATTGCAGGACGTTGCAGCCTGCGAATGCGCCAGAAGGCGTGCAGGCCGTAAACGCCAAAGGCAATGGCCATGGTCACGAAGAAGCCGGAAGGGCCGATGGCATCCATCAGCGGACCGGAAAGTGCTGGCCCCACCACGCTGCCCGCGCCATAGATGATCAGCAACCCGCCGGAGATTTTGACGAATTCGCTGGCATCGGCATAGTCATTGGCGTGGGCGACGTTGAGGCTATAGATCGGATAGATCACCGAGCCGAACAGGAACATCATTGCGTAAATCGCATAAGGTGTGGTCGGGTGAAACAGCACCATGACCAGTGACAGGGCAAAGCCGATGAGGCCTGCCAGCACCATGACATAGCGCCGGTCCACGAAGTCTGATGCGCGGCCGAGCGGATACTGGAAGATGGCGCCACCGATCATTGCAGAAGCCAGCATGGTCGCGATACCGAAGGTCGAAAGCCCATTCATTTCGCCGTAGATAGCAGCAAGAAAGTTCCATGTACCGGCGACGATACCGGCGATAAGCGAGCCAACGGCTGCGGCTGGCGAGCGGCGGTAAAGCCCCTTAAGGTCAAGCGAAACCTGCGTCAGCGGGTTTGGTGACTGGGCGCTGGACAGGGCAGTCGGCAGCAGGGCGCTGGCATAGATGATCGCGCAGATGATGAACAGCGTCTGGGTCATCGCATCGCCGAAGGGCAGAATATACTGTCCGCACATCAGGCCGAGCATGGTGATGATCATATAGATCGAGAAAATGCGCCCGCGCGATTCATTGGTCACGCGCTCGTTCAGCCAGCTTTCGATGATCATGTAAGCGCCCGCGAGCGAAAAACCCGCGACGCCGCGAAAGATCATCCAGGCTACCGGGCTGACCACGAGCGCATGAAACAACAGCGCCATCGACAATAAGGTCAGCAGAGCGGAAAACACGCGCACATGTCCGACGCGCCGCACCAGATGTGGCACCACGATACAGCCGATGGTGAATGCCAGCGAATAGCTCGTGCCCATCCAGCCGATGGTTGTGGTGGACCAACCCTCCATTCCGCCGCGCAACGGCAGGAGAATACCCGCGAGGCCACCGGCGAGCAGCATCAGGAACGTGCTTGCAAGCAGGGCGGCGATGGGCAGGAGCTGGCCAGCCATGAGGTACTCCAATGAGATGAATTCGGAATCTAAGAGCCTGTTCCAAAAGTCGCCTTGTGTGGCTGCAAATGGCAATTTTCTACATTCCGGTGCTCACGTACCTTTAGTACGCTCCGCTCCGGTACTCGAAAATCACCATTTTCGCACACACAAGCCGCTTTTTGATTCAGGCTCTAAAACTACTTGTCGCCGTCTGGCGCTTTGGCAAGCGGCGAAATAGAACAAGTTTGCGGCATGTTGGTGATAAGCATTGTTCTGATGAACGAGCCGATGCCACCGAAAGGCCGGAATATCAATTGCGTATTTCGTCTAATTTCAACTTTACGGACAGAAAGTCACGCCAGGCAAAACGCTTCTGTGCGGGTGTGCGCAGAAGATAGGCGGGATGCAATGTCGGCAGAACCGGAATTTCCATTCCGGACGGCGTGCGATGGATTTTCCAATTGCCCCGAAGCCGCAATATGCCCTCGGTTGCACCCGTCAGCGCCTTGCCGGCTGGCCCGCCGAGCGCGACCAGTATTTTCGGCGCGGCAAGCTCGATCTGCCGCTCGATGAACGGACGGCAAAGCTCGGTTTCCAATGGCGTTGGCGTGCGATTACCCGGCGGACGCCACGGGATCGTATTGGCGATATAAACGCTTTCGCGCTTGAGACCGATGGATTCGATCATCCGGTTCAGGAGTTGGCCGGATTTGCCGACAAAAGGCAGGCCTTCCATATCCTCATCCCGTCCCGGCGCTTCGCCGATGAACATGATATCGGATGAGGGATCCCCGTCGGCAAAGCACAGGTTCTTCGCGGTGAGTTTCAGATTGCAGCCGTCAAAGGCCGCAAGCTTCTCGCGAAGTTCATCCAGTGTCGCAGCTTTTGCTGCGGCCTCACGGGCCAGAGCGATCTGGGCCGTATCGGGCACGTCGGCTGCGGCCTGGACAGGTCTGCTTTCAGGTGAGGGGGTTGCGGCGGCTGAGGGTTGTTGCCAGTTCTGCGCACGGCTTGGCTGATTGGGCTGCTGCTGTGGGCGAGGGCGCTCGGCTGCCTGCGTGTCCTGTCGCGGTGTGGCAGGTGCACGCTGCGGTTCGGCAAAACGGTCGATAGGCGTGTCCGAGAGCGGCATGTCAACGCCCGCTTCCGCATAGAAGCGGAGCAAGCCTTCCATATCCAGTGTCTCGCGGCCATCAGTCATCTTTGTACCTCGAACATTGAGGTGGCGAATTTTGGCGGTGAATGCAAGAGCGCGTCGCGCTTTTCGCGATCAAACCACGGACTAACCACCGGAAGCTTACGCTGGGCGCGAGAAATCATGCCAATCCCGACAGGTCGCGACAAAAAATCCCCACAGGCCATTTTCAAACAATTGAAATTGACGTTTACGTCAAAGTAAATATCATTAAACGCACTCAGACGCCGATTTTGGACAA
This sequence comes from Ochrobactrum sp. P6BSIII, assembly GCF_014138065.1. Lineage (NCBI taxonomy): Bacteria > Pseudomonadati > Pseudomonadota > Alphaproteobacteria > Hyphomicrobiales > Brucellaceae > Ochrobactrum > Ochrobactrum sp. P6BSIII. Next base: position 95,999 of record NZ_JACGXB010000012.1, on the reverse strand, counting down.
TTCGACGCATTTGCGACAGTTGCTAACTCTGTAAGAGGATAAAGGCGAATGACGGGAACAGGCAAATCCTATTGCATGCTGCCCAGCGCTGGCCAAACAGCCTGTTGATGGGTATTCGCAATGGGATTATGCGTAAAAACAATTGGATGCATCATCCGCACTATCGTAGTGAAACGATGATGTCATACCGAACGGAGGGATGAATGTCCGAAGCCCCAGAGCATGCGAACCAGGAGCTTCCCGAACGCGAGAGCATGGAATTTGACGTTGTGATCGTCGGCGCAGGCCCCGCGGGCCTTGCTGCAGCGATCCGCCTGAAGCAGGTCAATCCAGAGCTTTCAGTGGTGGTCCTTGAAAAAGGCGGGGAAGTCGGTGCGCATATCCTGTCTGGCGCCGTTGTCGATCCGGTGGGTATCGACCAGCTTCTGCCGGACTGGCGCGACGATGAGGGGCATCCTTTCAAGACGCCGGTGACGGACGATCAATTCCTGTTGCTGGGTCCCGCAGGTTCAGTGCGTTTGCCGAACTTTGCCATGCCGCCTTTGATGAACAATCACGGCAATTACATCGTGTCGCTCGGTAATGTCTGCCGCTGGCTCGGCACGAAGGCCGAAGAGCTGGGCGTCGAAATCTATCCGGGCTTTGCTGCGACCGAAGTTCTGTATAATGACGAAGGCGCTGTCATCGGTGTGGCCACCGGCGACATGGGCGTTGAGCGCGACGGCACGCATGGGCCGAACTATACGCGCGGCATGGCGCTGCTCGGCAAATATACGCTGATCGGCGAAGGCGCACGCGGTTCGCTGGCCAAGCAGTTGATCTCGAAGTTCAAGCTGGATGAAGGCCGCGAGCCGGGCAAATTCGGTATCGGCCTCAAGGAATTGTGGCAGGTCGATCCGTCCAAGCACAAGCCGGGTCTGGTGCAGCACTCGTTTGGCTGGCCGCTCGACATGAAGACCGGCGGCGGTTCGTTCCTCTATCACCTCGAAGACAATATGGTTGCGGTCGGCTTTGTGCTGCACCTCAACTATAAGAACCCGTATCTGTCGCCGTTTGAAGAATTCCAGCGTTTCAAGACGCATCCGGCCATCAAGGATGTCTTCGAAGGCGGCAAGCGTCTGTCCTATGGCGCACGCGCCATTACCGAAGGCGGCTTCCAGTCGGTGCCGAAACTGTCCTTCCCGGGCGGCGCGCTGATCGGTTGCTCGGCAGGCTTCGTAAACGTGCCGCGCATCAAGGGCAGCCATAATGCGGTTATTTCCGGCATTCTCGCCGCCGACAAGCTGGTGGAAGCCATTGCAGCCGGTCGTGCCAATGACGAGCCGGTCGAGATCGAGAACAGCTGGCGTTCGAGCCTGATCGGCAAAGACCTGAAGAAGGTTCGCAACGTCAAGCCGCTGTGGTCGAAGTTCGGCACGGTGATCGGTGTCGCTTTGGGCGGTCTCGATATGTGGACCAACCAGTTGTTCGGCTTTTCGTTCTTCGGAACGCTCAAGCACGGCAAAAACGACGCGCAGTCGCTCGAACCGGCGGCAAAGCACAAGAAGATCGACTATCCGAAGCCCGATGGCGTTCTGACGTTTGATCGCCTGTCGTCGGTGTTCCTGTCGAACACCAATCATGATGAAAACGAACCGATCCATCTGCAAGTCCGCGACATGCAGTTGCAGACGTCGTCGGAACACGATGTTTTCGCTGGCCCGTCGACGCGCTATTGCCCGGCAGGCGTCTATGAATGGGTTGACAAGGACGGCAACTCGGCTGCTGATCCAAGCGCCAAGGATGTTCGTTTCGTCATCAACGCGCAGAACTGCGTGCATTGCAAGACTTGCGACATCAAGGACCCAAACCAGAACATTAACTGGGTGCCGCCACAAGGCGGCGAAGGACCGGTCTATGTGAACATGTAAATGTTCACATGAGGCGTCTGTTTCGGCCAGACACACTACCTAGCAGTCGAGCAACTGCTAGGTAGCATCCGGCAGGAAAATCGTGGCTTCCATAAATGTCACGGCGTTGCCGCGCAGGATAACGCGGTCCCCGACCAATTCGCAGTCGAGCCATCCTCCACGCGCCGACGCCTGATAGGCGGTCAGCTTGTCGCGCTGCAATCGCGAAGCCCAGTAGGGCACAAGCGTGGCATGGATGGAACCTGTCACCGGATCCTCCGGAATTCCCGCCCCCGGAACAAAATAGCGTGACACAAAGTGTGCCTTTGCGCCGTCCGCTTCCTGGCCTGTCACGACAAGACCGACGGAGCCGAGAAGGGCGATGGCCGCCAGGTCTGGAACGAATTTGCGCACAGCCTCGGCGCTGCCAAGATCGGCAAAGAAATTTTCGAAGTTGCGAAAGATGTGAACCGGCGGTTCAACGAAAATATCTGCAATTTTGTGTGGCAGCGCATCGATAGGTTCTGGCGACAGACGGGGAATGTCGAGACTGTATCCGTTGGTCTCTCGCGATACGCTCAGTTCACCAACCCGCGTGTGGAAGACGAGCAATGTGTCCGCCCTTTCCGTGGTGAAGAGGACATGCGCTGTTGCGAGGGTGGCGTGGCCACAGAAATCAACCTCAAGCGCCGGGGCGAACCAGCGCAAATCCCATGCGCCATCGGGGCGGGCTTTGACAAAGGCGGTCTCGGCGAGATTATTCTCCTGCGCAATCGCCAGCATTTGCGCATCCGGCAGCCAGTCTTCAAGGATGAGGACAGCAGCCGGGTTTCCTGCGAAGACTCGATCGGTGAATGCATCGACCTGATACATTTGCATGCGGAAAGCTCCTTGCTGTGGATGATGCTGCCGTCGCACGTGAAATTCAGCAGCAGCATCCACTGGGATTCCGCATCTTAGTCAAGGTCTGAGCCGTGAACTGCTCGTTATTGAAGCATAACGGACTGCGTTTCCGATTCGTCTTCGTCCGGGCGCACCGGGGCTGGAACGGAGAAGTCCAGCCGCACCGGCAGATGATCCGACCCGGCGTCTTCGCGGGCTGAAACCTTGGGCGAAACAATATCCGCGCTGGTGAAAATCTGATCGATAGGCAGGCCGAGATAAGGCGCCAGTGACACCGGCAGGAAGGACGGGAACCATGTTCCGCCAATGCCGGTCATATGCATGGTCTTCGATGCGACCTCGACCCGGCGAACGGCATTGCTCCACGGCACGGCGTTCAGATCACCAGCGATGATTGTCGGCCCCGCCAATTGCTTCAGGCCCGGTTCGATATAGCCAAGCTGATAGGGCTGCCAGCGCGGCCATGGCCATGAAAAATGCAGCGAGGCCACATTGATATGCGTGCCACCGAGATCAACGGGAGCGATGGCGAGCAATCCGTCACCGATGCATACAGGCTGACCGCCTTCAACGAAGGGACGGCGGGATAGAATGCCGACCCCCCAGGTTCGCGAATCTTCACGGCAGCTGAGACGATAGGGATAGGTGGCCTGAAGAATATCCACCCACTTTGTCCACTGCTCGCTGGCTTCCTGATAGGCGATGATATCCGGCTTTTCGCGGGCGATCATCTGCAAGATGCGCTTTGGCTCCGGATTGTCCTCGCGCAGATTGATCTGAACGAGGCTGTAGCGCGGCCCCGTAGTTTCGGCAGTCGTCGCGCCTGCAGAACCGCTGAGAAAATCACGCGCCATGCCGAATGTAGTGCTGAGGGCCATGATGGCGAACAGCAGCAGCATTGCGCCTTCGCGCCGCATCTTCGTGAAGAGCAGTGGCAGGGCGAGCACGATCATCAAGACGGCAAGATGCGCGCGAAAATGCGAAAATGTATCAAGCGCAGGATGAACCGCGCCGAGAAATCCCAGCACGAGCGGGACGGACACGGCCACGGCGGCAAGCAGCAACAGGAAGGGGATATTCTCACGGCTTTTCGACATGAGATGCCTCTAGCGATTGAATACGGCGCGATGATGGAAGGCGAAGGGAAGGGAGTAGGGGAATAAGGGAATAGCGGAGTATGTTTTTGCAAGAAGGTTTCTTGGCGCTTCTGCATGAAACAGGGCTCCAACATATTCCCTTACTGCCCTATTCCCCTACTCCCTTAACCTCACTGGAACGCCGTTTCGTAGAAGCTTCTGAGCTTGCGCGAATGCAGACGTTCATCCGGCATGGCGGCGATTTTTTCGACCGCGCGAATGCCAATCCGCAAATGCTGCGCCACCTGCCGCTTGTAGAACTCGGTGGCCATGCCCGGCAGCTTCAGTTCGCCGTGCAGCGGCTTGTCCGAGACGCAAAGCAGGGTGCCGTAGGGCACGCGGAAACGGAAGCCGTTGGCGGCGATGGTGGCTGATTCCATGTCGAGTGCAACCGCGCGCGCCTGCGAAAGACGCTGTACCGGGCCGCGCTGGTCGCGCAGTTCCCAGTTGCGATTGTCAATGGTGGCAACGGTGCCCGTGCGCATGATGCGTTTGAGATCATAGCCTTCGAGGCCGGTGATTTCTTCAACCGCTTCTTCCAGAGCGACCTGAATTTCCGCCAGCGCGGGCAGGGGAACCCAGACCGGCAGGTCGTCGTCCAGTACGTGATCCTCGCGCATATAGGCGTGGGCCAGCACATAGTCGCCAAGCTGCTGGCTGTTGCGCAGGCCTGCGCAATGGCCGAGCATTAGCCATGCATGCGGACGCAGCACGGCAATATGGTCGGTGATCGTCTTGGCATTGGAAGGCCCGACGCCGATATTGACCATGGTGATGCCGGAATGGTCGGAGCGCTGCAAATGATAGGCAGGCATCTGCGGCAGACGCGCCAAAGGGGTGCCCTCGCTTGGCGCGGTTTCGCCTGCACGGGTAATCAGATTGCCCGGTTCCACGAATTGTTCGTAACCGCCGCCGCCTTGCGCCATCAGATCGCGGGCATAGGCGCAGAACTCGTCCATGTAGAACTGATAGTTGGTGAAGAGCACGAAGTTCTGAAAATGCGCCGGGCTCGTCGCCGTATAATGCGCCAGCCGGTGCAGCGAATAGTCGATGCGCTGTGCCGTGAAAGGCGCAAGCGGCATAGGTTCGCCGGGCGCTGGTTCAAAATCGGCATTGACGATCTTGTCGTCGGTCGCAGCCAGATCAGGCACGTCGAAAAGATCGCGCAGCGGATGCTGGAAGGCGCTGGCAACGGACGCCTCCACATAGGTGCCTTCCATGAACGCGAAATGGATCGGGATCGGCGTGGACGACTCGCGTACCGTCACCGTCACGCCGTGATTGCGCATCAGCAGGCGGATCTGTTCGTTCAGATAATGATCGAACAGATCGGGACGGGTAATGGTCGCGGAATAGTCGCCCGGCGTTGAAACATGGCCATAGGCCAGCCGCGAATCCACATGCGCGAAGCTCGATGTGGAAAGGCAAATTTCGGGATAGAAGGCGCGGTATCGTTGTGCCGGGATTTCGCCGCGCGCCACTTTTTCGAAAGCATCGCGCAGGAAGGCTGTGTTGCGATCATAAAGCTTTTGCAGGGCGGCAACCGCCGCACTCGCGTCGGTAAACACCTCTGGCTCGATCGGCGCTGGTGTTTTGATTTCGTTGAGAAATGGCTGTTCGATTCGCTGTGTCATGGCTCAGTATAGCAGAGTTCACGACGATGGAATGACGCAGTTATGCGGTTCGTTGCAGGCTGACATAAAGCACAAGGCCAATGCCGCTCATCTTGCTGTGCTGGCCGATTTGCGTATAGGCGAAGGTGGCGGCCGGGCCGGTAAAAATTGCAGTGAAGAGGAATACCCGCAGGGCGATGCCCGCAGTCGAGCGAATGTTGGCGATCATGGCCGTGGCCCCGGCTTGACCTGGGCGGAAGCCAGCGGACCAAACGCCGTCTGGTCACGATAGGTGTCGTGTTTCCTGTCGGCGAATACACCAGCGACAATCGCCAGTCCGGCGATCAGTAGCCATACAATCGTCAAGCGTCTCAGCAACATGAAAGCCCCCAAAAGGTTGAAATCCGTCCTTGTTGCTGCCCAGTTTAGCGAGCGCGCCTGAACCACATCTGAGGCTGCCGTTCATGCGCGGTTCAAAAATATTGATGTTCCGTTAAATGCGCCGCATTGGCCTTGTGCCTGTCGAAATGGGTCTTATGTTTCCCATCATTGGAATGCGGGAAGGATCCCTCCCAAATCCGCCGCACACTCTCGAACGAGTTGGAGAAAGCCCATGGTTGAACAGACAAAGCCCATCGAGCTGTATTATTGGCCAACGCCGAATGGCGTCAAAATCAGCATCATGCTGGAGGAACTTGGCGTTCCCTACGAGGTCAAATACGTCAATATCGGCAAGGGCGACCAGTTCCAACCGGACTTCCTGAAGATTGCCCCGAACAATCGCATGCCGGCGATCATCGATCCCGAAGGTCCGGGCGGCGAGCCGATCTCGGTTTTCGAATCCGGCGCCATTCTCCAATATCTCGGACGCAAATTCGGCAAGTTCTACCCGACGGACGAGCGCAAGCGCGTGGCTGTTGACGAATGGCTGATGTGGCAGATGGGCGGGCTGGGCCCAATGTCGGGTCAGGCGGGGCACTTCCGTCTCTATGCGCCGGAAAAGGTGCAGTATGGCATCGACCGCTACACCAACGAGGTCAATCGTCTCTATGGCGTGCTCAATCGTCAGCTCGAAGGCAAGGATTACATCGCGGGCGAATATTCCATCGCCGACATGGCCAGCATTGGCTGGGTGAATGCTTTCAAGAACTACGAGCAGAATCTCGATGAATTCCCGAATCTGAAGCGCTGGCACGACACCATGAATGCGCGTCCGGCCGTCGCGCGCGGTCTGGTTGTCGGGAAGGAAGAGCGGGAAAAATCCAATCTGGCCAACGACAAGGAAGCGCAGAAAATTCTCTTCGGTCAGAAGGCGCGTTAAATAAGCGATTGTAACAAGGGCGGCTGTTCAGGCCGCCCTTTTCGTTTGGAAACCGTTGTCGGCGATTATTGGCGCGTCAGGCTTTCGCTCTTGCAGATCAGTCCGCCGAGCACACAGCCCGACAGAGACAGCGTGTTGCCCTTGACGGAAGCTTTGCCCGTATAGGTCTTGCCTTCGTCAAGCTTGTTCACTTCGCCCTTGTAGCTGCCATCCGTGCCGGACATGGTGCCGATGGACTTGCCCTTATATTCGCCGGTCATGACCGTGCCGCAGAACTTGTTGCCGCCGCAGGAAGCATAGCTGATGATCGTGCCGTTCGGGCGCTTCCAGCTGCCCACGATTGCTTCGTCAGCAAGAGCTGGCGCGGCGAAGCTGGCTGCAAGTGTCATTCCAAGAACAAGAGTGCGGATCATTCATTCCTCCCAATGCGCGCCAGTCCCCTCTATCGGGCGGTGGCGCAAGCCGCTTCATTCATTTGCCGTGGTCGCCGTAACCGGGGCCTTCGCTTGATCTCCGGACCCAGATCGCGCCACTCACCAAGCCGACAGTGTTCTCCCCATGTCGTCATGATTTACGCAAACGTAAACGTAAACGAGATTTCGCGAGAGCGGAAGCGGAATTTTCGCATTCATGAGAGCGCTGGGCGAGGGGGTTCCATGCCGTGTGTAAACACCGCAATGCACCATTTCTGCCGACCCCGATTGTCCTATGGTTATCATCCGGTTTCCATGCATTGAGCGGATCTGGATCGATTTTCGGAAAAATCCAGCAATCCGCGAGGCTTGGATGTTTAACAAAATCCCAAGTTTACACGTTGTTGGGATTTTGTTGGTCAGACGTTAAGCATCTGGTTTAACGCGCATTTCAGCCCTGAGGTCTATTCTCTACATCATGAACGGAACGACAGAGACGGCAGTTTCAAGGCGATAACAACCGCCACGAAATAAAGACCGGACGGTTCTCGGGATTTAACAGGGACAAAGAAAAATGGCACAGTTTCAGAGCTTTACGCAGCAGCAAAAGATCGCATCGCAGGACCGCATTCTTCTGGAAATGGGCATGAAATATGCGATTGGTCGCGATTGCGAGATCGATGTGATCGCAGCCCATAAGTGGCTCAACATCGCCGCCATTCGGGGCAACGAAAAGGCCGCTCGGATGCGCAATCAAGTTGCCGCCACCATGAGCAAGACTGAACTGGCCGCTGCCCTTCGCGATGCGCGCGAATGGATGACCACGCACTGAGACTGCGAAACGCATGACCGAAACAAAAAGCCGCCTTCGAAGGCGGCTTTTGTGCGTCAGCTCATGCCGAGATAGCGGCCTGGCTTGTGATTGATTGCAACGATGAGATTCATCGCCACGGCACCGAGCAGTGACAGCATCATATTCTGCCATGGAATGAAAAAGAGTGACGCCAGCATGATCACCAGATCAAGGCCAAGTTGGAACCAGCCCGCCCGAATTCCGTATGCGTCTTGAAGATAGAGCGCCAGAATATTAACGCCGCCGACGCCGGAGCGGTGCCGGAAGAGGGACAGCACACCCATTCCCATCAAGGTGCCGCCCATCAGCGCGGCAAACAGCGGATTAACAGCACTGAAGTCAACGCTCTGCGGGATCAGCCACGCGAAACCTGACAACATGCCAACCGCTACGAAGGTGCGGATCGTGAATGGCCATCCCATGCGCCGCACGGCGAAATAGTAGAAGGGCAGGTTGATCAGGAAATAAAGCAGCCCGAAACTTGTTCCCGTCGCATATTGAATAAGAAGGGCGATGCCGGCTGTGCTGCCGGTCATCAAAGTTGCGTGGCTATAGATATTGATGCCAAGCGCGATGAAAGACGTACCAATCAGCATGGCCATGGCGTCTTCGTACAAGTGATGGCGGTCGAGGCTTGCAACACTGGGCGTGTCAACAAGCGGAGCGGGGCTATCTGCGAGATCTGCCACGTTTAGACTCCAACAGCGATAGCCGGAATTCCGGCTCAAAAAAGTCAAAAACCGGATTGGAAGCCGGCGCTCATTTCAACTGATCTTTGCGCTGTGCGGAGGTGTCGTTGCTTCGATGATCGCACACGAGCGTCAAGTCTTGGGAGACCTCAACAATATAGCAGCGTGAAAGCGCCTTGGCACCATTTGCAATATTGCTATTTTAAGCCTTCCTTTATCGGCTCCCTACAATTTTAGGGCGGTATGCTTTTGATTTATTTCGTCACGAATGCCGTCGAGAAATACGTCTACTTCCCGTGGACTACATAAATGGCGCTTTATGAGATGGTTTGGGGCCTGTTTCATGAATTTGAGTGCGCGAATCCGCCCATTTTTACGATAATCGACCACCCATTTAATGAAATCCCAGTCGAAACGCTCCGGGCAGCCATCGCCCATATCCGGTCACGTGCGGCCATGATATTTCAGGATGCGTCGGACTACCCGCACAAGACGTCGTCCGGTCGAAATGTCGAGGAAAATGAGCATGTCGGCGCGTGACGCACGATGGGACATGGTATGGCTGTGATTGCCTTCGAAGACCCAGCGATTACCATCCGCCGCCTCGTTGGTCATACGGGCGATTTCATCAAGCGGACGCATGACCCATCCGGCTTGCCAGTAGATGGTGTCGATGTGGATGACGGGCAGGTCCAGCAGCTGGCCCAACTCCCGCGCCAGTGTCGATTTTCCCGAACCGGCGCCGCCGATGATCATGATCCGCTGTATCATTCCCCATTGTCCTTAATGCAGTTTCCGCTTAAATACAAAACGGTCAATTTGATGACGTTACTATGTCGTTACTATGAAGGGGGTAGCCATAACGGGCCGAAAATGACCGTTAGAAAATTTGTATTGCTCGCACCTGTAATATTAAGCAAACGATTGACAGTCAATTTCGCCAGGAGCAATGTTGGCGCGGAAAAGGAATGAACGGGAGCAACAGGTTGAGCCTGATTTCTTCTTAATTCCGGCATATGCGGAGAAAGATGAAATTTCCGACATATGCAAATGAGATTGGTCGTGAAGCATCAATCCGGTGCCTTACGATCCAAGGGCCGTATTCGATAGGGAGTGACGCAATGTCCATTCGAACCATCACAGCTTTGGCAGGCACCGCCATTATTATGGGTGCAGCGGCTTTCACCTTCTCTTCGCCCGCAAGTGCGTTGACGATGAAGGAATGTAGCACCAAGTATCAGGCCGCCAAAGACGCCGGAACGCTCGGCAATCTGAAGTGGAACGACTTCCGTAAAGCCCAGTGCGGTGACGATGCCGCAGCCGCACCGGCTGCTGCTCCGGCGAAGCCTGCGGCGGCAGCGCCAGCAGCCAAAACTGCAAAGACGGCAGCTCCTGCGGCTGGTGACAGCGCCAAGGGCCTGACGATGAAGCAGTGCAGCACCAAATATCAGGCTGCAAAGGATGCAGGCACGGATAATGGCGTGAAGTGGAATGATTTCCGCAAGGCTGAATGCGGTGCCGGTGCCGATCCTGTTGCGCTGAGCACGGATGGCAATTCGGAGCCTGCAGCACCGACCGCTGCTGCTCCGAAAGGCATGAAGTTCCCAACCGCCGTTTCTGCGAAATATTCGAGCGAATCGGCTGGTAAGGCACGCATGCACACCTGCCTCGAGCAGTATCATGCATTGAAGGATGCCAATGCACTTGGCGGCCTGAAGTGGGTGCAGAAGGGCGGCGGTTATTACAGCCTTTGCAATGCACGCCTCAAGGGCAATTCCTGATCGATATCGACTCGATATCGCTGAGAAAAAGAGGGGCCGTGAGGCCCCTTTATTTTTGTTTCGAGAACCATCCGGTCAAAGCGACACTCAACCAGCCGAGGATCATCAGGCTTCCACCGGTTGGTGCAGCAAGTGGAAAGAGCCGGTTACCCGTGATGTCGCGCATGAAAAGATCGCCGCAGAAGAGCGCCAGGCCGACGACCAGAAGCGCACCGCCGATTGTGGCTGCACGGCTGGCGGGGGCAAGCAGAGCCAGCACAAGCAAGGCTGGCGCATGGCCCAGCAGCAAAGGTGCTATGCTGCCGAGATGGTTTTCGCCGCCATGGGCCGCCCCGGCATAGGCTGCGATTGCCAGCGCGCCGCACAATCCGCCAAGCGTGCTGAAAAGTACGTTATGGGGTCTGCCATTCGATAAGCTTGGCATGATGGCTCACTATTCAAACAGTTTCGGTGCTTTTGATGGATTGGCGGGCGTCTTCCAATGCGCCGGGCAGGGCGGCTTCGAAAACATCCAGCTGTTCTTCGATCCCCACACTCACGCGAATGCAGCGGTCAAGAACCGGCGCGCCCGGCTTGCGCACGAAAACATCGCGCGCGATCAGTCCATTCATTATGGCCGTGGCAAATGCCGCGTCGCGGCCGCAATCAATAGCCACGAAATTGGTTGCCGAAGGAATAGCGCTCAAACCGTTGGCTGCCGCATAGCAGCGATACGGTCGCGACCTGCATGGATTTTCGCGACAACATCCTTGAGATAGGCCCGATCTTTAAGCGCCGCGATAGCGGCCGCTTGTGCTACGCGGTTCACGGCAAAATGGTCACGAATCTTGTCGAAGGAGCGGATCGCTTCGGCGCAGCCGACAACATAACCGCAGCGAATGCCAGCCAGCCCATAGGCTTTTGAGAAGGTACGCATGCGGAGGATATTCGGCCGATCTGTTTCAAAAGACGGGAACGCCGAATCGGGCCCAGTCTCGCAATAGGCTTCATCCAGAATGAGCATCGTCGTTTCAGGAATGCCCTCGATGAAGGACAGGATATCAGCCCCTTCATGCCAGGTACCCATCGGGTTGTCGGGATTCGCGACATAGAGGATGGCGGCGTTCTCGCGCTTTGCCGCGGCGAGCAGGCCGTCCAGATCGGATTTATCGTTGCGATAAGGGACGGTGACCAATGCGCCGCCGTAACCTGCGACGTGGTAATTGAAGGTCGGATAACCGCCAAGCGAGTTGATAACCTTATCGCCTTCGCGAACATATTGCCGAACGACCAGCCCAAGCAGAGCATCAACGCCAGCGCCGGGCATGATGTTTTCCGCTTTCACACCATGATGGGCTGCAATGGCGTGGCGCAGTTCGTAGTTTTCGGGGTCGCCATATTTCCAGACCTCGGCGGCTTCGCGTTGCATCGCCTCAATCACCGATGGTGCCGGGCCAAAGCTGCTCTCATTCGCACCGATGCGGGCTTTGAAAGGCTTGCCACGCTGCAATTCCAGCGTTTCTGGACCGATAAACGGCACGGTTGAAGGCAGCTTTTCGACAAGAGGGGTGAGGCGGGGTGATCCCATGGCGATATCCAGTCAGCTTTCAGTCAGGCAATGAAGGCGGCTTGCTCAGGCGAGATGGTCCGCAGCTGTTACCACGTGGCCGTTCGTCCTCCCGATTAAAAGGCATAGCAAGTCATGTCCGTTGGTTCCACCTGAATGGTGAGAAAAGCGTCTGTCGGATGTGCGGCAGTTTGTTTGCTGGCTGTAGCGACGCGAAAAGTTGGGATTATGCCAGTGGACTGTTCGGGCGAAGGCGTTTCACCGACCTCAATCGTTTATCAACATGCTAACTAACGAATGCGTTGAATATTGGTGGTGCTGAGCATCGGCCGCGGTCGAGTTCGTCTGTTTCATTGCGGTTGCTGACATTCCGATCAAGTGTCTATATCCATGGTTCGAAATCATAATCAGGATTGGCTAGATAAGTCCGGCGTTTTGTCCGAACAGGTTTGATAGTTTGATCAGTGCAGGCGCGACAGACCGTACTTGCCGTGTCAGTTGCTCTCCCGTTTCAAGCGATCAATATGCGCGAGAGACTGTGTGGAAGCGGCAGGAAACTCAGAATCTTAAATGATTGGGGGAAGGCATTCCATGACGGCACATGCGTCAACCTTTCTAGCCTGCAGTGCAGCAACGGAAATACCAGGTGCTATGGGCTTGAAGTTCGCTTGCAGCTTGGCGCAGGAAGCAAGCAAGGAAATGCCGCTGTCAACCTGAGACAGTGGTGCCCGTTCAAGGGGAATCGAACAAGGCTCGGTGTGCTGATTCGTCTGGCACAATAGCGATTAAAGCACTGAATTTCGTCTTCTCTGTCCCTTACAAGCAGGGCTTGCAAAGCACAGCGAATTGTTTTCGCGTGTGAGCGCGCTGAACTAAAGCTGGAAAGCCCCTAGTGGACTTCCAGCACTTTCACGCAAGAATCGAGATCATTTGTTGCCAGATGCGCGTATCGCATGGTCATTTGCAGTGTCTGGTGGCCAAGCCACATCTGGACACGGCGAATATCAATGCCGCCGCGAACAAGGCGGGAAGCGCAGGTGTGACGCAGAATATGCGGTACGACCTGATCGTCGGTGCCCAGACCGACTTGCATCTTGGCGTCATTCCAGATCTGTCGAAACCGGACTTGGTTGAGCATCGCAAATGGCCCTTTGAGCCGCTCATGCGGAATCTTCGTCGCCTTTCCCGCACGGCGGGTGAGGGGGACTGTTCGGCTTCTATTGGATTTGGTGAGCCAGAAGGTGACGCGATGATCCTGCAAATCATTCCACGTCAGTCCAATGGCCTCGCCAAGACGGCAGCCTGAATCGACGAGGAACACTGCAAGCCGGAAGCTGTCTTCGCAGCGCGATTTGATCGCCGCGAACAGCCGCTTTTCTTCCTCATATTCGAGAAAGCGGATGCGTCCCACCCGTTCTTTCTGTCGGACAAACTCCGGCAGACTGTAGATATCCCCCATTTTATGCGCCTTTCGCAGCAGCTTGCTCAGCGCAGCCATCTTTCTGTTGATGGTTGCATTGCTGTTGCCGCGCTCACGAAGCGTGCCAATAAGGGAATCAAGCATTTCCTGATCGAAACCTGAAAAGCGTTCGCCCTTCAAAATTTCGTCGATCTCGCCGAGAAACGACCTAACATTATATTTGTGCGAGCCGTCATCCCACAGAATGTTTATGTATTTTCCCGTCAGCTCAGCGATAGAGAATTTCTCTACGAGCCTATGGTTTTGGCTTCTGTCGGATGCGTAATTCAGATTGTAGTCGATGATCGGCGCGTATTTGTCACCAGTACCAACTACCGTTTCCCCAATAGTTATCATTTTGTGCCCCCCGGCATTCTGCGGGTTGCACAACTAATGGAATAATTAAAGAAGCACAAGATAAGTAGGCTAACTTTATGCAGAGACATGGTGCGATCCTTGTTTCAGGCCCCCGTTTGTCCCCAATTTCCAGTTTCTCGATAACTCCCCTTGTCGCCGCCCGTTCAAAATCCCCATTTTGGCGCGGGTGACTTCACAGCTCTGTGAACACTGATCCTATGATTGCAGACGCCAGCGGTTTCCCGCTGGCGTCTTTGATTCAGACGTTGGTCTGATTAGAATGAACGCTGGAAGCGAACCATGCCGCCAAGGGCATCCTTGTCGCCAGCGTAGTCGCGCCATTCGCCACCGAAGCGGGTGTACGAAACTTCTGGCGTGATGGTGAAGCCAGGGACCAGCTCGTAAGCGACGTTAGCCGTAACTGCGGTCTTGCCCCAGTCGTCATGTGCGCCCTGAATGTTGATGACAGCCTTGTCGGTTGCCTTGAACTTCGCGCCACCCCAGACAGCCCAATCGCCGCCCCACTGGCCGTACATCTGCAGCGGAGATTCTTCCGAAGCGTAACCACCCTGCAACCAAACCGAGAAGCGGTCGGTGATGTTGATGTCGCCGCGAACTTTGGCTGCCCACTCTTCGATAACCGAGTCGTAAGCTACGACGCCAGCGATTGAACCCCAGCCGCCAGCATACTTCAGGCCACCAACAACATGCGGCATGTAGCCGTCGATCGTGAAGCCATCGTCACCCTGTTCGAGAGCGATCACAGCCGAGAAGCCATTGCCGCCAGTGAAGGTGTACGAGATCTTACCGGTCTGGTATCCGCCAGCTGCGACCACGTCATCGTTGATGACATCGCCGAGGTAGCCGGTGAAGGTGTGGAACTCCGACTCATCGATGCCGACCTTCAGGCCGCCGAGTTCGATATAGGCGAACTGCAGAGCAACGTCAGAACCGGTGAAGCCGTAGTCGCCGTCATGACGCGAGTTAGCTGCGCCATAGTTGAAGCGGGTTTCGGTATAGGTCTTCAGCGTACCGAGTTCGGTTTCCGAAGCGGTCGAGGTGCGAAGCGCGAAACGAGCGCCCTTGTCCCAGCCCTTGCGGTCGAAACCGGTGTAGACGTCATCGCCGCCCTTTACGTCGTAACGGACGTAACCATGGATGCGCAGGCAGGTTTCGGTGCCTGGGATGTAGAAGTAGCCAGCGCCGTATGCGTCGCAAACGCGAACATATTCAACGGCTTCGGGCTCTGGCGCGACGATTGCGTCGGCAGCCTGAGCGCCGGAAGCTGCAACCAGAGCTGCAGCGGAGCCGAGAAGAAGGCTCTTGATGTTCATTTCTGACCTCCAGTCAAGAATCGACATCATGTCAAAAAACTATTTTAATTCAGATACTTATGGATTTTTCTGATTCAGCTTGTCAAAAGACAAGATCAACACGCCGTCGATGGAGAGCGTGAGAATCGGCCCAACGCGGAGATAATGTCTGCATTTTTGATGGAAGGATTGGTGTGCGCTGGCAGCGCAGTGGCGGAGAGGATGGGATTCGAACCCACGAGACCCTTATGAGGTCTACTCCCTTAGCAGGGGAGCGCCTTCGACCACTCGGCCACCTCTCCGGTAAGGGCGAGATAGCCGGTACGTGGCGGCATTTCAAGCGATTTACGCAGTAGCTGGTAAAATTTCCTGAGAATTACACCCTTTATATATAAGGCAATCATGGTTCAGGCCCGATTTGCGGCGTTTCAACGACGAATCCTTCATTGCTCTGTCGCATAATAATGCCATTGGAAATGAAAGAGATTCGGACTCTTTAAAGAAGAATCGCTCGTTCCTTGCCATCTGGAGGACACTTTCCAATCCCCAGGCCATAAACAAGGGAATCTCGAGCCGTGTTAAGCTTCCAAACTGAAAAAACACACGTTTTCAATCGTTAAGATCGATTAATTTCGATTTACTAATGTTAATAAAGACTAAAGAACCTCACTCAAAGCTGACAATTTCGTGTCTTTTCTGCAACAACCATTCTGCATAGAGGCCTTGCTGGGGCAGGTAAGCCGTATTCGGTGTTGAAACGAAAGAGCGGGCGAGTATCTTCACATCCAGAAGAAGGAGCGCTTCGGGGCGACTTTTTCACAAGGGGATGGGGACAGGTTGTCCTTCAGCCAAATCAGAATGCCCAGACCCATTTTTAACTTTGACTGGAGGTCAGAAATGAACATCAAGAGCCTTCTTCTCGGCTCCGCTGCAGCTCTGGTTGCAGCTTCCGGCGCTCAGGCTGCCGACGCAATCGTCGCGCCAGAGCCCGAAGCCGTTGAATATGTTCGCGTTTGCGACGCATACGGCGCTGGCTACTTCTACATCCCAGGCACCGAAACCTGCCTGCGCATCCATGGTTACGTCCGTTACGACGTAAAGGGCGGCGACAACGTTTACTCGGGTACGGATCGTGAAGGTTGGGACAAGGGCGCTCGTTTCGCTCTGCGTACCTCGACCGCTTCGGAAACCGAACTCGGCACGCTGAAGACGTTCACTGAAACCCGCTTCAACTATGCTTCGGCTAATTCCCGTGAAGACGGCGTTTATGGCTCGAACTCTTCCGACGTCGTTATGCAGTTCGCCTATATCGAACTCGGCGGCCTGAAGGTCGGTATTGATGAGTCGGAATTCCACACCTTCACCGGTTACCTCGGCGACATCATCAACGATGACGTGGTCTCGGCTGGCGCATATCGCACGGGCAAGATCTCGTACACCTTCACTGGCGGCAACGGCTTCTCGGCTGTAATCGCTCTTGAACAGGGTGCGGACAACGACGGCGGCTTTACCGGCGCTGGCGACTATGCAATCGACGGCTACATGCCGCATGTTGTTGGTGGCCTGAAGTATGCTGGCGGCTGGGGTTCGATCGCTGGCGTCGTAGCTTACGACTCGGTCATCGAAGAGTGGGCTGCTAAGGTTCGCGGCGACGTCAACATCACCGACCGCTTCTCGGTTTGGTTGCAGGGTGCATATGCTTCGGAAGAAAATCCGGACCAGATGTACGGCCAGTGGGGCGGCGATTGGGCTGTCTGGGGTGGTCTGAAGTTCAAGGCAACCGACAAGGCTGTCTTCAACCTTCAGGGCGCGCATGACGATTGGGGCAAGACCGCAATTGCTGCTAACGTTGCTTACGAGCTGGTTCCTGGCTTCACCATCACGCCGGAAATCAACTACACCCGCTTCAGCAACGACTGGCGCGCCTATGACGGTGGCATCACCGAAAAGGACGCGATCGGCGGCACCATCCGCTTCCAGCGTTCGTTCTAATCCTTTACGGATTGGCTACAAGAAACCCGGCAGCTCAGCTGTCGGGTTTTTTGTTGTTCTCTGATTTGAACGGCTCTTGCATTTGTTGAATGTCCTGTCTTTGTACGAATGATCTATCGCAATGCGCTGCTTCGAAGAAGCGGATCACAGACACGGAAGGTGAGGCGACATGAAAAGCTGGTTCTGGCCGGGTGTAACGTGGACCGCAACACTGACGGCTCTGGCTCTGTGGTTCGGGGTGGATCGGGTTCAGACCGATATTTCCACTCGCACGTCCGAAGCATTGGCACCCTATGTCTGGACTGGCTTCGATATTGAAGGCCGCGACATTACAGTGAAGGGCATTGCGCCTGATCCCGCAGAGCAGGAAGCGGCGCGTGCTGCTTTGCGTGCTGTATGGGGAATCAACGACATCACGGATCTCACATCTGTTCTGCCTGCCACGTCGCCTTATGTTTTTAAGATCGAAAAGAGCAATGACGCCCTGGTCTTTTCAGGCTCCATTCCCGAAAATGCGCTCCGTGACCAGATCATGGAAGTCGCAGAAGGTGTCGCGCCCGGCTCGTCGCTTGATGACGAAATGGCCTTGGCGCGCGGAAGCTGGCCACAATTTTCTGACAGTGTTCTTTTCGCTCTCACTTTGACCAAAACGCTTGCGGATGGCGAGGTAACGATCACCGACGGGTCGCTTTCGATCAAAGGGAAGGCGGCAAGCGCCGAGCAATATCAAGCAATGACCGATATATTGGCCAAGCCGTTGCCATTCGGTTTGAATCTGGCGGCATCCGATATAGCCCAGCCGTGATTCTATGGGATTAAGCTTACGCTAGGGCAGGGATTCGGGTGACTTTCCTGTTCGAAGTTGACAGTTTCGCTGTTTCAAATTTTGCTTTCTTATTATGACTAATGCGTGGGGCTGACCCATGAAACCCAGTGCAGGTTTTGATGCTTTATCTTGCTGAAACATTCTGGCCCGTTCTTCTCGCGGCGATATTGATCGGGATCGTCGTCGGATGGCTGAGCGGTCGTAAATAAAGCAGCCGCCGAACTGGCTCGGCCTGCAAGAGATAAGATGCGCTTAATCAACAGGTTATGGCGCGTGTAGTATAGAGTACGAGGGAAACCGACATGCCGTTGCTGATCATTCAACTGGCGATCCTTGTTGCGGTGGCGTTTATCGTGGGATGTGTTCTGGGCAAATTGTTCCGGGGCAAAAGCAAGGCCATGACCGACGAGGAACGTATAATCGTTGCGGCTGCGCTCTCGACGCCTCCTGCCGTGGACGAGAAGCCCGAATCCGTTCAGCCTGTCGCTGCTCCGGTAGAAGCGGCGTCGCTGCCGAAAGACAAGAAGCCACAAAAAGTCAGTGCGCCGAAGAAGGCGCCTGTGCCGGACGCGGAAGTCGTAGGCGGACCACTGCCGGTTCCGGCTGCAGAACCAGAAGAACCGCGCGAGCCGAAAGATCCGGGCCGTCCTGAACTGCTCGATGCGCCCCGTGAAGACAAGACGGATGATCTGACCGTGATCAGCGGTATCGGCAAAGCCATCCAGACGATGCTCAATAAGCTCGGCGTTTATCATTATGACCAGATTGCAAGTTGGTCAGACGAAGAAGCCGCGTGGATCGAACGTCACATTGGCTTCCCGCGCCGAATCGCACGCGAAAACTGGATCGCGCAGGCAGCAAAGCTCACAGAAGCCACGAGCAAGCCCGCGGCCAAACGGCCAGTCAGAGCCAAGAAAGCTCCTGCAAGGCCGAAGGCCAAGCCTGTCAAGAAAACTGACGCTTGATGGAGTTACGGGATGATGTTTTGTAGCGCATCCCGCAGAATTTGAAGCTGTCTATCGACGCCCGTAAACCAGATCGGTTTCGATATCGGCAGAACCGGTCAGGCGAGCTTTATAGACCTCGTAATTTTCCATAACGCGCTGCACATAATTGCGCGTTTCCGAATAGGGAATGCGCTCGATCCAGTCCACGATCTCTTCGATCGACTGACCGCGCGGATCACCATATTTCTCGACCCATTCTGAAGCGCGGCGCGGCCCGGCATTATATCCGGCAAAAGTCAGCACATAGGAACCGTTGAACCGGTCAAGCTGTTCGCCAAGAAAATGCGCGCCGAGCGTGGCGTTATAGCCAGCGTCGCTTGTCAGTCGCGGTGCGGAGAAAGCCATGCCGTTGCGTGTGGCGACGCTTTTGGCGGTCGCTGGCATCAGCTGCAACAGACCACGTGCTCCAGCCTTGGAAACGGCGCCGACATTGAATTCGCTTTCCTGACGCGCGATCGCATAGGCAAGCGCCTTGCCTGAGCCGCTGATATTGGCGCTGGCCGGGATGGCGCCGAGCGGATGAGATAGTGCGCCGACATCAAGCCCGCGCATCGCGGCGGTTTTGCCGACGCGCAGCGCCAGATAGTGGTTCTCGTTGCGCTCGGCCATGACGGCCAGCAAGGCGAGCTCGCCGACACTGTCGAGTTCCTGCGAAAGCTGCGTATAGATGGATATCGCCTTGGCGGCATAGCCGATCTGTTCCAGACGCTTGATCGCCTGCACCGCGTTCCGGTTGGCAAAGCGAGCGCGATCCGTATCACTTGGTCGCGGATAGATCAGCTCCGGCGCTTTCTCATCCAGCTTGGCGGCGGAAAGCTGACCATAAAAGGTCGTGCCGAAATGGGCGGAGCGGCGATAATAATCGCGCGCATTGCCACCACTTCCCGCGTCCGCGGCGCGTCCAAGCCAATAATAGGCGCGCGATGCGGAAATCGGCCGGGCAGAAATCTCAGCAATTCTGGCGAAATGCGGTGCGGCCGTTTTCGGCTGCTTGAGCGCGCGCAACGCATACCAACCGGCATGGAATTCCGCTTCGGCTGCAACCGTTGGCGATTCGGCGGCGTGAGCCGCGACCACCTTATAGGCAAGCTGCGGTTTACCGAGGTCGAGCAACTCCCGCGACAGAATCCGCCGTTCGGTCCACCAAGCGTCAGGATCAACCAGCATGGCGGCCTGACGCGGCGCCTTCAACATCAGATCGGTGGCGTCGTCATAGCGCTCAGCGCGACGCAGATAGCGAATCTTCAGGAACTGATAGGCTGCATTCGCCTGCCAGGAGCGATCCACGGCAGCAATCGTTGCCGCTGCATTGGGCGACTTCTGAGCGACGGCTGCAAAGGCATTGTAAAGCGACTGCGCCTGTGCGGGACCGGCAAGCAGCTTGGCTGACTGTGTGCGGTCATTATAGATCGCGCGCAGAAAACGCCGCTGGTGATCGTCCCGTGTCAGGACACCGTTGAATTCCTTCAGCACTTTCTGCTCGTCATCCGACGACAGACGCTGTGTTGCCCACCAGGGCGACAGGAGTTCACGCGCCTTCGCAGGATTGCCAATGCTGACATAGGCGCGCGCCAGCACGATCATACCTTCGGTGGTCACTGGGCGACGGTTGCCAAAGGCCGCCATCACCGTTCCAGCAGGCGGGTTTTCCTTGAATAGAGCCCGTTCCGAACTGCGCTGAAGCGTGGAAATGCCGGGCCAGCCGGGCAATTCAGCGGTTGCGGCAGCAATTTCACCGCTTGAAACACCGTCAATGCCCGAAGTCGCAATCGCCCAGGTCAGAATCTGCCGGTCAAGCGAACCGCGCGGCATGCCGTTACGAAAGGCAACCGCACTTGTCACATTGTTCGAATACAGCGCATCGAGGCCGCTTTTCAGCGTGCCGCCAATGGCAGCCGGGTTTTCAACACGGCTGAATGATGAGGTGATAACCGGATCCGGCGGTGTGGGACGCGGTGTCGGCGTCACCAGATTCATTGGCGAAGCGGGAGACTGCGCTGCGGCAGGCGCAAAGGGACGCGCAAGAGGTGTCGGCACTTCGCTCGGCAGTGACGATTGCGCAAACGAAGCCGTCGGCTGCACCGCAACCGCAATAAGGCATCCTGCAAGCAGGGCCTTTCGTCTGATACTGATCGCTACGACTTCTTTAGACATCCACACTCTGAAACAAAAATCCGGCCATTCGGGATACTGGTTGCAGTGAAATATGTTAGCAAAATCCGGCTTTTGTTAGCCTTCCATTTTGCCCGCAGGTTTCGATATTCATGATACGCCTCAGGAATGAAACTATGATTAACAAAATCTTTATAATATCGCACCGCAGACGCCGAAACGGCTGGTGGACATACCCATCCCGGACAGCTGTCGGGACCTGCGAGGTAGTTGCTAAAATAAAGCCGGGATTTTCGTCGCAAATCTGCCGTATTACCCCTGTTTTCCGCTTGCAATGTGCTTGCTCCATTTCTGCTGCAAGACTATTGTTCATCGCCTCCGCAAACCGCAACACAGGTCGAGTGCCCCTTGAGGTTTGAGGTTCCGTCTATCTTTTTCAGGAGTTACTGATGCTGAAGGGCTCAATTACCGCGCTTGTCACGCCATTCGATCGTGAAGGAGCGTTCGATGAGAAAGCTTTTCGTGCATTTGTTGACTGGCAGATAAAAGAAGGCACCAAAGGTCTCGTGCCCGTTGGCACCACGGGCGAAACGCCGACGCTTTCCCATGATGAGCACAAGCGCGTCATCGAGGTTTGCATTGAAGTCGCCGCGGGTCGCGTGCCGGTCATCGCCGGCGCAGGTTCGAACAACACGGTTGAGGCGATTGAACTCGCCCAGCATGCGGAAAAGGCTGGTGCGGATGCCGTGCTGGTGGTTACGCCTTATTATAATAAGCCGAACCAGCGTGGCCTCTACGAGCATTTCTCGCGGGTTGCCCGCTCGATCTCGATCCCGCTCATCATTTACAACATTCCGGGCCGTTCGGTCATCGACATGACGCCTGAAACGATGGGTGCTCTCGTGCGCGATCACAAGAACATCATCGGTGTGAAGGACGCGACTGGCAAGATCGAGCGCGTTTCCGAGCAGCGCGGCACCTGCGGCAAGGATTTCATCCAGCTTTCGGGCGAGGATGCAACGGCGCTCGGCTTCAACGCCCATGGCGGGGTAGGGTGCATTTCGGTGACATCGAATATCGCGCCGCGCCTGTGCGCCGAGTTTCAGGAAGCTTGCCAGGCTGGCGATTACGCCAAGGCTTTGGAGTTGCAGGATCGCCTGATGCCGCTGCACAAGGCGCTGTTCATCGAGCCGAATCCATCTGGCCCGAAATATGCGCTGTCGCGTCTTGGACGTGTCGAAAACAGCCTGCGCTCGCCAATGGTGCAGGTCGAGGAGTCGACCGCCGAGAAGATCGATCAGGCCATGAAGCATGCAGGCCTCATCAACTGATCCGGCAATTGCCGTGTTGTCAGTTGAAGAAATGGCAAGCTGGTGATTTTTACGCTCCCGCCGTCGCGGGAGCGTTTTCATTTTAAATGCAACGCATTATATAGTGCAGTTATGAACAAGCCGAAGAATTCCCCTGCGCGCAAGATCATCGCGGAAAACCGCAAGGCGCGCTTCAATTTCGAGATTTTGGACACGCTTGAGGCCGGTCTGGTTTTGACTGGCACCGAGGTGAAGTCTCTGCGCGCCAATCAGTCGAACATCGCCGAAAGCTATGCCAGCTTCGAGAACGGCGAGTTCTGGCTGATCAATTCCTATATTCCGGAATATACGCAGGGCAATCGCTTCAACCACGAGCCGCGCCGTTTGCGCAAGCTTCTGGTCAGCCGCCGCGAAGCCTCGCGTCTGTTCAACTCGGTCTCGCGCGACGGTATGACTGTCGTTCCGCTGAAACTATACTTTAATGATCGCGGACGCGCGAAGCTGGAACTGGCCGTCGCACGCGGCAAGAAGAACCACGACAAGCGCGAGACGGAAAAGAAACGCGACTGGGGTCGTGAAAAGGCCCGTTTGCTCCGCGACCGGGGCTGACCTTATGCCAACGAAAAAGAGCGCTGTGAGGCGCTCTTTTGATTCATGCGGAAGAGTGGATATTCTTAACAACCGAACCGCAAACGTTGCGTAGTTCGAAGAGGGCTCGGTTTCGAGCCCTGACTGATATCAATAGCCTTCGTCGAGATCGTCGTCCTGGCGGCGCGGTGCGCGCTCAGACGGGTCGCGACCAATTTCGGCCTTCAGCGAAACAAGATCGATGAAATGATCGGCCTGACGGCGCAGTTCATCGGAAATCATCGCGGGCTGCGTGGTCAGCGTCGAAACGACGGAAACCTTGCGGCCCTTGCGCTGCAGGGCTTCTGCGAGCGAACGGAAATCGCCGTCGCCGGAGAAAATAACGAAATGGTCAACCGAGTCGGTCAGCTGCATGGCATCGACGGTCAGTTCGATATCCATATTGCCCTTCACCTTGCGGCGGCCGGTCGAATCGGTGAATTCCTTGGCGGCCTTGGTGACCACCTTGTAGCCATTGTAATCCAGCCAGTCGATCAGTGGACGGATCGAGGAATATTCCTGATCTTCAATAAGCGCAGTATAGTAATAAGCGCGCAGCAGATAACCACGCTTCTGAAATGCCTTCAAAAGCTTGCGGTAATCGATGTCAAAGCCCAGGGTCTTGGATGCTGCGTATAAATTGGCGCCATCAATAAAAAGCGCAATTTTTTCACGAGAATCGAACATCGTGTAATATATCCATTTTACAGCCTAACGGGAGTGGACCGTCGACCGCGTATTCAGATTTGTTTCACAAACGTCGACTGGCGAAAATATTTCTACCAATAGCGTTTATAGCGTTTCTAAGGAGATATTATAGAAAGACAAGCAACCATAGGTTGTTATTTTAGTGAGCTAATTTATCCTGTGTAGCAATTCAGGTATGGGAACGAGTTTTGGTCTAGTTAATATTGTTCCATTCTGAACAGGAATGAGCTACTATACGGTATATCGTTTAAAATCGAGGACATAACAGCGGATAAGGGCTTTTAGATGCCTATAATCCCGCTTTCGCTTGTAATTTCGCCCAACAGGCGTTATGTCCAGAAAAAATCCGTTAAAGTTCGAAAATGAAAGGGACCGCGTATGGCCCGCGTCACCGTTGAGGACTGCGTAGACAAAGTCGAGAACCGATTCGAGCTGGTTCTGCTCGCCGGTCATCGCGCCCGCCAGATTTCTCAGGGCGCTTCGATCACTGTCGACCGCGACAATGATAAGAACCCGGTCGTTGCATTGCGCGAAATCGCCGATGAAACGCTTTCGCCGGACGATCTGAAGGAAGACCTGATCCACTCGCTGCAGAAGCATGTGGAAGTGGACGAACCGGAAGCTGCTGCTCCGGCCCAGATCACCTCGTCGTCCGACGAGCTCGTTGAAGGCATTGCCGAAGCAGCCGAGGAAGATGTTGTGTCTTTCGATCGCATGTCGGAAGAAGAGCTTCTGGCCGGTATCGAAGGTCTGGTTGCCCCGGAAAAGAACGACGACTTCTAAGGCTCGTTCGGGTTATCCATTTTATACGCGCTGCGGCTCATCTGGCTGCGGCGCGTATTTTGACGCGCGTGAACATAAAATGATCGCTGCGGCGGCTTGCAGGAAGTCAATTTCTGTCTGAAATTAATCCTGTTGGCAGATAATCGGTGCTAAAGCTCGCAAAACACTCGATAATTTGCGAAGTTGTGCTCGATAGGGGTGTTCAGGTGTTGCGATATGGCCGCTGATCGCCCGACATTGGTTTGAGGAGTTGTTGTAGATGATGCGCCAGTATGAGCTTGTGGAGCGTGTGCAGCGATACAAGCCGGATGTAAACGAGGCGCTTCTTAACAAGGCATATGTCTATGCCATGCAGAAACATGGCAGCCAGAAACGTGCTTCCGGCGACCCTTATTTTTCCCATCCGCTCGAAGTCGCAGCCATCCTCACCGACATGCATCTCGATGAGGCGACGATTGCCATCGCGCTTCTGCACGATACCATCGAAGACACGACCGCGACCCGTCAGGAGATTGATCAACTGTTCGGGCCGGAAATCGGCAAGCTCGTCGAAGGTCTGACTAAGCTCAAAAAGCTCGATCTGGTTTCCAAGAAGGCGGTGCAGGCGGAAAATCTGCGCAAATTGCTTCTGGCCATTTCCGAAGATGTCCGCGTGCTTCTGGTGAAGCTCGCCGACCGTTTGCACAATATGCGCACGCTCGGCGTGATGCGCGAGGACAAGCGCCTGCGCATTGCCGAAGAGACCATGGATATTTATGCGCCTCTTGCTGGCCGCATGGGTATGCAGGACATGCGCGAAGAGCTGGAAGAGCTGGCTTTCCGTTATATCAATCCCGATGCATGGCGCGCTGTCACGGACCGTTTGGCCGAACTTCTGGAAAAGAACCGTGGTCTTCTGCAGAAGATCGAAAAGGATCTGTCCGAGATATTCGAGAAGAACGGCATCAAGGCCAGCGTCAAAAGCCGCCAGAAGAAGGCATGGTCGGTGTTCCGCAAAATGGAAACCAAGGGTCTGTCCTTTGAGCAGCTCTCCGATATTTTCGGCTTCCGCGTCATGGTCGATACGGTGCAGGACTGCTACCGGGCGCTGGGGTTGATCCATACGACATGGTCGATGGTGCCGGGGCGTTTCAAGGATTATATCTCGACGCCGAAGCAGAACGATTATCGCTCGGTACACACCACGATCATCGGGCCGTCGCGTCAGCGTATCGAACTGCAAATCCGCACCCGTGCGATGGATGAAATCGCCGAATTCGGTGTGGCTGCGCATTCGATCTATAAGGATCGCGGCAGCGGCAACAATCCGCATGCCATTTCGACCGAAACCAATGCATATGCCTGGCTACGCCAGACCATTGAACAGCTTTCCGAAGGTGACAATCCGGAAGAATTTCTGGAACACACCAAGCTGGAGCTGTTTCAGGATCAGGTCTTTTGTTTTACGCCGAAAGGCCGCCTGATTGCACTGCCGCGCGGTGCGACGCCGATCGATTTCGCCTATGCAGTTCACACCGATATTGGCGACAGCTGTGTCGGCGCAAAGGTCAATGGCCGCATCATGCCGCTGATGACCGAGCTGAAAAACGGCGATGAAGTGGATATCATCCGCTCCAAGGCGCAGGTGCCGCCCGCAGCATGGGAATCTCTGGTTGCAACCGGCAAGGCGCGTGCCGCCATCCGTCGCGCAACGCGTTCGGCTGTTCGCAAGCAATATTCCGGTCTCGGTATGCGCATTCTGGAACGCGCGTTCGAGCGCGCCGGAAAGCCATTCAGCAAGGATATTTTGAAGCCGGGCCTGCCACGTCTGGCGCGCAAGGATGTGGAAGATGTGCTGGCCGCCGTCGGGCGCGGCGAACTGCCGTCCACCGATGTCGTGAAAGCCGTTTATCCCGATTATCAGGATACCCGCGTCACCTCGCAAAACAGCCCCGCCAAGACCGGTGAGAAGGGCTGGTTCAATATCCAGAACGCCGCTGGCATGATCTTTAAGGTGCCTGAAGGCAGCGAAGATCCGGAAGGCGGCAAGG
Organism: Ochrobactrum sp. P6BSIII; assembly: GCF_014138065.1. Classification (NCBI taxonomy): domain Bacteria; kingdom Pseudomonadati; phylum Pseudomonadota; class Alphaproteobacteria; order Hyphomicrobiales; family Brucellaceae; genus Ochrobactrum; species Ochrobactrum sp. P6BSIII. Next base: position 69,331 of record NZ_JACGXB010000012.1, on the reverse strand, counting down.
ATAAGGATCAGGAATCCGCGCCAAAGCCGGGCAAACGTGCTTTGCCGATCCGCGGCACCAACTCCGATCTGCCGGTGCGGTTCGCGCCGGAAGGTGCTGTTCCGGGCGACCGCATCGTGGGCATTCTCCAGCCGGGCGCCGGTATCACCATCTATCCGATCCAGTCACCGGCGCTGACCGCCTATGACGATCAGCCGGAACGCTGGATCGACGTGCGCTGGGATATCGATGAAACGATGCATGAGCGTTTCCCGGCCCGTGTGAGCGTTTCTGCGATCAATTCCCCCGGTTCGCTGGCGGAGATTGCCCAGATTGTTGCGGCCAATGACGCCAATATTCACAATCTCTCCATGGTGCGCACAGCGCCGGACTTTACCGAAATGATCATCGACGTTGAAGTGTGGGATCTGAAGCACCTCAACCGCATCATTTCCCAATTGAAAGAAAGCGCGAGCGTCAGCGGCGCAAAGCGCGTGAACGGATAGGACCAAGATGAACACCGAAGGCGTGCTTGCCGTCTTCCGCGAAGCGGGAGCGATCCTCGAAGGCCATTTCATTCTCACTTCCGGCCTTCGCAGCCCCATTTTTCTGCAAAAGGCGCGCGTGTTCATGCATGCCGACAAGACGGAAAAGCTCTGCAAGGCACTGGCTGAGAAGATCAAGGCGGCAAATCTCGGCCCCATCGACTATGTGGTCGGTCCAGCCATTGGCGGTCTGATCCCGTCTTACGAAACGTCGCGTCACCTTGGCGTGCCGTCGGTGTGGGTCGAGCGCGAAAACGGCGTGTTTCGCCTGCGTCGCTTCGATGTGCCCAAGGGCGCGCGTGTCGTCATCGTGGAAGATATCGTGACGACGGGCCTGTCGATCCGCGAAACCATCGAATGCATGAAGGAACTCGGCATCGAAGTTGTGGCAGCGGCTTGTATCGTTGACCGCTCTGCCGGCAAGGCGGATGTCGGCACCAAGCTGATCGCGCTTGCAGAATATGAAGTGCCCGCTTATCCGGCTGACAATCTGCCGCCGGAACTGGCCGCCATTCCGGCGATCAAGCCGGGCAGCCGCAACATCTGACCATTCGTTGTTGCCAGAAAGTGCATATGCATCCGCGTATCTTAAAAGACCTTCTGGCGGGATATAATGTAAAAGTTGATGCCGTAGAGCTATTACAGTTCTGCGGCGAAATTTCCCTTTACGAATGACCTTAGGTTTACGTACTCTCCGCCGTTAACGAAAGAATTCGTTCAGTTCTCGCCGACAGGAAAATCCATCGTGGCTGTAACGACCGTAGTTTTCGATCCGAAATCACCATTTCGCGCGCCGTGCGGCATTTGTGTCGACTGCGATGTGCGTCGGATGGCGGTTTGCGCTGCGCTCGACGACGGTGATCTCGGCGCGCTGGAAGCGATCATGACGTCCAGAAGGCTGGATGCCAACGAGATGCTCGTGGAGGAGGGGGAGCCTAAGGCTCGGGTCTACAGCCTGACCTCCGGCATGTTGCGCATCTATACCTCTCTGCCGGACGGGCGCCGCCAGATCGCGGGCTTCCTGTTTCCCGGAGATTATCTCGGTCTCGCCGATGACGACGTCTATTCGCAGTCTGCGGAAGCGGTCGTGCCTTCAGTTCTGTGCGCCTTTTCCACGAAGGAAATGGACAATCTGATGGAGCGCTTTCCAAAGCTCAAGGAAAGACTGCACCAGATGACCCGCGCCGCATTGCGCACAGCACGCGACAACCAGCTCGTTCTCGGTCGTCTCGCGCCTGTGGAGAAGCTTGCGAGCTTCCTGCTGGTTCTGTCGGCGCGTGCTGAAAAGCGCGGAGAACGCGCCAATCCCGTGCATCTGTCGATGAACCGCACCGATATTGCGGATTATCTCGGTCTCACCATTGAAACGGTGAGCCGCAGCTTCACCAAGCTCAAGAGCCAGGGGCTGATCCAGCTTATTGACGCCAACACGGTCGAGATCATGTCGCGCCGTTCGCTCGCAGCTGTCGCTGGCATGGATCTGGACGCGTTCTAGTCTAGCGCCTCACATTCCCAATCCTCTGCTCATTCGTCGTCACCCGTTGATTCAAATCAATGCGGGGTGCCGCTTTGCCCTGTAATTTTTACCGTAAAGATTGATGCGGCTACAAAGGGACGGCCGCGCGGTGAATGGGGAGAAAGACGGGTGCTCTTGTGTCTGGTCACTGCAACATTGGCTGTCATTCATGCGGGGTGCCTTGCCGCCTCACGCCGTCCAGTGCCGCAGGCTGCAACGCGGGTTCCGGCATCAGCTTCTCCATTCGCTCTGGCAGAGCTTCGCCGGTCCGCGCGCCGCGCGAGGTGGATGTGCCATGCATGAAGAAACGATAAAGCGTTACGCAGCACTTGCAGTTCCGCGTTACACGTCTTTTCCGACGGCCGCCGATTTCGTCCCCTTTGAACCGGAGACCACGCATCGCTGGTTGCGCCAGATTAGCCCGGGTGAGGGCATCTCGGTCTATATCCACGTACCTTACTGCAAGCAGCTTTGCTATTATTGCGGCTGCCATGCCAAGGTGGCCATTCGCGACGATGTCGTCGAAAGTTTCTATCATTCGCTTTTGAATGAAATCGAGACGGTGGGTCATGTGCTGACCGGTCGTCCGCGCATCACTCATCTGCATTGGGGCGGCGGTACACCGTCCATCCTGAATTCCTCCCAGTTTATTGAAATCATTACTGCCTTGCGCTCGGTATTCGAGTTTTCGCCGACGATGGAACATGCGATCGAACTTGATCCGCGCACGGTCACGCCGGACTTGGTCAGGACGCTCGCTTTCATGGGTGTCAACCGGGCTAGCCTTGGCATTCAGGATGTGGATGTTAGCGTGCAGAAGGCCATTGGCCGCGTGCAGATTATGGAAACCGTGTCGGACGCCACGTGGCTTCTGCGTGGCGAAGGGATCGAGAAGATCAATTTTGATCTTATCTACGGCCTGCCGATGCAGACCGTGGATAGTTTGCGCCGCACCTGCTCAATGGTGGCCTCGCTCCGCCCGGACCGTGTTGCCTGCTATGGCTATGCACATCTGCCGCAGCGACGCGCCAATCAGCGTCTGATTGATGCCAGCCTGCTGCCGGATGCGGAAGAACGCTTTGCGCAGTCGCGTGTTGTCGCCGAGTGTTTCTCCGGTCTCGGCTACGAGCCGGTGGGTATTGATCACTACGCTTCGCCGCAGGACGCGCTGGCCGTTGCTGCCCGTAAGGGCCTGTTGCACCGCAATTTCCAGGGTTACACGACGGATAGAAGCCAGACACTGATTGGCTTAGGTCCTTCATCCATTTCGCAATTTCCGGGTGGTTACGCGCAGAACATTCCGGATATCGGGCAGTATCGCAAGAAGGTCGATGCGGGCGAACTTGCCACGATGCGCGGCTATACGATGCGCGAAAGCGACCGCCTGCGTGCGGCAATCATTACCGATCTGATGTGCAATTTTCAGGTTGATCTGGATGAAGTGGCGCCGGGTATGGAGTTTTCCGACGAACTCGCCCTGCTGCGCCCGCTGGTGGCCGATGGTCTGGTCGATGTGAAGGGGAGCGTCATCCGCGCTACCGAAGACGGCAAACCGCTGATCCGCCTCGTGGCGGCTGCCTTTGATGAATTCCGCAGGGAAACGGTGCAGGGCTTCAGCTTCGCCGTTTGATCCTGCGCCTAGAGCATTTCCAGCAAAAGTGCGTAGCGGTTTTGCTTAGGATAATGCGCAAAAACAAATAGCCTGATCGAGCGGTTCTAGAAGAGCCGTTTCAGAAATGCCGCTGTACCGGGCCGTCAAGAAGGTCAGTGGCATGGGAGCGCCGCCGTTGGGGGACGTGCGGCGCTCCCCCTTTTCAGGGGAACCTTTTCAGATTCAGGCTTTTGCTTTCCGGTTCTTTTCCAGCTTTGGCAGGAAGACGGTCAAAAGGCCGAGCAATGGCAGATACGAGCAGATCGTATAGACGAACTCGATACCCTTGCGGTCGGCGACGATGCCGAGAACCGCGGCTGCAATACCAGCCATGCCAAAGGCAAAGCCAAAGAACAGGCCGGACACCATGCCCACGCGTCCCGGAAGCAATTCCTGTGCAAAGACCACGATGGCTGGGAAGGCCGAGGCCAGGATGAAGCCGATGATCACCGTCAGCACAGCCGTCATCTCAAGATTTGCATAGGGCAAAGCCAGAGTGAATGGTAGCACGCCGAGGATGGATACCCAGATCACCTTGCGCGTTCCGATGCGATCACCGATCGGGCCGCCGAAGATCGTTCCCGCAGCGACAGCGCCGAGGAAAAGGAACAGCAGGATCTGCGAGGTCTGCACCGACACACCAAAATGATGGATTGTGTAGAAGGTGTAGTAGCTCGTCAGGCTCGCCATGTAGATGTACTTTGTGAAGATCAGCAGCGCGAGCACAGCCACGGTGGCGATCACCCGGTTACGGGGCAGCGGCAGCGTCTTGTCAGGCTGCGCCCTGCGAGCATTGGCCAGCCGGTAGCGATTGTACCAGTTGCCGACATACCAGAGCAGCAGCATGCCTGCCAAAGCGGCAACCGAGAACCACGAAACACTGATCTGGCCGAAAGGCAGCACGACAAAAGCTGCAAGCAGCGGTCCGATGGACGAACCGAAATTGCCGCCGACCTGAAACAGCGATTGTGCGAAGCCGTGCTTGCCACCCGATGCCAGTCGCGCAACACGTGACGCTTCCGGGTGGAAGACGGACGAGCCGAAGCCGACGCAGGCAGCGCCCATCAGCAACACCGAATAATGATGCGCCGTGGCCAGCAGCACGAGGCCGACAAGGGTGCAGCCCATGCCGAAGGACAGCGAATAGGGCATCGGCTTGCGGTCGGTATAAATGCCGACGAGCGGCTGCAAGATGGATGCCGTCATCTGGAAGGTGAAGGTAAGAAGACCGATCTGCCAGAACGACAGGCTGTAATTCTCCTTCAGCATCGGATAGATGGCCGGAAGGAGCGACTGCATCATGTCGTTCAGGAAATGGCCCATGCTCGTGGCCAATATGATGGTGAGGACCGTATTGTCCGCACCGCTGTTGGACGGCTGCTGCGCAGCACTCATGCTCATAATGCTACTCCTTGAGCACATCCCGAAAAGTGAAACGGTTTTCGGGATGTGCGTTAAAATAAACGTCCAGAGCGCCGATCTGATTTAAGCAGATTGAAACGCATACAAAGAAGGCCCGGTCTGCTGCTCCAATCATCCCGTTGATCGGAAAGAAAAGATAGCGTGTGGATGTTTTGAAACGGAGATTTCGTCGAGCGTACTCTCCGGTTCTCTCCTCATAAGCGTATTGCGTGTCGCCCGCTTTCGTGATTTGGTCCATTACTTGTTTGAGTGGGCCAAGCTGAGCCGATTGAGTTTGATTTTAAGATGAAACCGCCATCGCCATCACGCCTTTTCTTACCCGAAAGCGAGGAGCTGCAACGCTTTCACGAAGACCGTGTGGCGATGCTGGAGACCATGACCGGACCGGTTGTGGCGCTTCCGACGAAATATCCGGATGGCTATTTCGTACCTCGCCATAGCCATTCGCGGGCGCAGCTCTTGTGTGCTTCGCAAGGCGTGGTTCTGGTGACGACGAATGCCGGGCGCTGGATGATCCCCGGTGATCACGCCATGTGGATACCGGCTGGCATCGAGCATTCGGTCGAGATCGTGGGCGATGTCTATATGCGCTCGATCTATATCAGCACAGATGCCGTGTCGGGCGTGCCCGACCATCTGCATGTGGTGGGGCTGACAAACCTGATGCGCTGCCTCATCATCGATGCGACGACGGTCGACAGCATACCGGAGGCGGGCAGCCGCGATGCGCTGGTTATCGAGCTGATCCTGCGGGATTTGCATACGCTGCCGCAAAGGTCGCTCGGGCTACCCATTCCGAACGATCCGCGCCTTCAGAAGCTGTGCCGTGACTTTGTGAAAAATCCGTCCTCGCGCGTCACCGTCGATGATTGGGCGGACAAGCTCGCCATGAGCAGGCGCTCATTCACGAGGCATTTCCAGCGCGAGACGGGGGTGAGCCTTTCGGTATGGCGGCAGCAGGCCTGTCTTTTCGCTGCCGTTCCCCGGCTTTCGGAAGGGGAAGCCGTGACCAGTGTGGCGCTCGATCTCGGTTATGACAGCGTTTCAGCCTTTACGACAATGTTTCGCCGCATGCTGGGCGTATCGCCTCGTCATTATCAGCCAAGACCGGACCTCGCGCCTGCGGAATACCGCGATGCATGATCGGTAGGATGATCTAATAATAGCAATTGTTTCCGCTCGAGGAGAGCAGTATTAAGGGCCCATGTTATTCCAACGCCGACATCCACTGACCCGACGGGAGCGCCTGAGACTTATGGTCTGGCCGCGCCGTTCTTTTTCCCGTTCCTTCAAATACGGGGGTAAGAGGATTCTACGTATCACCGCGTCGCCGCATGCGGTGGCAGCGGGGCTGGCCGTTGGCGTTTTCTCGGCATTCACGCCGTTCTTCGGCTTTCATCTGATCATCGCGATTGTGCTGGCCTATTTTCTGGCCGGCAATATTGCGGCGGCCGCAATCGGCACCACGCTGGCCAATCCGCTCACTTTGCCTTTCATCTGGGGAAGCACGTTCGAACTCGGACGCTTCGTCATGAATGGCAGCGTGGACTCGGCGCCTCCGGTGCATCTTGGTCGTGCTCTCGAAACGATGCATTTCGATGAGATCTGGACGCCGCTTTTGAAGCCGATGCTGTTCGGTTCGACCATTCTGGGCGCGGCTTGCGCGGTGCTGGTCTATTTCGTGACGCGCTATGCCGTGTCGGTGTTTCGCCGTCGCCGTCTGGAGCGACTGGCTGAAAAGCACAGGCTGCACGGTGAGCGGGGGCTTCAGCAAATATGATCGTCGGCATAGGCAGCGACCTCATCGATATCCGGCGTATCGAAAAAGCGCTGGAGCGGCATGGCGACCGTTTTCGCAATCGGGTCTTCACCGAGATCGAACAGAAGAAATCGGACGGACGCCAGCAGCGTGCTGCGTCCTATGCCAAGCGTTTCGCCGCCAAGGAAGCCTGTGCCAAGGCGCTTGGCACCGGCATTGCGCGCGGTGTGTTCTGGCGCGACATGGGCGTGGTCAATGCGCCTTCCGGCAAGCCCACCATGCATCTGACAGATGGTGCAGCCAAACAGTTGCAGAGACTTCTGCCGCCGGGAACACGCGCTGCCATACATCTGACAATTACCGATGATTTTCCTCTCGCGCAGGCTTTCGTGATCATCGAGGCGCTGCCAGATTCAAGCGGGCCGAAATAGGTTCCTGAGCAGGATCAGGTAAAATTGATCGGCTCTGACGAAACTTGTTGGGGTTGTGACAGGTAAACTCCTGCTCATAATCGTGCGAGAAAGCAGTGCGCGGATTGCCTCACGCAATCCAAGCCGTTATTAGATCGCGTTATCGCAAGCGGAGAGACAATGAGCGTGTCCAGCAAGAGTGAAACCAAGAAGTCCGGCGGCCTAGGCGAAACCATCAGCGTTATCGTGCAGGCGCTGCTGCTGGCGCTGGTCATTCGTACCATTCTTTTCCAGCCATTCAGCATTCCTTCGGGCTCGATGCGCCCGACCTTGCTGGAAGGCGATTATCTGTTCGTGTCGAAATACGCCTATGGCTATTCGCGCTTTTCGCTGCCCTTCGGTCTCGACCTGTTTTCGGGCCGTATCTGGAGCGCGGAACCGAAGCGCGGCGACGTGGTGGTTTTCAAGCTGCCGAGCGACACTTCCATTGATTACATCAAGCGTGTGATTGGCCTGCCGGGCGACCGCGTGCAGATGCGCGGTGGTGTGCTCTACATCAACGATCAGGCTGTGAAGCGCGACCGCGTCGGCACCATCGACAATCCCGATGTGACCGAAGTGAACCGTCCGGTCGAGGTTTATCGCGAGACGCTGCCGGAAGGCGTGACCTATGACACGCTCGATCTTGCACCGAATTCTATCGGCGACGATACCCGCGTCTTCGAAGTGCCAGCCGGCCATTACTTCATGATGGGCGATAATCGCGACAACTCGCTCGATAGCCGTTTTGGCGTCGGCTATGTGCCGTTCGAAAATCTTGTCGGTCGCGCCAACATCATTTTCTTCTCCATTGCGGACAAAGCCAGTCCGCTCGAAATCTGGAAATGGCCGACCGATGTGCGCTTCAGCCGTCTGTTCAGCTCTGTGAATGCCGCGCCGCACACTGCCGTCACCGGAAACTGAGATGGTTTCCGCAGGCCAGGCAGCATCAATTCTCGAGGAGCGCACCGGACACCGTTTTCTGAATTTGAAACGGCTGGAACGTGCGCTCACGCATTCAAGTGTACAGGCCCCTTCGCGGGCGAATTATGAGCGGCTGGAGTTTCTCGGCGACCGTGTGCTGGGTCTCGCTGTCGCAGAAATGCTGTTCGAAGCATTTCCCGAGGCTTCCGAAGGCGAATTGTCGGTGCGCCTCAATGCGCTGGTCAATGCCGAAACCTGCGCGGCGATTGCCGACGAAATCGGTCTCGCCAATTTCATCCATACCGGCTCCGATATCAAATCGCTGAACGACAAGCGCCTCATGAATGTGCGGGCCGATGTCGTGGAAGCGCTGATCGCCACCATCTATCTCGACGGCGGCCTTGAAGCAGCGCGCTCTTTCATCAAGCGTTACTGGAAGAAAAGGTCGCTTGAAACCGGCGCAGGACGCCGCGATGCCAAGACAGAGCTGCAGGAATGGGCGCATCAGCAGGGCAATGTGCATCCGTCCTATTCCGTGTTGAGCCGCAGTGGCCCGGACCATGACCCGCTCTTCGTGGTCGAAGTTCAGGTGCAGGGTTTCGCGCCGGAAAATGGCGAAGGACGCTCAAAGCGCATCGCCGAACAAAGCGCTGCAGAAGCCATGCTCTACCGCGAAGGCGTGTGGAAGCGCGACGAAACTGTATGACGCAAGAACTCACGTTTTTTCAATCGAGATCGGTTATAATCGATCGATTGCGACAAATTTCGTTGTGATGACGACGCTGTTGCACAAAGGGGGCGTGCCAAGGGGACCACGCTCTATCAAAATATCGTCTGGAAGGATGGACAATGAATAATCGGACGACACCGACAGAAAGCGAAACGGAAACCGGGCAGACTCGCTCGGGCTTCGTTGCGTTGATCGGCGCGCCAAATGCGGGGAAATCCACACTGGTCAACCAGCTCGTGGGTACAAAAGTATCGATTGTCACGCACAAGGTGCAGACGACGCGCGCGCTCGTGCGCGGCATTTTCATCGAGGGGCCGGCACAGATCGTTCTGGTCGACACCCCTGGTATCTTCCGCCCGAAGCGCAGGCTCGACCGCGCCATGGTCACCACGGCCTGGGGCGGCGCAAAGGATGCGGATATCATTCTGGTGCTGCTGGATGCGCAGGGCGGTCTGAATGAGAACGCCGAAGCGCTGCTGGAAAGCATGAAGAATGTGCGCCAGAAGAAGGTGCTGGTGCTTAACAAGGTCGACCGGGTTGACCCGCCAGTCCTGCTGACGCTGGCCCAGAAGGCCAATGAACTCGTGACCTTCGACCAGACATTCATGATCTCGGCGCTCAACGGTTCGGGCTGTAAGGATCTGGCGAAGTATCTGGCTGAAAACGTGCCGAACGGTCCATGGTATTATCCGGAAGACCAGATTTCCGACATGCCGATGCGCCAGCTCGCAGCCGAAATCACCCGCGAGAAGCTTTATCTGCGCCTGCATGAAGAACTGCCTTACGCATCGACGGTGGAAACGGAACGCTGGGAAGAGCGCAAGGACGGTTCGGTTCGCATCGAACAGGTCATCTATGTCGAGCGCGAAAGCCAGAAGAAGATCGTTCTCGGCCACAAGGGCGAGACCGTGAAGGCTATCGGCCAGTCGGCGCGCAAGGAAATCTCGGAAATTCTCGAGCAGACGGTTCACCTGTTCCTGTTCGTGAAAGTGCGCGAAAACTGGGGCAATGATCCCGAGCGCTATCGCGAAATGGGACTTGATTTTCCCACCTAGCAGTCAAAACTGACGTCTATGGAATGGCATGATGAAGGCATAATTCTCGGCACACGTCGTCATGGTGAAACCAGCGCCATTGTCGAAGTGATGACCCGTGAACATGGCCGACATCTGGGTATGGTGCGCGGCGGGCGATCCCGCCGCATGCAGCCGTTGCTTCAGCCCGGCAACCATGTCGATATCGGCTGGTGGGCGCGGCTGGACGAGCATATGGGCAGTTTCACCATCGAGCCGCTGGGCTTTGCCGCAGCGCGGCTCATTGAAACGCCGGTCGCGCTTTACGGCATCCAGCTTGCAGCCTCGCATTTGCGGCTATTGCCGGAACGCGATGCGCATCGCGGCCTTTATGAAACGCTGCGGCTTATCATCGAACATTTTGACGATCCGCTCGCATCCGGTGAATTGCTGCTGCGGTTCGAAGTCATGATGCTGGAAGAGCTGGGCTTCGGTCTTGATCTCAAGGAATGCGCCGCTACGGGCCGTCGTGAAGAACTGATCTATGTCTCGCCGAAATCCGGGCGGGCCGTCTGCCGCGAGGCAGGCGCACCATGGGCCGACAAGCTTCTTGCCTTGCCTGCTTTCGTCAACGACACGGCAGTGCGTGCTTCGTCTTATGAAGACATCGACCATGCGTTCAAGATGACGGGCTATTTCTTCCTGCGCCATGTCTGGGAACCGCGTGCGCAGACGCCACCCGATTCTCGCGGGGGTTTTTTGAACGCGCTCAAACGCGGGCAGGCAGGCTAAAAACCTCGCCTTCGAACGCTTCCGCACCGCGCCCGATCAATTTGATCGCAGCAGTCATCCGGCCATTATGGCCCAGAATTTTATCTGCAATCTCGATCAGGCGAATATTCGGCGTTGCGGAAGGCGATTGTTTCCGCAATTCGCGTGCCAGTGCTGTCTCGTCGCTTTGCGGATTGAGCGCCATGGCCGCGATATAGGCGGCAGCGGTTGAACGGGAAATGCCCGCATAGCAATGGATGAGCAGCGGCGCGTCCTTTTGCCAGCCATGCACAAAGTCTAGCAAGGCTTGCACATGGTCTGCATCGGGCGCGACCATGCCTTCGCGGGGTTCGACGATGTCGTTGAATGTCAGCACCAGACGCTGTACAGCGCAGCTTTCAGGCAAGGCCGGAACTTCACCGCTGGTCAGCGTCACCACATGGCTCGGCCTGTGGCGCTCCAGCTGTGCAGCCAGCTGGGAGAGGGGGCTGACGACAATCAGCGGCATGAAGCACTCTTGCGTTTCTCTTCCAGCAAAGCAAAGCGCGCCAGAAAGTCACTCTGCACATTTTGGGTCGGGCGCGGGGTCAGGTCCAGTTCGGCGGGATAGAAATCGCGCGGACGACCGAAATATTTGATGGCTTCGCCTTCGCTGAAACCGGCCAGCCGTGTGGCCTCAAAATAGGCCGCGATCTGGTCAGCGCGTTTTACGAGTGGTTTGAGCTTTGCCGACAATGTTGCCGGCAGGGAAAAGCGATGGTGAATAGCGGTTTGCAACCGTGTTTCAATCAGCTTGTAATTGCCGCCCATCACAGCCTTGAACGGCGAGATCATGTCGCCGATCACATATTCAGGCGCGTCATGCAGCAGGGTGAGGATTTGCCATTCGGCGCTTGCATCCGGCTGAAGGCGGTTGAAAATCTCTTCTACCAGCAGCGAGTGCTGCGCAACGGAGAAAGCATGCTCGCCAATGGTCTGACCGTTCCAACGCGTCACGCGGGCGAGGCCATGCGCAATATCCTCAATCTCCACATCAAGCGGCGAGGGGTCGAGCAAGTCCAGCCTGCGGCCCGACAACATGCGTTGCCAGGCACGGGCTTTGCCGGATGATTTATCAGCAGCCGCCATCAGGCATTGCCTGCTTCGGCTTCAGGGAAACCAAACCGGACGTGCGGCGGGAGGCTCAGTTCAAGCGGCGTTTCGCCAGCGAGAAGAGGGGTGCCTGCATCCATCGCATCCTTGACGCGGTCGATGCGTACAAGCGCGATACCGATGCCGTTCGCAGAACTGCCGAGATTGCCGACTTCGCGTCCGTCTGCCGTGATGGGCGTGCCGAGCGGCGGCAGATTGCCTTCCGCTCTGGCGACCAGAACACGGCGTCGCGGCGTGCCGCGATGCTGCATGCGGGAGACAACTTCCTGCCCGATGAAGCAACCCTTCGGGAAGGTGACGCCGCCGATCTGGTCGAAATTGACGTCATGCGGAAACACATCGCTATAGGCAAAATCGGCTTCGCCTTCCGCGATGCCATATTCGGCACGCAGCTTCGTCCATGCCGATGCATCGGCATTTTCACCGGCCTGACCATAGGTGCGCAGCACGTTCAACTCAGCTGGAAAACGGGAATCGCGCTTCGTTGAATCATCTTGTGAAGGAGCGGAATCAGTTTGCGAGGAAATGCTGACAAGTGATTCCGGCAATTGTGTAATTTCCGCTTTGGCGCGCAGGCGATAAAGCGTGATGCGCTTGCAAAAATCAGCTGCAATGCTTGCAGGCATGTCGAAGCGCAGGCCGTTTTCGATGCGCGAGACAAGGAAATCGAACAGGATTTTTCCCTGTGGTGTCAGCAGCGCACCCGGTTTGGCTTCATCAGCGCCGAGCTTGTCGAGATTGGTCGTGATCACCGCCTGCAAAAACTTTTCCGCGTCTTCGCCAGTGATGTGGACCAGTGCTCTGTTGGAAAGATTTACCGTTTCGGCTGCCGTTGTCATCGCTTCTTCCTTGCGTTTCGCGCCTTCGTTACGTAATCCCCATTGGAAAGGCTCGCAAGTCCCATCCCAATCCAAGGAGACCATAATGGCCGAGACGTTCGACACGATTCTGAAAGGCGCAACCATCGTCAATCATGATGGCACCGGGCAGCGCGATATCGGTATCCGCAACGGGCGCATCGCTGCTATCGGCTCTCTGGGGCAGGCTTCGGCAGGCGAAGTGATCGACTGCACCGGCCTGCATATCCTGCCGGGCGTCGTGGACAGTCAGGTTCATTTCCGCGAGCCGGGCCTTGAGCATAAGGAAGATCTGGAAACAGGTTCCCGCGCTGCCGTATTGGGCGGCGTGACGTCTGTTTTCGAAATGCCGAACACCAAGCCGCTGACGACGACTGTCGAAACGCTGGAAGACAAGATTCGTCGCGGTCATCATCGCATGCATTGCGATTTCGCCTTCTGGGTTGGTGGCACGCGTGACAATGCGAAAGACGTCGGCGAGCTGGAACGCCTTCCGGGCGCTGCTGGTATCAAGGTGTTCATGGGCTCCTCGACCGGTGATCTGCTGGTTGAAGACGATGATGGCGTTCGCTCCATCCTGAAAAATACACGCCGCCGCGCAGCCTTCCATTCGGAAGACGAATTCCGCCTCAAGCAGCGTGAAGGTTTGCGTGTGCAGGGCGATCCTTCCAGCCACCCGGTCTGGCGCGACGAGGTTGCCGCACTTCAATGTACGGAACGTCTGGTACGCATTGCGCATGAAACCGGCGCACGCATTCATGTGCTGCACATCTCTACGGCTGAGGAAATCGACTTTCTGCAGGCGCACAAGGACGTTGCAACCTGCGAAGCGACGCCGCATCACTTGACGCTTTCCGCTGACGACTACAAGACGCTGGGCAATCTCATCCAGATGAACCCGCCAGTGCGCGACAAGCGCCACCGCGACGGTGTCTGGAAGGGTATCGATCAGGGCATCGTCGATGTGCTCGGTTCCGATCATGCGCCGCATACGCTGGAAGAAAAGCAGAAGCCTTACCCGGCTTCGCCATCCGGCATGACTGGCGTGCAGACGCTGGTGCCAATCATGCTCGACCATGTGAATGCAGGCAAACTGTCGCTGGAGCGCTTCGTCGATCTGTCGAGCCATGGCCCGAACCGCATTTTCGGCATGTCGCGCAAGGGGCGCATCGCTGTCGGCTATGATGCCGATCTGACCATTGTGGACATGAAGCGCCGCGAAACCATCACGCATGAACAGGCTGGCTCGAAGGCTGGTTGGACACCTTACCATGGCAAGACTGTCACCGGCTGGCCGGTCGGTACGATTGTTCGCGGCATCAAGGTGATGTGGGACGCCGAAATCGTGAACCCGCATCAGGGTGAGCCGGTCGAATTCATCGAGGCTCTGCCGCGCGGATAATGGTTTTTCACGCCATTCCTGTGAATGGCGTGATCTGTCCTATCTTTGTCCGGCATCTACCTTTCGATCCGGTTTGTAAGGCGTAAATTCTCTCCTATATTCACACTGTAGGAGAACAAAAATGTCCGCTCAAGATACCGTTCTGCTTGTCGTCGATGCGCAGGAATCATTCCGGCACCAGCCTTACTATCGCGAGGCGGATGTGGCCGCCTATGTCGAACGCCAGCAAAAGCTGATTGATGGCGCAAAGCAGGCGGGCATTCCGGTTGTGCAGATTTTCCATACGGCGGATAGCGGCAACTTCGCTGAAGCGTCAGGCTATGTCCGCACGCTCGCACCGCTTTCCTTCACGCCAGACGCCGTATTTCGCAAGCGCCGTCACAGCGCGCTGGTCGGCACCGGTCTCGATGTCTGGCTGGTGGCAAACGGTATTCGCCATGTGATTGTCTCCGGCATTCGCACGGAACAGTGCTGCGAAACCACCACACGTCAGGCTTCGGACCTTGGCTATGCGGTTGATTTCGTGGGCGAGGCGACCCTGACCTTCCCGATGACCGACGCGACGGGTCGTGAATGGAGCGCCACTGAGATTCGGGCGCGCACCGAACTCGTGCTCGCCAATCGTTTCGCCCGTATCGCCACGGTGGAAGAAGCACTGGCTGGCCAAGCAGAACGGAAGGCCGCATGACCCAACCGACGGACGGCAAGCAAATCATTCCCGTCTATGTCATCGTTCCGCCACGTCTGCTTTTGCTGGACGTGGCGGGGCCGCTTGAAGTGTTGCGCAAGGCAAATCTCGATCAGGACAAGGTCGAGTTTGCGGTGCATTATGTCGGGCCGCTTGGCACGGTTCACAGTTCCATCGGTCTGGCGGTGACGGGTGTTAAGCCGTTGCCGGACGTGGTGCCGCAGGGATCGTTGGTGATTGTGTCCGGTTCCACGGATATGCCGCTTGGCGGGCTGGTCGCCAGCCGCGATGAAGATGCCGTCTTCGAGCATGAAATTATAGGCTGGCTGAAGCGCGTCGTCTGCCCCGGTGTCCGGCTGGTCACGATCTGTTCCGGCGCCTTGCTGGCGGCGCGCGCGGGGCTGCTCGACGGCTATGTGTGCACGACGCATCATCTGGCCATCGCAGAACTGGAGAAGTCTGCTCCCACTGCGAAAGTGCTGCAAAACCGACTTTTCGTCGAAGATGGCGAACGGCTGACCAGTGCGGGTATTACTGCCGGGATAGACCTGATGCTGCAAATTGTGGCCGATATTATCGGTCACGGGGTCGCCTTGTCGGTGGCGCGCTATCTGGTCGTTTATCTGAGACGCAGCGGTGGCGATCCGCAGCTTTCGCCCTGGCTGGAAGGGCGCAATCATATGAACCCCGTCGTGCATCGTGCGCAGGATGCCATTGCGGCAGACCCCGCCGGAGCGTGGCCTGTCGAAAAGCTGGCCGATGTCAGCGGGGCAAGTCCGCGCAATCTTTCGCGCTTGTTCAATGAACATGCGGGCATGAGCGTGACCGATTATGTCAACCGGCTGAAAGTCGGTCTGGCCCGTGAGATGCTGCTCAATTCTGGTCTCGATATCGAGAATGTGGCCGAAAGATCGGGCTTCGCCTCGGCGCGGCAGTTTCGCCGTGCCTGGCAACGCATCTATGATCAACCGCCAAGCCATGCGCGTGGGGCCGTTGGGTGATTACTCTCCGGCGGTGAAAAAGCGCCAGCTTCCATCGGGTGCAATGCCGATGCTGTAGAAAATATAACCGCCCGCCTTTTTCATATCCTCAAAGTCGCTGGCGGTGACGATCTGGAACAGTTCAACGGTCTGCGATGGCGTCAGCCTGTCGAGCGGCATGGCGTAGAAATAGGGCCAGACATAGACCTCGTCATCTGTTCCGGCATTCATATGCACATAGCCCGTACCGAGCAGATCGGCGATGATGGCGAGAATTTCGCGGCCTTCCACATCGCCAGCGAGCGATTTCAGAAACTCGATGACATCTTCTTCATGGTCTTCGAGCGAAAGCTGCGTGCTGTTGTCGGCTTCGCCCAATAGCGGGCGCAATTGCTCAATGTCGCCGGATTGTGCGGCAGCAAGCATTTTCTCGCGCATTTGCCGGACAGGCGGCGGCAGCCTGTCAAAATCGCGCAGCACTTCCGGCATGGGTTTGGCGGCGGGTGCAGGCATGATCGTTGACGGATTTTGCGGTGTTGCAGATGGCACCCGATGTGGCAGCGCATTGGGAAGCGGAATCGGCGACGATACCGGGTGCTCATCCGGTGCGGTGCGATAGGCCGGTAAAGTCAGGAATTCGGAGCGATCCACAAGCGCCAGTTGGTCCGCTGCCGCAAAGGCGGGCAGCGAAGCCAGCATCATGCCCGCGACGAGCGCGAGCGGTCGAACGGAATTCCAGATTGCAGGATGCATCGGTGTTGCCGGAGGACGACTGGTGGGAACGGCCGGTTCTTGCCCCGCAACCGGCGACGTTATGGTTCGGCTCGAGCATTTCCAGCAAAAGTGCGAAGCGGTTTTGCGTAGGATAATGCGTGAAAACAATTGGATAGAGCGGTTCCGACGATTCCGTTAAAATAGAAACCGCTCTATTGCAGAATACGTGCAGGAAGGAAGGCGCCAGCTTCGATCTGTTCGCGCATCTTTTCGAGCAGCTCAAGCGCGCAATCGTCACCAGCCTCACGGATAAGTTCCGTCAGTGCGGTTGTGAACGCGGCTTCTGCGAGTATTTCAGGCTCGATGCCTTCGGAAATACCGTCCGCCCAGGCCTCGTTCTGATATTCGATTGCCACGAGTTTCTTCTCGCGTGCGATCATCTCGTCCAGATCGGTCGGTGCATGTTCCATAGACTTCATCCTGGCTTTCGCCTTTCTGCCGTTTTGCGGATGTCTCACCGTGTTCCGGGAGCTCGATCCATTTGCGGCCTGCCTGCCTTCTTAAGACAGTGTTAACAGATTATAACGGATTTGAACGAGACTATTGTCCGCAATCCGCACAAGAGTGAATGATTGGTTAATTTCCATAGCGCGAGATGATTTCGTTCGACAAGCCTTCGCCTTCCTTCATGTAGCGGTCTATCGCCGCAAGTGCGGAAGGGGTGCAGCGGGTATAGTTGTCGCTGAAGACGCGATATCCGTGGTTGAAGCTCGAAACGATCCTCACCCTTTCGCCTTCCGATGGCTTCTCGGCGGCGATAATCGCATCCATGCGGTCGCGCCACTCGCTGCCTGCTTCTCCGCATAGGTTGCGCAGATAGTGCAGCGAACCAAGAACCTCGGCAAGCCGCAACATCTTGCCCTCATAAGGCGCATCCTGCGCAAAAGCCGGATTGGCTGCGCCTGCCCACATGAACAATGCGAACCGGAACAGTTTCATGCCTTTCAATCGGAAACCCTCTCACATGAAATGCACTTGTTGCGTGAAATAGGGGCTGCTTCAAGGCAGATTGTCAAATAGGTTTAATCGCCAATAGGTTTAATATCCCAAGGCATCTTCGCTTTCCGCGACAGAGCGGGCAACGTCCAGCGTGCTGTCCGTCACGCGCGCTTGCACCATTTCCTCAATCGTCAGCCAGTGGATCGCCGCAGCGTCATCGCCGGGTTGTTCGCGGCCTGAAACATCCAGCGCGCGAAAGACAGAGAGGAAATAGCTCTTCTCATAAGCTTTGCCTTCCAGCGCCAAATCCACGGTGATGACATGGGAGAGGGCGCTGACATCGAGCGCGGTTTCTTCCTTCAGCTCACGAATAGCAGCCTGTTCCGGCGTTTCCCCTGCTTCGATGCCCCCGCCGGGAAAAGCAAGCCAGCCCTTCCATGGCTCCTTGCCGCGCTGAACCAGCAGAAAGCGGCTTTCGCGGCGGCAGATCAGCGAAACGCCATGAACATGGAGCGGAACGGGAACAACAGGGATCGTAGGCATGGAATAGCTATGATCGGCTTGCAGCGATTTGGCAATCGCAAACCGGTCTTGACCGCCCGCACAAAAACCTGAACATGGCTGTCATGTGCGGACGCTTTTCATTGACGGCAAGCCGGGAAGAAATCGAGACCTTTCTGGCTGCCATGATCACGGAGGACTTTCCTCCTCGCTATAATATTGCCCCGACCCAGCCGATCCTCACCATAGTGGCCGGGGAGACTCCGCCTGTAGGCAGTAACCGCCCGGACCGGGTAGGTACGCTGGTGCGCTGGGGTTTTGTGCCATCCTGGGTGAAAGACCCGAATGACTGGCCCATGATGTTCAACATCCGTTCGGAAACAGCCGCCGAAAAGAACTCGTTTCGCGCTGCGCTGAACCATCGACGCGCGCTGGTTCCGGCTTCCGGTTTTTACGAATGGCGTCGCGAGGGGAAGAACAAGGCGCAAGCCTATTGGGTGCGCCCGCGCAATGGCGGTGTGGTGGCCTTTGGCGCACTGATTGAAACCTGGAGTAGTTCTGACGGATCGCAGATCGATACGGGCGGCATATTGACGACAAGCGCCAATGCGCTGCTGCGTCCGATCCACGAGCGCATGCCGGTGGTGGTACATCCGGAGGACTTTGCGCGCTGGCTGAACTGCAAGCGTTATTTGCCGCGCGAAGTGGCCGACATCATGCGACCGGTGCAGGAGGATTTTTTTGAGGCGATACCCGTCTCGGACAAGGTCAACAAGGTGAGCAACGCCACGCCAGACCTGCAAATGCGCGTCGAAGAAACGGTTGAAGCGCAGATAACACCACAAAAGCGCAAGGGTAAAACCGAACTGGATGACGGTTCCGGCGGTCAGCTTTCAATGTTCTGACCGCATGCGCGATTTGTACCGGTTGATACCGCTTACTTGGCGAGTTTTTTGGCGGCCAGAATCGAATGACGACGATTGTCGTTGCGGCCTGCGCTGCTGCGCTTTGCGGCTGTCATCAAGGCGGCGACGAGCGCTGCGGGGCCAATTTCACGATACTTGTCGACCAGACGGTCCTGACGCGGTTGCAGTTCACTCTTAGACATTTTTACTTCCTTTCCCCGAAGCGCCCGATTTCGAATGCTTCCAAAACCAACCGATCTCCGGTTACGCCTAAGTAAGCCATGCTCACTATTTTGTGATGGATTGAGACCGAATGAAGGCTGTTTGGGGCCGGTTTTGCGGTATTCCGGTTAATGCCCGTCAAGGATTGTCCGGGTTGCAGAAATGCAACATTTTGGCGGATGCCATGGTGTGAGACCTAGGTAGACGGTAGTTCGAAGCCGTTTGGCAGGGAAATCCAGATGACGGTTTGCGCTTCGGGGGAGTGACGCGACAGGTGACCCTTGCCGTGCGTATCCGCAACCAGCATAAAGCTGCCAGCCGAAACATGGCGGACTTCTCCATCGCTCGTTTCATATTCCACCGAACCATCCAGCCTGACAGTCAATACCGGTTCAGGCACGGTATGCCAGGCCACGGGCCGCATTCCTGCCGGGATATGGGTGAGGCGGACGCGTGATGCCGGATAGCTGGCCGTTACGTCGAATGGCACGGCATCGGGGTGTACGGACCTTTTTGTCGTCGGCAACTCGATTTCATCGAAATGCGATTCTCCATCCGCAGAGGCGTAGATGCGCAGGCATTTCATAGGGTCCGCTCCGCTGGTTGCTTGTATGAAGCCAAGCCTCACTACCATCATGATATGACCAAACTTCCGGTTTGCGCTCAAGACCCACAAAATGGCGCTCGGCGGAGTTGTGCGTCCTCCCGGCAAAATAATCGGTAACAAGCAAAAGCGCTTGACTGTGGTTCACGGGATAGGGATAAGTGCAACCATGAAAACGCCGACCACGAACATTTGTATTTGTGCGATCATTATTGGCTAGCAGCCTGCTGGCCCGGCCGTTTTCGTCTCCATTCCATAAAACAGGATGATAACGCCCCGGCCAGATGGCTGCGATCCGTCGTGCACTGAATTCATTTGGATTTCGCCGTCTTTCTGGAATGTTATTTTGGGGAATGGTTACAATGGCTGATGCGCCGCAATTGCGTCTTTACAATACGCTGACCCGCACGAAGGAGGATTTTTCCCCCATCGATGCCGACAATGTGCGCATGTATGTCTGTGGACCCACCGTCTATGATTTTGCCCATATCGGCAATGCACGCCCGGTCATCGTTTTCGACATTCTGTTCCGGCTTTTGCGCGAGGTTTATGGTGCCGAACACGTCACCTATGCGCGCAACATCACCGACGTTGACGACAAGATCAATGCGCGCGCCGTCCGCGATTATCCGGATTTGGCCTTCAACGAGGCCATCCGCCGCGTGACCGAAAGCACCAATGCGCAGTTTCAGGCCGATGTGACGGCACTGGGCAATCTGGCGCCGAGCTTTCAGCCGCGTGCGACCGAGCATTTGGACGAGATGCGTGCGATGATCGACCGTCTGGTTGCTATCGGCGTCGCTTATGTGGCCGAAGATCATGTGCTGTTTTCGCCCTCGGCTATGAACGAGCGCGTCAAGACATTTGGCGGCCCGCGCTATGGCGCGCTGGCGCGCCGTTCGCTCGACGAAATGCTGGCGGGGGCGCGTGTTGACGTTGCCTCCTACAAGCGCGACGAGATGGATTTCGTGCTGTGGAAGCCTTCGAAGGAAGGTGAGCCGGGCTGGCCGTCGCCGTCAGGCATCGAGACGCTTGGCCGTCCGGGCTGGCACATCGAATGCTCGGCCATGTCTATGGCCAAGCTTCTGGAGCCGTTTGGCGGCGGACTGAAATGCGATGATCCGGAAAAGAACCGCTTTGATATTCATGGCGGCGGCATTGATCTGGTCTTCCCGCACCACGAGAACGAAATCGCGCAGTCCTGCTGCGCATTCGGCACCGAGCGGATGGCCAATATCTGGATGCATAATGGCTTCCTGCAAGTCGAAGGGCAGAAAATGTCGAAATCGCTCGGCAATTTCATCACCATTCGTGACGTGCTGAATGAAGGCTTGCCGCAGCTGGGTGAGTGGGACGACAACGCAGCCCGTGACCGTTGGGTCGGTCTGGCTGCGCGTCTGTCGATGCTGCAAACCCATTATCGCGAGCCGATCAACTGGACGGCACAACGTCTGGCGGAATCGTCTGACGAACTGCGCCGCTGGTATGGTCTGCTGCGCGACGCCAAGTTTGTCGTGCCGGAAAAGCTGTCGGCAATTGGTGAAGTGACAGAGGCTCTGTCCGACGATCTGAACAGCTGGGTTGCGATTACCGCGTTGCGCAAGGCGTTCAAGAACAAGGATATTGCGACGCTGGGCGAGGGCATGGCGCTGATGGGCCTGCTCGATCCTTACTTCGTGACGGCTGAGGATGTGCCGGTATTTGCCAAGGCGAATGTCGATACGGATGCCATCGAGGCCCGTATTGCGGAACGCCTGCGCTTCATCAAGGAGAAGAACTTTGCGGAAGCCGATCGCATTCGCGATGCGCTTCTCTCTGAAGGCGTGCAGCTCAAGGACGGCAAGGATCCTGCCACCGGCGAGCGCATGACGACGTGGGATGTGGTAGGCTGACGACGATTTAAGCAGCGGTCGTTGATAAGGGAGGACGGCATGACGCTCGATAACAAGCCGATTTATACCGGGGGCTGCCAATGCGGCGCGGTGCGCTTCCGCATTGACGGCGCGTTGGGCTCGGCTTCCATCTGTCATTGTCGCATGTGCCAGAAGGCCTTCGGCAATTTCTATGCGCCGCTGGTTTCCGTCGACGAGGCGAAACTGGAATGGACGCGTGGCGAGCCGAAGCGTTTTCGCTCCTCCAACCATGTCCAGCGCGGGTTCTGCCCGGAATGCGGAACCCCGCTGACCTATGAAGCGCCCGATGGCGTTGCGCTCGCCATCGGTGCGTTCGACGCGCCGGAGGAAGTTGAGCCGACGGTTCAATGGGGGATTGAGAAGCAGCTTCCCTATGTGAGCGGACTTGCAGATCTTCCCGGCTATGCAACCGAACGCGATCCGGAGAGCATCGAATTCGTCAGAACGATGATCTCCTACCAGCATCCAGACTACGACACAGATAATTGGCCGCAACGGCAACGTTGAACCAACAGCAGACCCACCGACAGGCAGGCACTTATGGCACGCGAACGCATCTACATCTACGACACGACCTTGCGGGATGGACAACAAACCCCCGGCATTGATTTTTCTGTCGAAGACAAGAAGTCGATTGTCGCACTGCTTGAAGAATTGGGCGTCGATTATGTCGAGGGTGGTTATCCGGGCGCGAATCCGACCGATACGACTTTCTTCAAACGCCGTCAGACCGCGCGGTCCAAGTTCACCGCCTTCGGCATGACGAAACGCGCCGGTATCTCCGCGTCGAACGATCCGGGCCTGTCGAGCCTGTTGCAGGCGTCAGCCGATGCCGTCTGTTTCGTGGCCAAAAGCTGGGATTATCATGTGCGTCTGGCCCTTGGCTGCACCAATGAGGAAAATCTGGAATCGATCACCGCGTCGGTGACGGCTGCGCGCATGGCCGGCCGTGAAGCGTTGGTCGATTGCGAACACTTCTTCGACGGCTACAAGGCAAATCCCGATTATGCGCTGGAATGCGCCAAGGCGGCTTACACCGCTGGCGCACGCTGGGTTGTCCTGTGTGACACCAATGGCGGCACGCAGCCGCATGAGATTGCCGAAATCGTCAATGCGGTGAAAGCCGTAGTGCCCGGCGAGAGCCTTGGCATCCACGCCCATAATGATACCGAACAGGCTGTTGCGGTTTCGCTTGCCGCCATTGATGCCGGCGTGCGGCATGTGCAAGGCACGTTGAACGGTATTGGCGAACGCTGTGGCAATGCCAATCTGGTTTCGCTGATCCCGACGCTGCTGCTCAAGCCCTATTGGTCCGAGCGTTTCGAACTGGGCATCAAGCCTGCCTCGCTGAAGGCAATCACCCGCATCTCGCGCGCCTTCGACGACATTTTGAACCGGCCGCCGACCGAGCAGGCGCCTTATACCGGTACATCGGCTTTTGCGACGAAGGCGGGCATTCACGCTTCGGCCTTGCTCAAGGAACCGCAGACCTATGAACATGTGCCGCCGGAAACGGTCGGCAACAGCCGTCGTGTCATGGTGTCGGATCAGGGCGGCAAGTCGAATTTCATCGCCGAACTGGAGCGTCGCGGTATTCGCGTTGCCAAGGATGATGTGCGCCTCGATACGTTGATTACGCTGGTGAAGGAGCGCGAGGCCGAAGGCTATGCCTATGAGGGTGCGGATGCGAGCTTTGAGCTTTTGGCGCGCAACATGCTCAATCCGCAGCCGGAATTCTTCAAGGTCGACTCGTTCCGGTGCCTCGTTGAACGCCGGTTCGACGCCAACGGTATGCTGAAGACGGTGTCGGAAGCGGTGGTCAAGGTGGAAGTCGATGGCGAAGTGCGCATGTCCGTTGCCGAAGGCCACGGCCCTGTCAACGCGCTCGATATTGCACTGCGCAAGGATCTCGGCCGCTTTCAGGCGGAAATCGAAGATCTTGAACTGGTGGATTTCAAGGTGCGTATCCTCAATGGTGGTACGGCGGCTATCACCCGCGTGCTGATCGAGTCCGGTGATGCGACCGGTGCCCGCTGGCGTACGGTCGGGGTTTCGGACAATATCATCGATGCATCGTTTCAGGCTTTGATGGATTCCGTGAATTTCAAGCTCATGAAAAACCGCTCCATGGCCGGGCTCGCCGCTGCGGAATAAGACGCATCATTCACCAGGATTGATGCTTCAATCATTTTAATTGAATGGATTTTATGAGTTGAGAAGCGCATAGCAGTGGCTGATCAAGCCATCTGCTATGCGATTTACTCAAAAAGCGGCTGTGCTTTCGAGCGGAGAGAGACAATGACCGACCAGACCTTGTCCGACGCCCGTCTTTCGGATGGGGCCAAAGGTTTTCTCATGGCGTTCGGCGCTTATGCGCTTTGGGGCGCGCTGCCGTTTTATCTGAAAGCAGTAGCCCATATTCCGGCCATGGAAGTCGTGTCTCACCGCGTCATCTGGTCGGTGCCGGTGGCACTGTTGTTGCTGGTGGCGCTGGGGCAGTTCAAGGACATCCTCAATGCTGTTCGCCAGCCACGCATGCTTGCGATGGCGGGGCTGACTGCAGCACTGATCACGATCAACTGGACAATCTATGTCTGGGCAGTCGCGCATGATCAGGTCATGGGCGCGGCCCTCGGCTATTATATCAATCCGCTGTTCAATGTGGTGCTCGGTGGTCTTTTCCTTGGCGAGAGGTTGAGCAAAGTCCAGTATATTGCTGTTGGCTTTGCTGCGGCTGCCGTTCTGCTACTCACCTTCAATGCCGGTGGCTTGCCATGGGTATCGCTTGCTCTGCCAGTGTCCTTCGGTCTCTACGGGTTCTTCCGCAAGTCACTGCCGATGCCGCCTTTGCAGGGCTTCACGCTTGAAGTGCTGATCCTGTGCGTTCCCGCGCTCGCTTATCTGGCCTTCCTGAGTTCGCAAGGGCAGGGTCATTTCTTTGCTGGGCCGGTTTCTAATGTCTGGCTTCTGATGCTTGCCGGGCCGTTCACCGCCATCCCGCTGATCCTCTACGCGGGCGGTGCCAAGCTGCTGCGCTACACAACGCTCGGGCTGATGCAGTATATGACGCCCACCATGTTGTTTTTCTTTGCGATTTTCATCTTCAACGAACCGTTTTCGACCGTGCAGCTTGCCGCTTTCGTGCTGATTTGGGCAGGGCTCGCGCTCTACACCTGGTCGACACTTTTACAGCATCGCCGCAATCGGGCACGTGCCTGATAGGTAAATCGTAAATAATTTGTGATTCACCTCCGGTGGATAACCCGCCGGAGGTCTTATTTTAGCCGCTGTGTCAGCATCATTTCCGCCAATATTTATAAAGAACCTAGAGAATTGTCGGAATGGCCCCCAGGGCAGGATACTCCCATCGCAAGCGTGCGGTTGTGGCAACGGCCCCATCTGGGTCAAGTTTCGCATCCGCCGGCGCAAATTTGAAGACGGAACCACTCTCGCATCGTAGCCTTGGGCCCGTGCGCTGGGTCCGTTTTTCCTTGCGCACGCATTTGCGTTTCTGTCTGGCGCTTGCCTCTGCCACCGTCATTGCGGGTGGCGGTTTGGTACTGGCTACCGGCGGGCTGGTACGCCACGGCCATGCCGCACAGCCAGCCTTCACCAACCCGACAGCTTTGGTTCGCCAGCACCATGCCGCGGCCAAAGACGCGCGGCTGGTGCCTGCCGTGAACAATGATGTGAGCCATCGTGTGTCGCGTCGTATCGATATTGCGGAAGGCGTCGAGGATGGCGATCCGCGCCTCTACACCTACCAGCATGTGGTGCTGGACGTGAAAGGCCACGACACCAGACGACCCGCCATCGACGATGCAATGGACGCATCGACAATGGCGGCGAAATCTGTTGCGGTGGGGGAACCGACGCAGTCGCTATCCGAGCTGGAGCGGGGCGTTCCGGTCAATGTCAGCCTGGCCAAGCCCGCAGTCCACGAAAAGGCGGATGTGCATGAAATCATCGTCGCGCCGCAATCACGGGAACGCATAGAAGCGCTTCTGCAAGCAGCCGGTATCGCAGCCGAAGACAGTCAAAGGCTTGAAGAAGCACTGGCCCGTACCGAGCTGTTGCCCGGTGACAATCTGGAATTGCTGGTTGATAAGAAAGATGGCAGCGATGCCGCCGCCCATGTTTCGCTTGCCCGCTTCAACCACGGCAATGCCAACAAGGCCGTCTATGGACGAGCGGATGATGGTGTGTTTCACGCCACCGGTAATGAGCGCTTGTTCGCGCGTCTGTCCCGCGATGCGATGCTAAGCGCTTATCATCCGTCGGCTCCGGCCGTCAGCAGTGATGGCAGCATCGAAACGAGGCTGGTTCAGGCTGGTGCACCGCGCGATATCGTGCGCGATGTCGAGAAGCTTGCCGAGCAGAACGGCGTCGTGCTGGAGAAGGGCGCCAATTCTCCCGATCTGATCGATCTGCTTTTCAGGAAAAGTTCGGAGACGGACCCCGAGCTGGTATTCGTGGAATTTACCACGAATGGCAAAAGCAAGCGCCTCTACCGCCATGAGGGTGCGGGCGGAGCTACAGATTACTTCAACGAGGATGGCTCCTCGATGACCAAATATCTGATGCACAAGCCTTTGCCGAATGGACGTCTCAATGACGGTTTCGGCTGGCGTATCCACCCGGTTCTGCATGTCCGCAAGCATCACAACGGCGTCGACTATGACGCGCCGATCGGCTCGCCGATCGTGGCTGCGGGCGATGGTGTGGTCGAGGTGATCTCGTCCGAAAAGGGATATGGCAAATATGTCCGTATTCGCCATCAGGGCGGATACAGCACCACCTATGCCCATCTTTCTTCCGCCAAGTCGGGGCTACGCATCGGCCAGCATGTGAAGCAGGGCGAAGTCATAGCCTATGTCGGCTCAACCGGTTATTCGACAGGCCCGCATCTCTATTACGAGCTGAAGGTCGGTGATCAGTATGTCGATCCGCTGACCGCGCGCCTCAATGCCGGTGAAAAGCTCTCCGGTTCGTCACTGTCGAGTTTCCGCGAGGAAATCGACCATGTCGGTCAGATCGTCGATGAAATGGCGCTGCCTATCCTGAAAGATGGCTCAGACGCCAAGGATAAAGCTGAATCGCATGACCGGCTCGGTGGCCATCAGGGGGCAGGCCCAGCTGGTGGTGGCCACGGCCGCCATTAGTTAGACAGATTACGGACGATAGGCATTCGCCAGAGCGACAAATTCCTCGACGCTCAGCGTTTCGGCGCGGCGCGTTCCGTCAATGCCGGTCTTTTCAAGCAGGGTAGCGCCGCCGATTGGCTTCAGGCTTTGGCGCAGCATTTTCCGCCTTTGGCCGAAAGCAGCCTGAGTCACCTGACCGAGCGCTGCCGCGTTGCAGGGCAGCGGATTTTCCAACGGTACGATATGAACCACCGATGACATGACTTTCGGCGGCGGCGTAAAGGCCTGCGGGGGCACGTCGAAAGCGATCTTCGATTTTGTCCGCCAGCCTGCAAGCACGCCGAGACGGCCATAATGATCGCTGTCAGGCGCTGCCACGATGCGTTCCGCCACTTCGCGCTGGAACATCAGCGTCATGGAGGAATAGAAGGGCGGCCATGGCTCAGACAGAAGCCAGTTCAGCAGCAATTGCGTGCCGACATTATAGGGCAGATTGGCGACGATGCGTGGCTTTGGCCCGTCGGGAAACAGTGTCTTGAAATCCTGCTCCAGCGCATCGCCGGAAATAATCCGCAGGCGGCCTGGATAATGTGCTTCAATCTCCGCCAGTGCCTCAAGGCAGCGTTCGTCCCGCTCAATTGCTGTTACATGGGCGCCTTGCGCCAGAAGGGCGCGGGTCAGCCCACCGGGTCCGGGACCGACCTCGATGACGGGCTGGTCTTTAAGGTCACCTGCCTGACGAGCGATCTTGGACGTCAGATTGAGATCGAACAGAAAATTCTGCCCGAGCGACTTCTTCGGCATCAGATCATGCCGTTCGATGACTTCGCGAAGCGGGGGCAGGTTGTCGATGCTCATGCCTTGGTACCTGTTGTATTTTCTGCCAGCTCGTGGGCAAGCCGGATCGCCGCAATCAGGCTGTCCGGTCGCGCAATGCCCTGACCTGCAATGTCGAACGCTGTGCCGTGGTCCGGCGAGGTGCGGATAAAGGGCAGGCCGAGCGTCACATTGACGGTTTCGTCGAACGCCAGTGCCTTGGCCGGAATCAGCGCCTGATCGTGATACATGCAGATTGCAGCATCGTAAGCAGCCCGCGCTTGGCGGTGGAACATCGTATCGGCGGGCAGGGGGCCGCGCACATCAATGCCGTCGTGCAGCAGCTGTTCGACTGCCGGGCGAATGATGTCATCATCTTCCTTGCCGAGTGCTCCGCCTTCGCCCGCATGAGGGTTGAGGCCGGAAAGCGCCAGACGCGGCTTGGCAATGCCGAACCGCTCGCGGAGTTCGCGCGCCGTAATGCGCGACACTTCAAGAATATTCTCGGCCGTGAGTTGTCGCGGCACTTCGTCAAGCGGAATGTGAATGGTCACCGGCACTGCGCGCAATTGCGGTCCGGCCAGCATCATCACAGGCGTGATTTCGGTGCCAACGTGACGGCTAGCAAGCTCTGCCAGAAATTCCGTATGTCCAGGATGTCGGAAACCGGCTTCATAAAGCGGCTTCTTGGCAATCGGGCAAGTGACGACGGCGGATGTCTCACCAGCGAGCGTGAGAGCGACGGCGCGTTCAATTGCTTCAACTGTACCGGCTGCATTTTCCGCCAGCGGTTTGCCGGGGCTTTCCGTGTGCTTGTTGACGAGCGGTAAGACAGGCAAGGCACGCGCAAAAACGCTCCGCGATGCGGCGACATCTGCAACCGCCTCAATCTGAACGTCGAAATTGAGAAGCCGCGCACGCGCTTCCAATTGTGCTGGATCTGCCAGCAGTACGAAGGGCGGCAGGGACAGTTCATCCCGTTTGAGCCAGACGGCCAGCGCAATATCCGCGCCAACACCGGACGGGTCGCCGATCGTAACCGCGAGCGGAAGAACAGATTTTGCGCACATGGCTTTGATTCCAAAAATAAAAGCTGGCAACCGGAAGGACCGTGCCAGCTCATATCATTGCCTTATCCTGAACGACAGCGTTGCTGCCGCCGGAATTTTAGCGATTAACGATGGTGGCCTTCTTGCGCAGCTCATCCAGATATTTGGTGGAGAGCGCGTCAGCCTTCTTTTCCTGACCTTCCGGCGAGTCCGCTCCCTCCATGGAGAAAACGAGCTGGGCGACGCGGTCGTCCGACAGCTGGCGCGTGGCGCAGACTGCGAGGAACTCGACACCCTTTTCGGTATCGTGCGGCGGTGTCGTGCGTCCTACGCCGGCTGCCTTCACATCCTTGGCCCATTCGCCCGGCAGCTGCTGTTCGATAATACGTCCAAGATCGCGGACGGTCACATCGATGATGCCCTTAGCTTGCTGGCGCGTGGCGTCACAGCTCTGGAAGCGCGAACGAAGCGCATTGGCTTCCTGACGACGCTTCGCGAGAAGTGCAGGAGATCGCTTCGAGGTCGGGACAACGAAAATCACCTGCTGGAGATGATATTCGGTTGCGACTGGCTTCTTGCCGCCATCCTTCAGCATGCGCTGTACGGCATCCTGCTCACTGACCATGCCGGTTGCACGGAAGCGAGCGCTGACGAGGCGGCCCCAGCCCATCTGGACCATGATGTATTTCTTGAAGTGGTCCGGCGTAACGCCTGCCTGATTCAACACCTGGTTCATCTGGGCGAGGGTCATCTTGTTGCGGGACGCGAAGCCCGCATAGGCCTGATCGACTTCCTGATCAGAGACACTGATGTTGCGGCTCTTCATCTCGATTCGCTTCAGCATTTCGTCAGTCAGTTCCTGACGCGCGAGCTGGGCAAGATTACCGCCTTTGCGTTGCAGCTTCAAAAAAGCCACGCGGTGCTGGATATCACCATTGGTGATGGCATTGCCGGATACGACAACCTTAACCTCACCTTCCCCAGCGGCAAAAGCCGAAGAGGGAAGTGCAACCGTGCCGAGCGCCGTCAGGCAGACAGTCGCGCTTAACAGGGAGGCGAAAAGAGGTCTTGCAAACATCATCTTGTTTCCCGATTTCCTTGCGGTCGGCGAACGAAACCCGTCACCGGATGTGTTCATTCGGTTTCGGATATGCTTGTCATCGAGCCGCAAGAGTATCGGAAACCAACTATAGTGCTGTCTGTATAGAGGAGGCAGTGCGGCGAAACAATGACCCTCGCGCATTTTACAAGACGATTGAGGGCTGCTTACTGAACGAAATCGCAATTTCTTGGAGAAGACGATTTCTATGCGAAATGTCCCAGAGCACAGATGACCGGAAACAAAAGAATATGTTTCCGGTCATAAATTTTAGAAGGTCTGGTTGCCGCTGCCGATGTCGCCGAGCGTGCGCAGCGAGATATTGAACCCGATACCGTGCGATGCCTTGTCCTCACCCGGATTACGTGTCTGCGTGTAAGCCATCATATAGGTGAAGCACTCATCGTCATAGGCAAGGCCAGATGACGCACGGACCAGCGTGCTGGACACAAGGTCATAGGTACCAGATCCGAACACGCGCCAGTTGGCGTTGACCTTCGCCGAAGCCGTACCGGTCACTTCCTGACGCAGATCGTTATAGCCATAGGCCGGCTGCGGTGTGATGTAGGCATATTGCGCTGTCAGTGTCAGCTTTTTCCAGCTCTGCTGCACTTCAAGTTCGCCACGACGCACGGACAGGCTGTCCTTGTCGAAACGACCACGTGCGGCCAGTGCCAGACCGGTTGAATTGGACGTGCCGATCATCGCGACATAGTCAGAGCGAGCGCTGTCTAGGCCCGAATCTGCGCCAACATTTACGAAGTCGCTCGTGGCGTAGGAATTCAGACCGCCAAGCTGGAATGACTGGCCAGCCAAGGCATACAGCGACCAGTCGCTGTTGCTGAAGCTTCCAGAATAGCGGAAGCCAAGATTGGCGCGCGTGCCGCCTTCAACGCGGTCATAGCCAGAGAACTTGTCGCGCGAGAAAAGGTTCGTCGCGTCAAACACGAAGCTCTGAGCGTCTTCGTTTGGCAATTCACCGGCATAACGCTCATTGTTGCGCACATAGATCTGCGCAATAGGCTCAATGATATGCGTTGAACTGGTCGTCGAGAACAGGATCGGCCAGCGCAGTTCGAGACCCGCCGTGGCCATTGCCCGCAGCGCTTCGGAGCGTACCACGGCAGCCGTATACTCGCTCATATTGGTATCTAAACTGGTATTCGTGCCAATTGCATCAGCGCGCAAGGCGAGCAAGGGCGTGATAACCAAGCCGGACGGCGTAATATAAGTGCGCTTCCACTCCGCTTCACTGGTCAAACGAGCGCTTGTTCCAGCAAAACCGGGAATACGTGGATAGAATGTCTGATTACCCACACGCGTCGCGAAATTCGAATTCTCGCGATAAAGCGCTTGCAGATTGGTGTTGATGTTCAATTCGCCGCCATAGACAGGTTCAGGCAGCGTGTAGGAATAGTCCAGACTTGGGAAAACCCAAGGCTGCTTCGAATGAATCTCACTTTCGTTGTTAGGCAGGAGAGATTCCTGCACATTGAAGCGATAGAAATTCAGATCGAAGTAATTACGATTGTTGATGCCGGTCAGGTAAATTTTCGAAACCTGCGTTCCGGCATTGTATCCTTCGATACTATAGGTACGGCTGAAGTTGCGATCACTCTGGGCCATGACGTCCCAGCCGTAACGCCAGCGCGAATTGATCTCGAAATCGCCCTTCGAAGCGATCATACCGCGATTGTCGACATCGCGATCAACGGTCGCGACATCGAACTCGCCGGGCTTGGCCTGATGCATGCCTGCGATACGCAGATTATAGGTGCCGTTCTCCAGACGATGACGCCACTCGGCTTCGTTCAGGAAGCCCTGCTTCGTGTAATAGGTCGACGAAAGGGTCACGTCGTAATTCGGTGCAAGAGCCCAGAAATAGGAATTCTTGATGCCGAAGCCCAGATCGTCCTTGTAAGCAAAGCCGGGGAACAGGAAGCCGCTCTTGCGCTTGACCGTCGGGTCAGCCATTTCGAAGGCAGGGAACCATGCCAGCGGCATGCCGAGGAATTCGAATTGGCCGCGTTCGAAACGCACGGTCTTCGTGGTGCTGTTCCAGATGATCTTGCGGGCCTTGATCTGCCACAGAACAGGCCTGTCGGGGTCTTTTTTGCACGCTTCGCAAGCCGTGTAGACGCCATTATTGAATGTTGTGATTTCACCGTTGCTGCGCTCGGCGCTTTCAGCGGCAAAACGTGTATTGTCCGTCGTCTCGACGCGCAGGCCATTCACAAAGCCGTCGCGGAAACTATCGGTGACATCCATATGATCGGAATAGATCTTGTTGCCGTCACGTTCGACGACCTCAACATTCCCGGTCGCGGTCATGCGGCGGGTCTGCTGATTATAGGTCACCTTATCTGCGACAAGGCGATTGCCGTCATACTCGATCTTGACCCGACCTTGAGCGGTTACGGTGTTCACATCGCGATCATAGACAAGCTCATCGGCTTGCAGAAGCATCCGGGCATTCGGATCGCTCTTGTAATTGGCTCCGAGTGCCTCCTGCGCCAAAGCGGGCGAGGGCATGACTGCGACAGAAATGAAAGGCAAAGCAAGGACGCACGCCAACGCCGTCCCACGCGAGAAGCGTGAGAGCAGATGGGGCAATACCATGCGGGTGTTACTCAAACCCACTAACCATCCTCCTTATGCAACAAAAAGGAGACACCAAAGAATGTCGCAATAATCACAGGAACCCAGGCAGCTACAAACGGCGGAACGAATCCCGCATTGCCGAATGCTTTGACCAGTACCGAAACGACATAAAGCATGAAGCCAGCAACAACGCCACCCAGAATCATCGCACCGGACTGACCGAAGCGCACAAATTTCAGGGACACTGTTGCAGCAATGAGAGTCATCGCCATCAGCAGCGCAGGCAATGCCAGAAGTGATTGGTATTGCATGTCAAATGCGTTTGCCGAATAGCCGAATGAACGCGCAACTTCGATCTTGTGTCGTAATTCAGTGAAGGGAATCGTATCGGGAGAAGCGAGCTTCTCTTCGACATATTCCGGACGCAGCTGCGTAGGGATAGCAAAGCTGGCCATTTTCTTGGGCTCTTCGCCGCGCGCGAATCGCGTCACGTCGTTGAGCTGCCAATGACCATCCATCAGCTGTGCGGTGCGGGCGTCGTAGCGCACGCTGATATTCTTTTGGCTGTCGAACTGGATGAAAGTCGCGTCGGCCAGCGTCGCGCCCTGATCCAGAATGCTCTTTGCGCCAATGATGGTTTCACCTTCATCGGTCTTCTGGCGAAGCCAGGGATCGCGCAGTGCCGAAACGTCGGTAGTCTTGCCGTTTTTCCACGTTGCCGCGATTTCTTCAGCCTTGGAGAAACCATAAGCGGCGAGCGGATTGAGCACGAAAATCGTTGCGACACCGAATAGCAGCGCGCCGAGGCAGGCTGGCAGCAGAAACTGCCAGGCTGAAACGCCGACTGAACGCGCAACGACCAGCTCATATTTGCGGTTCAGCGAAATCAGTGTCGCCATGGCCGAGAACAGCGCCACGAAAGGAATCATCTGCTGCATGATGAACGGCACGCGCATGGCCGAAATGCCAAGCGCTGCCCAAACCGTGTAATCAGGCAGATTTGAAAGTTTGCTGGCGTTCTCGGTAAAGTCGAGAAGCATCGAAAGCGCGAAAATGCCCAGCAGAAAATAGAAGGTGATCTGCACGTAACGCGTGAAGAAGTAGCGACCAAGTGTCCAGCCGATCATGCCTGACCTCCCGCATTGCCGCGGAAGCGGCCCATCACGCGATCATAAAGATCGGAAATGATCTGCTTGAGGCGATCGAAATTGTCGAGAATCCGGTCGTTCCACTTGCTGGGCAGCCCGATGCTGCGCCCGGTCGCCAGCGCAAAGCCGGTTACGAGCATGACGGCGATGGGCACCAGATACATGACGAGTATATAGGCTTCTTCCTTGTCGGCGCGGTCGGAGGCGAAATACCCGGCCCAATAGACGAGCAAAGCAGTACTGATGGCCGAAAAGGATGCAGAAACGCGCGCTTCACGATGCGAACGGGAATCGCCAGCAAAAGCCAGCGCGATCATGGCGAAGACCACCGGATAGAGCCATTGTGTCAAACGACGATGCAACTCCGCCTTGTAACGGAGCGGGCGCGTTTGCAGGATCGGATCGTTTGGATCTGGATTGAGCAGATAAGACAGCGGACGGTCTTTCGCATAGATCACGAAATCGTCGCCAGCGGACGCAAACTGGCTGAGATCGAATGCGTAGGAATCGAATTTGATGATCGAAACCGTGCCATCGGAAACGCTGCGGCGCTGCACTTCACCATTCTGCATCAGAAGCATATTGGCGCCGGTATCCGTCGTGGCGATGCCGCCATCGGCTGCGTAGTAGATGAGATCAAGCGACGGATCGCGGGAATCGGCGATGAAAAGACCGCCGATGCTGCCATCGGCACGGCGCTCAGCCACCTGAATATAGAGATTATCGGCAAGCTTGCGGAAGCTGCCTTCCTGCACGATCAGATTGACGAGGTCTGCGCTGGCATTGGCGATCATGGCGCGCATGTTCATGCGCGCATAGGGATCGACATAATTGGCGACCAGAAACGAAACGATGGAAATAACGGCGGCCAGCATCAGGATCGGGCGCATCACCGCACTGCGGGGCGCACCGGATGCATTGATGACGACAAGCTCGGAATCCTGGTTCATCGTCGAAAGTGTCTGCGTGATGGCGATGATCAGCGCAAAGGGCATCACCAGCGGAATGGCAGACGGGATCAAAAGCGAACTGAACTGAATGATCGTCTGAAAAGTCTGGCCGCTGGTTGTCAGAAAGTCGATGCGCTGAAGCACCTGCACCGTCCACGTAATGCCCACCGCTGCGCCCAGCACAGCGAGGAACATGATCGCCACGCGGCGCAGGATGTACAACTCTATCAATCGCATAGGTGGAGTCTACATCCCGGTTCCGTTGAAGGAGCCCGTTCACAATTATGGAACGGCACTCCCAATAATGAACTTAATCTAATGCCGCTTGGCTAAGATTGCCCGAATAAACGCAGTTAACAGATTACTAAAAGCGAAGCGCTGGCGCTAGCTCCCGTCTGTTAAAAGGATTGAACTGCCTGAGGCAACATGTTTCTGCGCAACTGCTGAATGAAAAGACCGAGGTGTGACCAGGATATCGATTGCATTTGATGACGGTTCGCCCAAGTTAACGCAAAACTGATAAGGAAGGGCTTGCACCCTTGCTGTTTCGCCATATTCGTCTCACATGAGTGGGGAAAAGTCGCGACACAATCGTGTCATTTATCAATGGGCCATCGGTTTGGAGTTATCATGTCTAAACGTCCTTCGATTTCTTTCGGCGAGTTTGAAGCACCGGAAAAAGGCGTAGCCATCGTTCTGGTTGCCAAAGGCGGAGGCTTCGCTGAAGAAGCGGCAAAGGCCGTCGGCGGAGCGGAAAAGATTGCGCGCATCCTCGAAATCTCCGATTTCACCGGCGCATTGGGCAAAACCGCTGAAGCAATCGAAACGACGGCTGGCGGCATCGACAAGATCGTTCTGGTCGGCGTCGGCGAGCCCGGCAAGCTTGGAAATGACGACTGGCTGAAGATCGGCGGCGCGGCATTTTCGCGAATCGGCAAATCAGAACGCGCGACGGTCACGCTGGCCCTGCCGGAAACGACGATTGCCGGTGATGAAGCGGCTGACGTCGCGCTGGGCATGATCCTGCGCTCCTACAAGTTCGACCGTTACAAGACGCGCAAGAACGAGGAAAACGCAGAACCGAAACACGCTGCGAAGATCACCATCAATGTTGCTGATACGCACAGCGCGAAGAAGGCCTTCGAAGTAGCGGAAGCCATCTCAGAGGGCGTCATTCAGGCACGCAATCTGGTCAATGAACCGGCCAATGTGCTGGGACCAGTGGAATTTGCCGAAGAAGCGGAAAAGCTTGAGAAGCTCGGTGTTAAAATCGAGATCCTCGGCGAAAAGGAAATGAAGAAGCTCGGCATGGGCGCGCTTCTCGGTGTTGCGCAGGGTTCGGTGCGTCCGCCACGTCTCGTCATCATGGAATGGCAGGGTGCAAAGGGCAAAGAAAAGCCGGTCGCCTTTGTCGGCAAGGGCGTCGTGTTCGACACGGGCGGCATTTCCATCAAGCCGGCTGGCGGCATGGAAGACATGAAGGGCGACATGGGCGGCGCTGCTGCCGTGACGGGCCTGATGCGTGCGCTTGCCGGACGCAAGGCCAAGGTCAATGCGATTGGCGTGATCGGCCTTGTGGAAAACATGCCCGATGGCAATGCACAGCGCCCGGGAGACATCGTCACGACTATGTCTGGCCAGACCATCGAGGTTATCAACACCGATGCCGAGGGCCGTCTGGTTCTGGCCGATGCGCTGCATTACACCAATGATCGCTTCAAGCCGCGTTTCATTATCAATCTGGCTACGCTGACCGGCGCGGTCATGGTGGCGCTTGGCCAGTATCATGCAGGCCTGTTCTCGAACGATGATGAGCTGGCAGACCAGCTTTACGATGCCGGTCAGGCAACGGGCGAGAAGCTGTGGCGTCTGCCACTTGGCGCCGAATACGACAAGATGATCGATTCGAAATTCGCCGATATGAAGAACAGTGCCGGTCGTTACGGGGGCTCGATCACTGCTGCGCAGTTTTTGAAGCGCTTCGTGGGCGAAACGCCTTGGGCGCATCTCGACGTGGCAGGCACGGCAATGGGATCACCCGCAAACGAATATAGCCAGACCTGGGCGTCCGGCTATGGCGTGCGTTTGCTCGACCGCCTTGTCCGCGATCATTTCGAGAGCTAAACTCTTTTGGAAACAAGAAGATGGGGCGGAAATGTGAATCATTTTCTCCGCCCCGCTTCCCAAACAGTTCTGGGACGTGCATGGCGGAAATCCTGTTCTACCATCTGACGGAATCGACACTCGACGAAGCCCTGCCGGGTCTCGTCGAGCGGTCGCTTGGGCGCGGCTGGCGCGTGACGGTGCAGACCGTCAGCGAAGAGAGACGCGATGCGCTGGATAATCTGTTGTGGACCTTTTCCGACACGTCCTTCGTTGCCCACGGCACCGATGCGGAACCACACCCGGACCAGCAGCCTGTCCTGCTGACGACGACCGAAAACAATGCCAATGGCGCAACTGTCCGCTTTCTGGTGGAAGGCGCGGGGCTGGAGCAGGTCGGCAATTATGAACGGCTTGTGGTCATGTTCGACGGTCACGATCAGGACCAGCTCGATATTGCACGCGGACAATGGAAAGCCTTCAAGGCGGAGAATCACGATTTGACTTACTGGCAGCAGACGCCTGATCGCCGCTGGGAGCGGAAAGCCTGATGCGTCCGGTTTTTGTTGCGATGATCGTGGCGGGCGTCGGGCTCGGTCTGGGCTATCCCTGGTATATGCGCCATTTCACCGGCAGCGAGATCGGCCGCTGGACGATGCTGGAAAATCGCCAGAGCGGCTTCAAGGTGCAGCAAGTGCGACTTGAGGCTGGCGATGCGCCGGTGCGCGTTTTCATTGATGCCACGCCTTTGCCCGGCTATGTCCCGGCGGAACGTCGGTCCGCGCTGACGCTTGCCGTCAGCCGCGATGGCCAGCCGGTTCTGTCGCAGGGGCTCGATTTCGTGTCCAACAGCAGCTCGATCAATACGGATCGCCCGCAGGATGGAACGCCGCTGCGCCAGAGTGCAGGCGATATCGATCCGGTCATTCCGGGCCAATATGCGTTTCGTCTCGTGCAGGGCAATACGGACGGCCTGCAGATATCGAAGGCCGATCTGGTTCTGCGCCGTGGGGCGGAAACGCCGGATGAAACCTTTACGACCATCGGTCTGGTTCTGGGCGTGCTGGGCGTTTACGGCCTGATGCGCACCCGACTGCGCCGACAGAGCTGAGCCATGCAGTTCGTTCGCACCGTTACAGACCGCTTGCTTCTGCTTCTTCTGTCGGCTGTGCTGGCATTTATCGCCTTGTTTCCGCTTGAGCGGCTGGGCGTTTTCGGTTCGTCTTTTGAAGGATCGAGCGGTTACGCCGCAATCTATTTCGGGTTCCCGATCCTGACCATTATTTTCGCGGTTCTGGTGGTTCGGTTCGCGCCAAGGCCATTGCCAGTCTGGGCACGCATCGTCGGATGGGTGCTGCTGGCGATTGTGTTCGCTCTTGGGTTTCTCGGTTGAGTGATGGCGGGTTTAGAGCGCGTTTCGATCTGATTGCATCAGATCGGCGCTCTAATTCTCTGTTTGACGCTCATCTTTTCCGAAAACCGTTTCACACTTTTCGGGATGTGCGTTAATCCGCCATCGCCTCTTCATATTCCGATGAAAGCTCCAGCCATTTTTCTTCCGCACTCGCGAGTGCGGATTTCGCATCACTCATATCCTTGTTGATGCGAATGGCTTTCTGAGGCTCTTTCTCATAAAGCGCCGGGTCTTCCAGCTGATTGGCGAAAGCTTGAATCTGTTTCTGCAGTTTCTGCATCAAGCTCTCGGTTTCCTTGATCTTTTTCTGCAAAGGCGCCATGGCTTCGCGCTTCTGCGCGGCAAGCTTGCGCTGCTCCGCTTTATTGACCTTCGGGCCTTCGTCGCGTTCGGAAGCCGGTTCGCCCTTGGCGTCGGCCAGAACGATCTGGCGATATTCATCGAGATCGCCTTCAAACGCCTTCACACCGCCTTCGCGCACCAGCCAAAGCCGCTCCATGGTGGCTTCGATCAGATGGCGGTCGTGCGCGATCAGGATGACAGCGCCGTTGAAGGCGTTGAGCGCGTGGACCAGTTCTTCACGACTATCGATATCGAGATGGTTGGTCGGTTCGTCGAGGATCAGAAGGTTCGGGCCGTGGAAGGTCGCAAGCCCCATCAGCAGACGCGCTTTCTCACCGCCGGAAAGGTCCTTTGCAGGCGTCAGCATCTTTTCCGTCGAAAGCCCCATCCGCGCCACGCGAGAGCGAACTTTCGCTTCCGGCTCGGTCGGCATCAGCTTGCGCACATGCTCGATGGCGTTGTCTTCCGGCACCAGATCGTCCATCTGGTGCTGTGCGAAAAAGGCCACTTTCAGATTGGGCGAGATGGTCAGCGTGCCGTTTTCTGGCTTCAACCGTCCCGCAATCAGCTTGGCCAGTGTGGACTTACCATTGCCGTTTGAACCGAGCAGCGCGATGCGGTCATCATTGTCGATGCGCAGTGTCACATTGCGCAGCACCGGCTCGCCCGGCACATAGCCGACATCGGCGTGGTCCAGCGCAATGATGGGCGAGGCGGCCTTCTTTTCCGCATCCGGAAAACTGAAGGGCTGCACATGGCTGTCGACATAAAGCTCGATGGGTTTCAGCTTCTGCAATGCCTTGAGGCGGGATTGCGCCTGCCGGGCTTTGGTGGCCTTGGCACGGAACCGCTCGACAAAGGATTCCATATGCTTGCGGTGCGCTTCCTGCTTGGCATGCGCCTTCTGCTGCAATTCCAGCATTTCGTGCCGCTGACGCTCGAACTGATCATAATTGCCGCGCCAGAAGCTGATTTTCTTCTGGTCGAGATGCATGATCGACGATGTGGCCGAATTCAGCAGGTCGCGATCATGGCTGATGATGATGACGGTGTGCGGATAACGCTTCACATAGTCGACCAGCCACAGCACGCCTTCAAGATCGAGATAGTTGGTCGGTTCGTCGAGCAGCAGCAGGTCCGGTTCGGAAAACAGAACCGCAGCGAGCGCTACGCGCATGCGCCAGCCGCCGGAGAAGGCGGAGGCCGGACGCCGTTGCGCTTCGGCATTGAAACCGAGACCAGACAGGATCGCGCCTGCGCGCGCTTCCGCCGAATGGGCGTCAATATCGGCAAGCCGCGTGTGGATTTCCGCAATGCGATGCGGGTCGGTCGCCGTTTCGGCTTCGTCGAGAAGCGCCGCGCGCTCCTTGTCCGCTTTCATGACGATTTCGATCAGCGGTTCTTCCGTGCCGGGCGCTTCCTGTGCCACCTGACCGATGCGGGTGTTCTTCGGCACCGACACGCTGCCCGTTTCAGGCGCGAGATCACCGGTGATGACCCGGAACAGGGTGGACTTTCCCGTGCCGTTGCGACCGACGAAACCGGTCTTCGATCCGGCAGGCAGCGTCACGCTGGCATGATCGATCAGAAGGCGTCCGGCGATGCGGACGGAAATGTCATCGAGAATAAGCATGGACTGGCTTTTGCACGGCTCTGCGCATTTCCGCAAGTATCAACATCAATCAGGCGAAGCGACGGCCGCCTTCCGTGCGCTGGAATTGCGAAAGGTCGAGCGAAGGGGCGTCTGTGCCGAGCCGCGTCAAGGCTGCGTGGATCTGGCCGCGATGGTGGGTCTGGTGATTAAACAGATGCGCCAGCGACGGTGCAAGCCGTTGGCTCATCGTGCGCATGTCCGAGACGGTTGTATAGGTAAAGCGCCCCGCAAGCTTGTCGGCGTTTAATCCGTCGGTATAGCGACAGATGCGTTCATCCTCTGCGTGGCGCAGATCGCGCAGCGTGATGAAATTGTCGGTGATGATAGCGTCGAGCTGCTTTGGATGGTCGCCTTCGCCGGTAAACCGCTTCATCCAGATGCGGTCTGTAACCAGAAGATGGTTGAGCGTGCGATGGATCGAGCCGAAAAACAGGCCGAGATCGAGCCGGTATTCCTCGTCGCTCAGATCGGCGGCGGCGGCATAGAGCAGTTCATTGGCCCAGCGATTATACCACGCAAACATTTGAAAATGCTGTTCCATACAATTCCCCGCTACCCGACAGCCTGAATCAGAATGGCATTATCTATGCCTTCAAATTTCTGCCGTCTCAAGCTGCTAGGCGATACCGGATGTGCTCTAAAGCATAATCCGACTGGAGTGAGACGAGGATCGATAAGATTATGCTCGAAACGGCGCGGCCTCTTGGCAATTAAGCCTATCGACGGTATAGAGCCTCACTTTTCTAAAATTTCCCAGCAAACAAGGTGTCATAATGGCAATCGAACGTACCTTCTCCATGATCAAGCCCGACGCGACCCGCCGCAACCTGACCGGCGCAATCACCGCCAAGCTTGAAGAAGCTGGTCTGCGTGTTGTCGCTTCGAAGCGCGTCTGGATGAGCCTGCGTGAAGCACAGGGCTTCTACGCTGTTCACAAGGACCGTCCTTTCTTCGGCGAACTGACCGAATTCATGTCTTCGGGCCCGACGATCGTTCAGGTTCTCGAAGGTGAAAACGCAATCGCCAAGAACCGCGAAGTCATGGGCGCAACCAACCCTGCAAATGCAGACGCTGGTACGATCCGCAAGGAATTCGCTCTGTCGATCGGCGAAAACTCGGTTCACGGTTCGGACGCACCGGAAACCGCTGCCGAAGAAATCGCTTACTGGTTCTCGGGCACCGAAATCGTCGGCTAATCCGATCCGCATGCATGAAAAAAGCCGGGCTCGCGCCCGGCTTTTTTGTATCTTCTCGTAAATTAAATCAGAGATTCTGCGCCAGTGTCGCGATCTCTTTGCCGTCCTGATCAAGAAGGACGAGTTTACCCACGGTATCGATCTTGTAGGACCGCGTTTTCGTCAATGTATCGAGAAATTTACGTTCCTGATTCATGAGTGCTGGCGGGCATTGCATGTAGGTCGAACCGACATCGGCAAAGGAAATCGTTTCGCCCGTCACCGTCGCTTTACTGAAATAGCGATTGCAGCCGCCGGAACCACTGACAGAGCCGTCGGGGGTAACCGTCAGTGTGGTCTGGGCATTGTCAATGACGCCGCCGCCCTGAATGTCTTCCGCCAGCCAGTCCTTGCCTTCAATGCCGATGGATACGGTCTCGTCTGCACTCTTGCGCACCATGACGACGCGCATTTCAATCGGAGTGCCGGGATTGGTGGGATCGATGGTGTAATTCTGGTCGTTGACGAACCAGAGTGTATCGCCAGCAGTGATGCGGGCCTGCAGGGCATAGGTATGGCCCGGCTGAATCTTGTCTGTGTCAAAATTGATCGCGAAGGGGATCGGCGATCCTTGTGCGGATTCGATGCGGGTTTCGGCAATCGTCTGGGACGGCGCATCGGCAAGCGAGATATCTGCAAGCTGTACCGTCAGCTTGGCTTCCGGCGGCAGAGCGATGCGTTCGCGATACATGACCTTGCCACTGACTGTTTTTTCAGCGGCAATGCTGCTCGTCGGCATGGACGTGGTCAGGAACAAGGCTGCGCCACCAAGCGCGCCAAGGCCGACCACGAGTGCCGTGGCAATTGAAAGAGTGCTCTTCAGTAGTTTTCGCATTCTTAAAGTCCGAAACCTCATTCCTGCACAACCAGGAATATTGCCCTATTGTGGCAGTGTTGCCGTGCCCGTCGCTCCGTCCGCGTTCCGCGTCCGACAGGAGCTTGATTCAATCCGCAGACAATAATGAAATCTTCATGTGAAAATTGTGGCAGCACAAGTAAGTGCCACCCAAATTACACTGTATTTTAGGGGTTTAAATAGTTAATTCTTGCTTAAAGAGAAACAGAGTTTTCTGCAAATAGATCAAGGCGCTGATCGGACGGATCAAGTATTTTGCGATTTGTCCCATCGCTTTCGACTTAAGTCGTCGTCATCCTTGGCCGCGACCCAGCCATCGGGGGCGCCGTCAGTGAGATGTTCGCGCTTCCAGAACGGCGCACCGGTCTTCATGAAATCCATCAGAAAAGAGGCTGCCTCAAAAGCGGCAAGACGGTGCGCCGATGCGGTCGCAACGAGCACGATATTGTCGCCGGGCCTGATCAGCCCGTAACGGTGGATGACGGATATGCCCAGAAGCGGCCAGCGCGCCATCGCCTGTTCGGCAATGCGCCTGATCTCGGCTTCCGCCATTCCGGGATAATGTTCGAGTTCTAGCGCGGAAAGGCGCCCATTTTCATCCCGGCAAAGCCCGGAGAAGGTGACTATGGCGCCGATATCCTTGCGTCCGCCACGAAGTTTTTCCACTTCCGCCGTCGCGTCGAAATCATCTTCGCGAACGCTGACGAACAGCGGGCAAATCGGCTGCCCGCCCATCTCAGCCACCCGTCATGGGCGGGAAAAGAGCGACCTCGTCCCCGTCCTGGATGAATTCATTATGTTCGGCATGTTCCTGATTGATTGCCGCGCGGATAACGTCGCCATGCTCGAAAGCGGCTTCATATTCTTCGCCACGGGTTTTCAGCTGGCTAATGAGTTCGCCGACCGTCACTTTCGGGGCGGGTAGGACGATGAGGTCTTCACCCTTGCCGATTTTCTCCCGCACCCAGGCGAAATAGACGACTTTGACGCTCACGAGCTTAATCCATCACGTGCTTGAGGCCTGCCTTGAAGTAATCCCAGCCCGTATAGAGCGTGAGGATCGCCGAGATCCAGAGCAGGACAATGCCCAGTTCCGTTACATAGGGCATGATTTTATCACCGGCAGGGCCGGCCAGCAAAAAGGCCAGCGCAACCATCTGCGCTGTGGTCTTCCACTTCGCAAGACGTGAGACGGGCACGCTGACTTTGAGTTCCGCGAGATATTCACGCAGGCCCGAAACCAGAATTTCGCGGCACAGAATGATGATTGCCGCCCACAGGGTCCAACCGGCAATAGTGCCATCGGCAGCCAGAAGCAGCAGAATGGCAGATACGAGAAGCTTGTCTGCGATCGGGTCAAGCATGCGCCCGATCGTCGAGGTCTGCTTCCAGATACGCGCAAGATAGCCGTCGAAGAAATCGGTGATGCTGGCGACGATAAACAGGCCAAGAGCGGTCCAGCGGGCGAAGTCGCTGGATTCGAGACGCCCCTCCACAAAGAAGCACAACACCACAAGCGGCACGGCGACAATCCGTCCGTAAGTGAGAATGTTGGGCAAGGAGAGGGTATGTTTGTTCTGCATTGTTCCGCCGTAACCGTTATTTTGTGCACATCAACAGGGATGATCAATAAAATCAACACTTGTGCAGGTGTTCTGCTCGGACCTTATGACGCTGGCGCGCAAAAGCGCATCAAAATTGCGTCACCGGTCACGAAAATGATCGTGAATGGTGCGTGCCATTGCCTCCGATATGCCGTCGATCTGCATCAGGTCCTCCATAGCTGCACGCGAAACCGCTTTTGCCGTTCCGAAATGATGGAGCAAAGCGCGTTTGCGCGACGGACCGATTCCCGCAATTTCATCGAGCGGGTTCTTGACCATCT
The DNA here is from genome assembly GCF_014138065.1 of Ochrobactrum sp. P6BSIII. Taxonomy (NCBI): domain Bacteria; kingdom Pseudomonadati; phylum Pseudomonadota; class Alphaproteobacteria; order Hyphomicrobiales; family Brucellaceae; genus Ochrobactrum; species Ochrobactrum sp. P6BSIII. The sequence goes on along the minus strand of NZ_JACGXB010000012.1, from coordinate 25,339 downwards.
CCTTCTTGCGCCGCGCGCGGTGCGTGCCGATGGCAAAGCGGTGCGCTTCATCGCGCATCCGCTGGATGAAATAAAGAACAGGATCGCGCGGGGGCAGGGTGAAAGGCTGCTTGCCCTCCACAAAAAACCGCTCGCGTCCCGCTTCACGGTCCACGCCCTTGGCGATGCCGATTGCATTGACGAGATTGGCGATACCCATCTCATTGAGAATCTGACGCGCAGCCCCCACTTGCCCCTGTCCACCATCAATGAGAATCACATCGGGCCAGGCCGGGAAACTGTCATTCACTTCAGGCACTTCAGAGGTTTCAAGGTTTTCCGGATCGGGCGCTTCATCCGGCGCGCCGTGCTCCTTCACCAGTCTTGAGAAGCGACGCTCGATCACTTCGCGCATCATACCAAAATCGTCGCCCGGCGTGATATCGGTCGAGCGGATATTGAACTTGCGATACTGGTTTTTGACGAAGCCTTCCGGTCCGGCGACGATCATGCCGCCGACAGCGTTCGTGCCCATAATATGCGAGTTATCGTAGACCTCGATGCGGCGCGGTGTGCGTGCAAGACCGAATGTCTCCGCCATGCCTTGCAACAGACGCGCCTGTGATGAGGTTTCGGCGAGCCTGCGGCCCAGTGCTTCACGCGCATTGGTCAGCGCGTGATCGACAAGATCTTTTTTCTCGCCGCGTTGGGGCACATTGACCTGCACCTTATGACCGGCGCGGGTGGAAAGCGCCTCGGCGATTAGCGCTTGTTCTTCCACGGCCTCGGACAAAAGCACAAGGCGCGGGCAGGGCTTGTCGTCGTAGAACTGCGACAGGAATGCGCCCAGAACTTCCGCCGGTCCAAGCGAGCTGTCGGCCTTCGGATAATAAGCGCGGTTGCCCCAGTTTTGGCCGGTGCGGAAGAAGAAGACCTGAATACAGGTCATGCCGCCTTCCTGATGGATGGCGAAAACATCGGCTTCTTCGACTGTCTGCGGATTGATGCCTTGATGCGACTGGACATGCGAAAGTGCTGCCAGACGATCGCGATAGACCGCAGCATGTTCGAAATCGAGATCGGCAGACGCCGCCTGCATGGCGGTGGCCAGATGGTCTTTCACCGACTGGCTCTTGCCGGACAGGAATGCTTTGGCCTCGGAGACCAGCTCTCCATAATCCGCATCGCTGATTTCGTGCGTGCAGGGACCGGAGCAGCGCTTGATCTGAAACAGCAAACAAGGGCGGGTGCGGCTTTCGAACACCGAATCCGTACAGGTGCGCAACAGGAAGGCGCGTTGCAGCGCGTTGATCGTGCGTCCCACCGCGCCCGCCGAGGCGAAGGGGCCGAAATAATCGCCCTTGCGCGAGCGTGCACCGCGATGCTTGAAAATGCCGGGCGCACGATGGTCGCCGGTCAGAAGAATATAGGGAAACGACTTGTCGTCGCGCATCAGCACGTTGAAGCGCGGGCGCAATCTTTTGATCAGATTCGCTTCGAGCAGCAGCGCTTCGGTTTCCGTGCGCGTCACGACGAATTCCATCATCGCAGTCTCGCGGATCATCCGCACGATGCGATTCGAATGGGCTATGCCGCGTGCATAATTGGAAACGCGCTTTTTGAGATTCCGCGCCTTGCCGACATAAAGAACGTCGCCATCGCTGTTGAACATGCGATAGACGCCGGGATTGTTCGGCAGGCGTTTGACGAAGGCGTTGATGATATCCTGGCCGCTAAGACCTGCCGTATCCGGCAGCCCGTCCGACGAATCCCACTGGATCTGGTCGGCCATGGAAGGCGCAGCAACAATTTCGGAACCCGTGTCGTCGCTGTCTTCATCATCGTCGGCTTCCGCATCGCCAATGATAATACCGGCCACGTCCTGCTCGTCGTCGGACGGCAAGTTCGTACTGGTATCGTCATGGTTTTTGCGGTTGCCGCTCATTCCGTGATTCCTGCGATGTCGGGGGTTTCCCATGCCAGATGCTGCCCGCCATCGAGCGCAATCATCTGGCCGGTAATGGAACGATTCTCCCAGAAGTAACGCACTGTACGACCAAATTCCGGCAATTCTGGCGCACGCTGCAAGGCCACCTTGCTGACTTGCCGTTCAAAATCGCCTGGGCGCTGCCGTTCGCTTGGCAGGGTCGGCCCCGGTGCAATCGCATTCACGCGAATGCGCGGCGCCAGTGCCTGCGCAAGCGTGCGGGTCGCATTCCAAAGCGCTGTCTTGGACAGCGTATAAGAGAAGAAGTTCGGATTGAGCTTCCAGACGCGCTGGTCGATCACATTGACGATCAACCCATCGGTTGTTTCAGGTAAGGCCTTGGCCATGGCTTCCGAAAGAATGACCGGCGCTTTGAGATGAATCGCGAAATGCCTGTCCCACAACGCCATGTCGAGATCACCAACCCGATCATCCTCAAACAAGGACGCATTGTTGATGAGCAGGCGGATCGGCCCAAGCTGGCGCTCGGCTTTCGCAATAAGACCGCGCACATCCTGTTCGGATGCGAGGTCAGCCTGAACGACACAGGCGTTGCCGCCGCCAGCAAGAATGGCGTCGGCCAGAGTCTGTCCTTCGTCAACCGACCGATTGCAGTGGATCGCTACAGGAAAGCCATGGGCAGCGAGGTCTTCGACAATCGCCTTTCCGATGCGCCGCGCGCCGCCCGTCACAAGAACCGGACATTTTGCAAGCGGGCTGACTTCCTGATCGTTCAACACGGTAAACACTTTCTTATCGAGATTCTCTCGTGATTTTCATGCCATTTTGCTCATGAAATTGCATCCATTAATAGCGCCAAGCGGGTCGGCTGCTGACAAAATAGTAGCAATTTCAGGTGCTTCTCGTGGCGAGGGTGCGAGTTGATTGCCCCGCAACAATCCGCACCCGCTTATATAGTCACAAAAGGTTGGCGTTGCGAGAATGCAACATCGCATTTTTGCCATTTTCTCGTCAGGTTTTCTTCACAGAAGCGGGCATTTCGTGCCGCAATTACCGACGATACCTCCTCCCCATCAGCACGGCATGGGCGGTTTCAACTCCCAACATGCTGCCCGCCCGATAAGGGACCGTGTCAAACGTAATTTGTGTAAGGAGAATGCTATGCGCACTCTTAAGTCTCTCGTAATCGCCTCGGCTGCGCTGCTGCCGTTCTCTGCGACTGCCTTTGCTGCTGACGCCATTCAGGAACAGCCTCCTGTTCCGGCTCCGGTCGAAATGGCTCCTCAGAACACCTGGGCTGGCGGCTACACCGGTCTGTACCTCGGCTACGGCTGGAACAAGGCCAAGACCGACGCTGTTGGCACCGTAAAGCCTGACGACTGGAAGGCTGGCGCATACGCTGGCTGGAACTTCCAGCAGGACCAGTTCGTATACGGTGTTGAAGGTGACGCCGGTTACTCCTGGGCCAAGAAGTCCAAGGACGGTCTGGAAGTTAAGCAGGGCTTCGAAGGCTCGCTGCGTGCACGTCTCGGCTACGACCTGAACCCGATCATGCCTTACATCACCGGTGGTGTTGCCGGTTCGCAGGTTAAGCTCAGCGGCAATGGCGACGACGAAAGCAAGTTCCGCGTTGGTTGGACTGCTGGTGCCGGTATGGAAGCCAAGCTGACCGAAAACATCCTGGGCCGCGTCGAATATCGCTACACCCAGTTCGGTAACAAGGACTACGACCTTGGCGGCGCTTCCGTCAGCAACAAGCTCGACACCCACGACATCCGCGTCGGCGTTGGCTACAAGTTCTAATTATCTGATAATTGAACACGGAAAACCGGGCAGGCAACTGCCCGGTTTTTTGTTGTCTAAAGTGCTCTTTGCCGAAAGCTCGTCCGGTCAATAACCTTCCTGCCGTGCCATATCGACCAGCCATTTGCGGAAGGAGGCCATGGCGTTTGTTTCCGGGCGAGATTGAAGCCTCGCCAGCCAATAGCTGCCCATCGTCACTGTTTGCTGGAAGGGCTGAACAATTGTTTCAGCATGAAGCTGCCGGGTAAACATTGACGGCGGTGCAAGTGCTATGCCCGCGCCCTGTATCGCGGCCTCCATCATCGCCAGCGATGAATCGAACATGATGCTTTTCGGCAGCGGCATGTCTCCAGTGACGCCTGCAGCAGCAAACCATTGCGACCATTCATCAGCCCGGTAAGATCTGAGCAGCGTTTGTCGTGTCAGATCCGATGGTGTTTTCAGCTGGTTTGCTATGTCTGAAATGCACAAGGGCGAAAGCGGCGCTTCCAGCAGCCGGATCGCATCGACGCCATGCCAGGCGCCGGACCCAAATCGAATCGCAAAATCCAGTCCTTCAGCCGCGATGTCGACGCGATTATTGTTGGTTGAAAGCCGCAAATCGATGAATGGATGCGTGGTCTGAAAATCGCGCAGGCGAGGGATGAGCCAGCCGACCGCCAGCGTTCCCACAACGCCGACGCGCAGAACCTCGCGGTAATGTCCGCCCTCGAAACGTTCCAGTGTCCCGGCGATATTGTCAAAGGCCTCGCGCAAGGTGGGCAGCAGCGTTTCCCCTTCATGGGTCAGCAACAATCCACGCGGCAGGCGCTCGAACAGGGTGACATTGAGGCGATGCTCAAGGCTTTTCACCTGATGGCTGACGGCGGCCTGTGTCACGCACAATTCGATTGCCGCCTTGGTGAAACTCAAATGGCGAGCGGAAGCTTCGAAGGCGCGTAGTGCATTGAGCGGAAGATGAGGCCGGACCATCGCTATACCCAAATTTTTCTAATGTCAGAGCCAAGATAACGTCGTTTGTTTCGGACGTATAGCTCGCTTATATCGAGAGTGCCGGATAGACGGGTTTTGATTTCAATTCACCCGCATCAGGGCTAACGCGCGTTATTTCACATGAGAAAACAATGATTTCCACCGCATGCCCCCAGAGCAGTGGAAAAATCGCTTCACGATGAGGATGGCGTATAAGTCATGAGAAAAATTACCGTTTCCGCTTTGAGCATGGTCACCGTCGCCAGCCTGTTGTCCGGTGTATCTGCACAGGCTGCGGGCGCATTGAGCGAGAAAGAAATCAGGCATCTGGTCGATGAAACGATCAAGCCTGTCATGGCTGAGCACAAGATTCCCGGCATGGCCGTGGCCGTGACGGCTGGCGGTGAGACCTACATTTTCAGCTATGGCGTCGCCTCGAAAGAAAGTGGACAGAAGGTGACCGAAGACACGATCTTCGAGATCGGTTCCGTCTCCAAGACCTTTACCGCCACGCTTGGCGGATTGGGACTTGCGGAAGGCGCGTTCAAATCAGGCGACGTGGCGACGAAATACGCTTCTGAATTGCAGGGCAGCAGCTTCTATAAGGTCTCGATGCTTGATCTTGGCACTTATACGGCTGGCGGTTTGCCCTTGCAGTTTCCAGACAGTGTCACCGATCACCAGACGATGATCGACTATTTCAAGAACTGGAAGCCGGATTATCCGGCGGGAACACAACGACGTTATTCGAATCCGAGTATCGGTCTGTTCGGTTATCTTGCAGCCCAAAGCATGGGTGAGACCTTCGACAAGGTGATGGAAAACAAGCTTATTCCGGCATTTGGCCTGAAGCACACATTCATTCATGTGCCTGAAAGCCAGATGAAGAATTACGCTTATGGCTATTCGAAAGCCAACAAGCCGATCCGCGTGTCTCCCGGTGCATTCGACGCGCAGGCCTATGGAATCAAAACCACCGCACCGGATTTGATTCGTTTTGTGCAATTGAATATGGACAGCGCATCGCTTGATCAGCCGATGCAAAAGGCCGTAGCGGCCACACATACCGGCTACTACAAGGTCGGTGACATGACACAGAGCCTCGGCTGGGAGCGGTACACCTATCCGCTGAGCCTGAAAACGCTACTTGGTGGCAACACCTCCGACATGGCGATGAAATCGCACAAAATCGAAAAGCTCGATCCGCCAATGCAGCCGTCAGACGACATGCTGCTCAATAAGACCGGTTCGACCGGCGGCTTTGGTGCCTATGTGGCCTTTGTGCCGGCTAAGAAGATCGGCATTGTGATGCTTGCAAACCGCAACTATCCGAATGAAGAACGGATCAAGGCCGGTTACCGCATCCTGAAGGCCCTGGACGGCAACCACTAGAGCGGTTCCGTTTAAAACGGAATCGTGGAACCGCTCTATCTATTTGTTTCTACGCATTATCCTACGCAAAACCGCTACGCACTTTTGCTGGAAATGCTCTAATCGCCAAAAACGCAAACGCCCCGGATAGCGGCTGCCGTCCGGGGCGTTCTTGTTTTCATAAAGAAGGCTTAGCCATGAACTCAGCCTTGCGGCAGCAGGGCCGTGAGTTCCGGATGCAGTTCCTGAAAACGCTTGACCCAGCGCTTGAGCTTCGGACGTCCGCGCTCCCATTTGCCGTCAAAGCGCAGCGCAAGATAGCCAAGCGTTGCAGCGACGGCGATATGGCCCGCATGGAGCTTGCCCGCCAGACGGGGCGGAGCTTCATTGAGCAGGTCGAGCGCGCGCTCTGCCTTGCGCCATTGCAGATCCAGCCAAGGCTGGTGGATTTTCTCTTCCGGGCGCATGCGGCGTTCGTAGACATGTGCGAGGAGAACGTCAGCCAGACCATCAGCAATGGCTTCATAACGCTCGGCATCGGTGCGCTTTTCCGCATTACGTGGGAAGAGCTTGTTGCCGGAAACGCGGTTCAGATATTGCGTGATGGCGCGGCTGTCGAAAACTGCCTTGCCGTCGTCCGTGACGAGGGTTGGAATCTTGCCGAGCGGATTGGCGGTGACGAGATTCTCCGGCTCTGCCGACGTGTTCACGACCACGCTTTCAAAAGGGACGCCTGCATAATGCGCGGCCATACGCACCTTCGCGCTATAAGGCGAAGCGGGTGAATAGAGAATCTGCGTCATGTTTGATTCCTGAGAATGAAGATTATTGGGTTGCCGGCATCATGACCGAACGGCTGCGGCAGGAGTTGTTGTTGACCTCCTGGCAGGCGCGAAACTGAAGATCCTTCGTCATGCAGATGCGCACTTCCTGAAGATAGTTGCGCTGGCACGTGACGGAAATGCCGTTGGCCTTCATGCCCGGATTGGCAGCGATGAAAGCGTTTTCGACGAGCATCGGGTCAACCCGGCGATTGCCGCTCACACTGCGCAGGCTCGGTGGGATATTGACCTGATCATAGGCTTTGCGAAGCGTGCCGAAATAGTCGGTCTGCGACAGGCCGGAACAGCTTCCGTGCTTGCGCCATTCATGCCCGATCAATCCGGCAGCAGGCATGATGTCTGAAAGGCTGGAAATGATCTGGCGCGGGACATAGCCGCCGCGGCTGCGATCATTGTCGAGCTGGCAATTGGCCGGATAGCCCCATTCATTCTGCGGCCACAGACCGTGCGCCACAAAGCCAAAAGGCCGCTGCGTGTTGCACTGCTGCTTGTTGGCGCGGCGGCCCTCCGACGCGCAATAGCTCGGCGACCACGAAAGCGACAGCACATAGAAGTCGAAATCGCCGGGCACATCGCCGCTGTCGCGGTCGTCAGCGAAGGCTGCACCCGACAAGATTGTCGTTGCCATCAGGGCAACCGAAAGCAAAGCGCTTGGGACAGCCGCCAGTCTTCGCAGCATGGGACCTCCGGTCAGGTCAGCGGAGGACGCGGCAGCTTGGCGCGTCGTAGACATACCAGCGGTCAAAGCCTTCAACGCAGAATTCCACGTTGCGGCCGACAGAGGCAAAACCCTGACCTTCTTCGATCAGATACCAGACCGAACGATACTGGCCGTCGCTCAATACGGCGGTGGCCTTGCAATAGGTGCGTTCGATCTCAGCCGGGTTTGTCTTCGGTTCAAAGCGGGTCAGGCGCACATCGCTCATGGCAGAAATGCCAACCTGCGGCAGTTCGGGCACATGGCGCACCTGATAGCCGAAACGCGAGACCACCGAGCGCAGCACGCTCTGCTGGTTGCAGACGGTGTTGTCGACAACAGCTGGGGCGGACTGAAGGTAATCCGCAGCGCTGGCGGGCAGGGCTGCAAAGGTTAGCGGCAGGACGGAGGCGGCGAAGAGGGCGGCCCGCGAAAAGCGTCCGAAGCGATCCAGTTTGCCCGAGGTAAGTTGCATGTCTCTATCCTGTCCCAAAATGCGAACGCGAAGCGCGCGCTTATGTCTGTGATAGCCGAAGCTTTGCTTCGCGCAGTTTCTTTCAGCAGGCCGCAGCGGTCAAGTGCGATCCGTCTCGCCGCGTATCCACCGAACACTGAAATTGCTTCCCTTTTCTTCGGCTAGCAGTTTCGTAAGGGTGGGAAGCAGCGTTTGCATCTCACTTTCGAGTGTATAGGGCGGATTCACGACGATCATGCCGGTGCCATCAAGGCGCGGTTCGGATGATGGCGCGCGAATCGCCAGCTCGATCTGCATGATTTTCGGGATACCGGTTTCATAAAGTCGTTTGGCGAAACGCTCGGTTTCCTTGCGATCCTTTACGGGATACCAGAGTGCATAAGTGCCGCCGCCGAAGCGCTTGTGCGCTTTCGCGAGACCATCCACCATACGGTCGAACTCGCCTTCTATCTCGAAAGGCGGATCGACCAGCACGAGGCCGCGCTTTTCCTTGGGCGGCAGATGCGCGCCCATTGCCAGCCAGCCGTCGAGTTCAATGACGCGCACCTGATAATCGCCGTCGAAACGCTTTGCCAGTTTGGCCGCGTCCTGCGGATGCAGTTCCAGCGCCGACAGACGGTCCTGCTTGCGCAACAGATGTCGCGTCACATAAGGCGAGCCGGGATAATGGCGGAGCTTGCCGTCCGCATTTACCGCGCGCACTGCATCGAGATACGGCGCGAGCAGTTCCAGCGCTGCCGGTTCGATCTGGCCCTTGTCGACCGCATCGACAAGGCGGTGAATGCCGCCCGTCCATTCGCCGGTCTTGCCCGCTTCCACACCTTTCAGGTCGTAAAGCCCGATGCCCGCATGGGTATCGATGACGCGAAAGGCCTGATCCTTGCGCTTCAGATAATCAATGATACGGGCGAGGATGACGTGCTTGACGACATCCGCGAAATTTCCGGCGTGATAGGCGTGACGATAGTTCATGATCGCGCTTGTTTCACGGCTTGTGGTTTTCGGCAAGAGCGATGCGAATTTCCGATTCGCCTTGGCTGTCATAAATGTGACATACAGCGGTCACCAACCGCATCTTCACCTGAGTCGAGCTTGCAATGTCCGGTGGCGTCCTTCTGATCGTCCTCTTTGGCGCGTTTCTTCACGCGAGTTGGAACGCTATCGTCAAAAGCAGCGGCGACAAGTTTTTCGCAGCCGCCAGCGTAACCGGCGCTGCCGGTTTCATCGCTCTGTTCATCGTGCCATTTCTGCCGATGCCGAACTCGGTGAGCTGGGTCTATATCCTGATGTCCACCGTCACCCAGACTTTCTATATGTCACTGGTGGCGGCGGCCTATAAATCCGGCGATATGAGCGAGGCCTACCCGATCATGCGTGGCACGCCGCCCTTGCTCGTCGCGCTGGTCAGTGCGCCGCTGGTCGGCGAGGTCATGGGCTGGAAAAGCTGGCTCGGAATTGTGTTCATTTGCTCGGGTGTGCTGGCCATGGCGCTGGAAGCAAGGCGGCGCAATCGGGGCACCTCCAGCCGCACGGCCATTCTGGCATTGACCAATGCTGGCTTTATTGCCGGTTACACCATCATCGATGGTCTTGGCGTGCGGGCGTCCGGTGCGCCACTTTCCTATACATTGTGGTTGTTTGTCATCAATGCTGTGCCGCTTGCCGGTTGGGCGCTCTATCGCGAACCGGACCGTTTCATCAGCTATATGCGCAATCGCTGGCGTCCGGCGTTGATCGGCGGTGTCGGGACTCTCGGCTCCTACGGGCTTGCGCTCTGGGCAATGACTATGGCACCGATAGCCGTAGTGGCCGCCTTGCGCGAAACCGCCATTCTTTTCGGCATGATCATTTCTGCGGTTGTGCTGAAGGAAAAAGTGGGGCTACCGCGTTTTGCCGCAGCGGCGCTCATCGTTCTGGGTGCCATCACGCTTCGCCTGTCTTAACGATTCTGCGTCGAAAACATATTTCGCCGTGTGAGCGCTTGCGGTAATAAAGAAATATGAACGAGCAAGTTTCCAAATCCAATATCAAGATCGGCCATTCGGCTTGCCCGCATGACTGCCCGTCCACCTGTGCGCTCGATATCGAGCTTCTGGACGAGCGCACCATCGGTCGTGTGCGTGGCGCGAAGGACAATAGCTATACGGCTGGCGTGATCTGCGCCAAGGTCGCGCGCTATGCCGAACGCGTTCATCACCCAGACCGTCTGAAGCACCCGCTGGTGCGCTCTGGCGCTAAGGGCGCAGGCGAATGGAAACAGGCTTCCTGGGAAGCAGCGCTTGATCTGATTGCCGAACGGTTTTTGAAAGCCGAAGCCGAATATGGCAGTGAAAGCGTCTGGCCCTATTATTATGCGGGCACGATGGGGCTTGTTCAGCGCGATTCCATCAATCGTCTTCGCTTTGCCAAGCGCTACTCCAATCAGTTCGACAGCTTCTGCACCAATATGGCCTGGACGGGCTATTTCGCCGGAACAGGAAGCCTGATCGGCCCCGACCCGCGTGAGATGAGCAAGGCCGATGTGGTGGTGATCTGGGGCACCAATGCCGCCGCCACGCAGGTCAATGTCATGACCCACGCCGTGCGTGCGCGTAAAGAGCGCGGTGCGAAGATCGTCGTCATCGACATCTATGCCAATGCGACCGTGCGGCAGGCCGATATGGGCATCGTGCTCAAGCCCGGCACCGATGGCGCTTTCGCCTGTGCGGTGATGCATGTTCTGTTCCGCGATGGCCTTGCCGACTGTGATTATCTGGAACGTTACACCGACGATCCGAAGGGGCTGGAGGCGCATCTCGGTTCCCGCACGCCGGAATGGGCGTCGGCGATTACAGGGCTGACGGTTGAGGAAATCGAAGCCTTTGCGCATCTGGTCGGCAAGACCAAGCGGACCTATTTCCGCCTCGGCTATGGCTTCACCCGGCAGCGCAATGGCGCAGTGAACATGCATGCCGCGGCGTCGATTGCCTGCGTCACCGGCGCTTTTCTTCATGAAGGCGGTGGCGCGTTTCACTCGAACGCCAACATCTTCAAATTCGACAAGCGCGAGATTGAAGGCCGGGCGATGCAGGACAAGACCATCCGCTTCCTCGACCAGTCGAAGATCGGACGCATCCTCACCGGCGATCGCGAGGCGCTTTATGACGGCCCGCCCGTCATGGCTATGCTGATCCAGAACACCAATCCGATGAATGTGACGCCTGAACAGCGTCTCGTCCGCAAAGGTTTTGCGCGCGAGGACCTGTTTGTCACGGTGCACGAGCAGTTCATGACCGATACGGCCAAAATGGCCGATGTCGTGCTGCCTGCCACCACATTCCTCGAACACGACGATATTTATCGCGGCGGCGGCCAGCAGCATGTCGTGCTCGGACCAAAGCTGATCGAACCTTATGCTGAGGCGCGACCGAATATTTTCGTCATCAACGAACTGGCCAACCGGCTGGGCGTTGGTCATCTTCCGGGCTTTTCTGTCGATGAGCGCACGCTGATCGACAATATGAACGCCAATAGTGATTTGCCGCATTTCGACGAACTGAAAGAGCGACGCTTCATCGACAAGCAGCCGCCTTTTGAGGAAGCGCATTACATCAAGGGCTTCAAATGGCCCGATGGCAAATTCCGCTTCCGCCCCGATTGGACAGGAAGCCCCGCACCGGACCGCCCGCCGGAAGTCATGGGCCTGCAAGGTCCGTTCGAGTCGATCCCGGAATTCCCGGATTACTGGGAAGTGATCGAGATGGCAGATGCCGAGCATCCGTACCGGCTCGCGACATCACCGGCGCATAATTTTCTGAACTCGACCTTTGCTGAAACGCCAACTTCGCTTGCCAAGGAAATCCGGCCTGAAGTGCTGATCCATCCGGATGATGCGGCGGAATTGGGCATTGCCGATGGTGAGCGGATCGAGATCGGCAATCATCGCGGCGAAGTGGTGTTGCATGCTGTGCTGCGCGCTGGTCAAAAACGCGGCGTGGTGGTGTCGGAAGGCATTTTCCCCAATGCGTCGTTCGAGCGCGGTGAGGGGATCAACACACTGATCGGCGCCGAGCCTGCCGCTCCCTATGGCGGTCTGGCTGTGCATGACACCAAGATCTGGATTAGAAAATTGGGCTGAGGAGCAATGGTCTAAGCTGCCACTCAATCTTTTCCCTCATCCTGAGGAGCCGTTGAAAACGGCGTCTCGAAGGGCGAGGGAAAACGCACAGCGCTTGTCTTCGTCCTTCGACAAGTTCAGGATGAGGGGGAAGCGTGGTGACCGGATCATGTTAAAGGTCACCAAATTCCAATTAAAAAGCCGCGCCGAATGTCTTCGGCGCGGCTTTTTCATAAAGCAGGCTAACGATTAACCGGCGTAGTTCAGGCGCAGGCGGGAAACGCCGACTGCTGCATTGAGGCCGCGCTGGCCCTGAACCGAAATCGGCTGCAGCGAAATCGTCTTCCACGAACCGCCGGTCAGGATGTTCGTGCCGAAGCCGATACCGATGGCTGCATTGGCCGAAGCGCCGACATAACGACCCTTGAGCGCGCCTTCCGGACGAACGGTCGGAGCCCAGACGGCCCAGGCAACAGTGCCGCCATTGATGAAGCCGACGTCAACGCCGAGCTTGGTGATGGTGCCGGTGTAGTGTTCCAAAGGACCACGACCGCGCACAGGGCGGAACACACAATCAACATCCTGCTGGCTGCCGATGATCACACCGATCGCCGGGGAAATGTCGCAGGTCAGAGTGCCGACTTCCGAACGCGGCTGCGTGCGACCCGAAGCGGGAGGAGCTACGAAGTCTGCCGCGATGGCGGGAGCGGTGACAGCAATGCCGGAAATGACGGCCATTGCGGACAGGAAGGAAGTCGAAAAACGGAGAGACATGATCTTGTCCTCTTCTTGAACACATATTGAAAGAGACGGGTCTGAATGGGCTCGTCTCAATAACGGGGATTGCCGAAGCAAGTTCCGTTACAATCAAGAATTAGAGCTTTTTGCGGGAAATTAAAGTTTTATTAACAAAAAACTTGGGGTGTGATGAATTTGTCGCGCATAAGCGCCGTCAGGCGCTCACAATCATGGCGTCGGGAAGAGACGCATCGACATCCTTCCGGCCGTTTGCAAATTGCCGCAGAACGAGCGGATAGATCCGGTGTTCAGCTTTCAAAACGCGTCCGGCCAGCGTGTCGGCGGTGTCGCCTTCGATGACCGGCACGGCGGCCTGGGCCAGAATGGGGCCTTCATCCATGCCTTCCGTCACCAGATGCACGGTGCAGCCCGCAAGCTTTACACCGGCGTCGATGGCCCGCTGATGCGTGTGCAAGCCGGGGAACAGCGGCAACAGGGAAGGGTGAATGTTGAGGATGCGTCCTTCATAAGGCGCGATAAAGCGCCCCGATAGAAGCCGCATATAGCCAGCAAGACAGAGAAGGTCCGGCTTCAATGCGGCCAATGCGGCGAGGATGGCATCTTCATGCTCGTCCTTCGATGCAAAATCCTTGCGTTTGAAAACCTGCGTGGCAATGCCAGCGGCTTGCGCCTTGGCAAGGCCGCCTGCTTCTGCCTTGTCGGAAAAGACCGCGACGATTTCCGCCGGAAAATCGGGTGTCTGTGCAGCCCGCATCAGCGCCTCCATATTGGAGCCGCTGCCGGAGATGAAGATGACGACCCGTTTACGGCTCATAGCGCCAGCGTGCCCTTGTAGACGACGCCGTCCTTTTCGCGTGCGATCATGCGACCGAGGGTGACGACCTGTTCACCTTCAGCAACGAGGGCCGCGACCACTTCGTCAACCTTTTCAGGCGTGACGACGGCGATCATGCCGATGCCGCAATTGAAGGTGCGCAGCATTTCGACAGGCTCCACGCCGCCAGTTTTGGCAAGCCAGGAGAAGACCGGCGGTACGGCAATTGCTGTCAGATTGACTTCGGCAGCCAGACCTTCCGGCAGAACGCGCGGAATATTGTCGGGGAAACCACCGCCGGTGATATGCGCCAGCGCCTTGATGCCATCGGAAGCGCGGATGGCTGCAAGCAGCGGCTTCACATAGATGCGGGTCGGAGTGAGAAGCGCTTCGCCCAGCGTCGACCCCGGCTGGAATGGCGCATCGGATTTCCAGCCGAGGCCGGATAGTTCAACGATGCGACGCACCAGTGAGAAGCCATTGGAATGAACGCCGGAAGAGGCGAGGCCGAGAATGATATCGCCTTCGGCAATATCGCCGCGCGGCAACAGCCGGTCGCGCTCTGCCGCACCCACGGCGAAACCGGCCAGATCGTAATCGCCATCGCGATACATGCCGGGCATTTCAGCGGTTTCGCCGCCGATCAGTGCAGAGCCTGCCTGACGGCAGCCTTCTGCAATGCCTGCAACGATGTCTACGCCCTGATCGGGGGACAGCTTGCCGGTTGCATAATAATCGAGGAAGAAAAGCGGCTCTGCGCCCTGTACGACCAGATCGTTCACGCACATGGCGACAAGGTCGATGCCCACTGTGTCGTGCTTGTCGGCGTCAATGGCGATCTTCAGCTTGGTGCCCACGCCATCATTGGCGGCAACCAGAACGGGATCTTTGAAGCCAGCCGCTTTCAGATCGAAGAGGCCGCCAAAACCGCCGATTTCGCCATCCGCACCGGGACGGCGCGTCGAACGGACGAGCGGCTTGATCTTTTCAACCATCAGGTTTCCGGCATCGATATCGACACCTGCCTGCGCATAGGTCAGGCCATTGTGGCCGGCGAGCTTGTTTTCCGAGGTCATGGCCTGCTCCTGAAACTGGGTGCTATCCACCTGCGCGCAATGACACGAGATGGCTTTGCCCGCAAGGTCAAGAAGCGGGAAAAGCGCAAAACTCCGCTGGAATCTGCCCAGTTTTTCGCAGGACCGGTCATGTCCGCGTCAATATAGACGGCTGTTGCACTGGCTTTGCATTTCGCACAGCCCGGTCTACTCTTATCTAAAGAATGAGCCGTGCATCAGCGATAAGGTGACGGTAATGCAATTCTGATATTGTTTTGCCAGCAGGTCTTTGCAGAGAACGGAACCATATGGTCAAGAAACCGACGCCGACACGCCAGACGAGCACCAAGACGGGTACGAACAGAACTGGCGCCGCTGTTTCGGCTGATAGCGGCAGCAAAGTCATTCGTCAAAAGGATGCCATCGCCTCGGACGGCAATATCCACGTCAATGTCGAGGTTGGCGGTTTTACGGGCACGACGGTACGGCGTCAGGCGATGTTCTGGGTCGCGACAATGGCCGTGTTCGTGCTGTTTCTGGTGGTTTTCAGCTCGGTTCTGCTGCCCTTTGTGGCTGGCATGGCGCTGGCTTACTTCCTCGACCCGGTGGCTGACCGGCTTCAGCGCTTCGGCCTGTCGCGCATGACGGCAACCGTCGTCATCCTGCTGGTTTTCCTGATTGCACTTGTCGTTGGCCTGATGATCATCGTGCCCATTCTGGCTACCCAGCTTGCTGATTTCATTTCCAAAGTGCCGGGCTATATCACCCAGTTGCAGTCGTTGCTCGCCAATGAAAACTCGCAATGGCTGAAGAAATATATCGGTATCGACAGTTCGGTCATTCAGCAAAATCTCAGCGCGCTGCTTCAGCAGGGTGCTGGTTTCATGACCACGCTGCTCCAATCCCTGTGGAATTCGGGGAAATCGTTGATCGATATTGCAGGGCTTTTCGTGGTCACGCCAGTGGTTGCCTTTTACATGCTTCTCGACTGGGACCGCATGGTCAACCGCATTGATTCCTGGGTGCCGCGCGCGCAGCTTCATACGGTGCGCCAGATCGCGCGCGAAATGAATGCAGCGGTTGCAGGCTTCATTCGCGGGCAGGGCACGCTCTGCCTCATTCTGGGTACTTATTATGCTCTCGGCCTGACCCTCACAGGGCTCAATTTCGGCCTGTTGATCGGCTTTTTTGCCGGTCTGATCTCCTTCATTCCCTATATCGGTTCTTTTGTCGGTCTGGCACTCGCTATTGGTGTGGCGCTGGTGCAGTTCTGGCCTGACTGGATCATGATCTGCGCCGTCGCGGCGGTGTTCTTCATCGGCCAGTTCGTGGAAGGAAACATCCTCCAGCCCAAGCTGGTCGGCTCGTCGGTGGGCCTCCATCCGGTGTGGCTCATGTTCGCTCTGTTCGCGTTCGGTTCACTGTTCGGCTTTACCGGAATGCTGGTCGCGGTACCCGCTGCGGCGGCAGTCGGGGTGCTTGTGCGTTTTGCCTTGAATCGCTATCTCAATTCACCGATGTACGATCCTGCCTTTCGTCGTCGCGACCCGGATGCGGGACCGCTGATCGAGGCAGGCGAGAATGCAGGCCCGAATGCAGGCAAGGACAAATGAGACTGAACCGCAATCTGGACGGGTGTGCGGGAGGCAGCGATGCGTGACGCCCCGCGTCAGATTCCGCTGAATCTCGAACACCAGCCCGGTTATCACCGCGAGGATCTGATCGTCACGGGTTCAAACCGTGCAGCGGTCGACCTTATCGACCGCTGGCCGAACTGGGTGTCGCCGGTGACGATTCTGGCCGGGCCTACCGGCGCGGGCAAAACGCATCTGGCCGAAATCTGGCGCGCGGGCACGGACGCGCTTCTGGTCGATCCAACACGCATTACGGATGAAATCGTTCAGGCTGCGGCGGAGCGTGCCGTGCTGATCGACGATATTGGTGGCGCGCCCTTTGATGAAACGGGTCTGTTTCATCTGATCAACAGCGTTCGTCAACATGCAGCGCAGGGTTTCGGGCCGTCACTTTTGATGACGTCGCGCCTGTGGCCCGCGAACTGGAACGTAAAGCTGCCTGATCTCGCATCGCGGCTGAAAGCGGCAACCGTGGTTGAAATCGCCGAGCCGGACGATTTGCTGTTGTCGGGTGTTATTCATAAGCTGTTTGCGGACCGTCAGGTGAGCGTCGAGCCGCATGTCGTGACCTATCTGGTCAGCCGGATTGAGCGTTCGCTCCTGTCTGCAATCCAGATCGTCGACAAGCTCGACCGGGCGGCACTGGAACAAAAGACCCGCATCACACGGGCGCTGGCGGCACAGGTTCTGGCCGATGCAGACGGCCAGCCGAGCGGCCAAACAGGCGACAAGGCAGGCTGACGGTGAAAATAGTCGTCACGGGGGCAGGCGGGTATATCGGCAGCGCGGTTACGCGGCAGCTGCATGACGATGGGCATCAGGTCACGCCCCTCTCTCGCAACGATCTGGCAGATGCGGATTTTTCAGGCATTGAGACCGTCGTGCATTGCGCAGCCCTTGCGCATCGCACGGGCGCGGAACGACCCGATGCCGATGCCTTCGACGCGGTCAATCATCGGCTGACCGTCGAACTCGCCGAAAAGGCAAAGCAGGCGGGCCTAAAACGCTTCATTTTCGTTTCGACCATCTACACGATTGCCGGAAACCCGTCACCGCTCACGCCCGAAATGCCGCTGGCTCCGAGGGCAGATGATGACTATGGACGCGCCAAGGCAAAAGCGGAAGCGGCTTTGCTGGCAATGACCGGCATCGAGATTGTGATTGCACGTCCCGTGCTCGTTTACGGTCCCGGCGCGCGCGCCAATCTCAGGGCTCTGATGAAACTCTGCGACAGCGCATTTCCGCTGCCTTTCGGTATGGCGAACAACCAGCGCAGCTTCGTGTCCTTGCAGAATGCCGCCCGCGCACTTGTATTCCTGTCGCAAGCTCCTGCCGAGACAGTCGCGGGACGGGTGTTCCATCTCGCAGAACCTAAACCACGTTCAACACGCGAGCTGGTAACCATCGCCCGCCGCGCCATGGGGCGTCCGACGCGGCTTGTCTCTGTTCCGCCAGTGCTGATGCGCTTGCTGCTGACGGGTCTCGGCAAAAAAGGGCTTTATGAGCAGCTATTCGGCGATCTGACGGCGGATACGTCGTCGCTGATCGCAGCCGGGTTTAAATATCTCCCCGGCGACCCGCAGATTGAAGCCATGGCTATCGAGGCCCAAAAAGCTTAGTTCTTGTCCCCAACCGCCTTGGGCGGGACGATGCGGGACTGCGTCTGCACTGGCGCGCTTTTCGCTATTTCCGGCTTCTTGGTCACTGAACCGGTAATCAGCGTTGCA
This sequence comes from Ochrobactrum sp. P6BSIII, assembly GCF_014138065.1. Classification (NCBI taxonomy): domain Bacteria; kingdom Pseudomonadati; phylum Pseudomonadota; class Alphaproteobacteria; order Hyphomicrobiales; family Brucellaceae; genus Ochrobactrum; species Ochrobactrum sp. P6BSIII. The sequence continues at coordinate 7,167 of NZ_JACGXB010000012.1, read as the reverse complement.
CTGTCCGGCTTGTTGCGACCGCCGACAAGCTGATCCTCATGCACCCAGCCGATCATATTGGTCTTCGGAACAATGATGCGATGCCAGCGACCGGTTTTACCGTAGGAGCGCATCTCGCGCCCTTTTTCCACCGTACCGATAGCTGCCGATTTATCCCACGCGTTTTTGTGAATGGTCAGTTGCGTCCGGGCATAGACCACCGAAGGTGAATGCGCAGGCGTGTTGACGCCGCGCGGCGGCATCATATGTGGGCCGGTCGGCGCTGACGCGACGACCTGATTGGCCGGACGTGGAGGCTTTGGCGCCTGAACGGTCACTTGAGTGGGGGCGTGCACTGCTGCCTGCTGAACGGGCTTCTGCACGACAGGTGCAACGGGTGCAGACGGACGCGGCACAGGACCAACGGCAGCACCGTAATCCTTGTCCTTTGACGCCGTGGCCGTTTCTGGAGCCTTGGCGCTAAGGGTCGGCTTGCTCTCTGTACGGGGCGAGGTCGAGGCGAATGGATTGGTCGCGGAACGCTGGAACAGAGCGACCAGCGCGTCCTGCGGGCTCTTGTGCTGCGATGTGGCCCACAGGCTGAAAGCGCCGAGACCGAGGATCGCTGCCAGCGCCAGAACGGGCGCAGACGAACCAGATCCGCCCTTGGCAGTGCGGGACCTCTTTTTCGGTGCAGCCTTTCGGGCGGGCTTCCGTGCAGCCATATGTCTGACCCCTGTTCGAATCGCGATGGCTAGACGCTAACAAGTCTTCCTTCGCATTTCGTTACCTGGGGATGATCGGGCGATGGCTGGGCCACCAAATAGAAAACGCCGCTGGCGCGGCGTCTCTAATTCATTGTGAAGAAGCTAATCAGTGTCCGGACGTCTTGCCGTCACAGGAAGTTTCACCGGAAACCTTATCCTGTTGTTTCTGGTTCGATTCCTGCTCTTCAACTGCGTCGCGCCACTGGGCCCATTCGCGTTCGTGACGACGATAAAGTTCATCGGAAACAGTCTGGATACTCATTTCGATCCTCCGTTCATCTGGCGAAGCAAATAACACGGAGCTGTCCAGAACGTTGCATCACAAAGCGTAAGCGTTTGAAATCTAAATCGGTTTATATGTTTATAACCTTTTCAGACCTCAATTTTCCTGAACGGAAACACCACCTTCTCCGATTTTCAACTCAATCCCGGCGGGTTTTGTTTCTTCGCGATAGACGTAGAAAGCCAGACCAGCCGCAACGACGATCAACGCGCCGATAATCAGATAAAGCCCGTTTCTGTTCACGTGTAACTCCTCATAATGATCGATAAGGATGGAACGTCTGAAAATGGCATCGGTTCCGATAAAGAAAACCCACGCAAGCTGATGCTTGCGTGGGCTGTTGATGGTCTGACCGTATGATCAGTGAGTTACGGCGGGCAGGGTTTCTGCCGGAACCATATGGGTAAATGGTGGCAGATAGGCCTGTGCCATCACGAGAAGGCCGATGAGCGATGCCAGTGCAATCGAGTGGAAAAACACATAGCGCAGGATTTTCGACTCATGGCCGTACCACTGGGTTGCCGTGGAGGCGACGACGATAGACTGCGCATCGATCATCTTACCCATGACGCCGCCCGACGAGTTGGACGCAGCCATCAGCACCGGCGACAGCCCAAGTTGCTCGGCGGTAATCTTCTGCAATCCGCCGAAAAGCACGTTTGATGCCGTGTCCGAACCGGTGAGCGCAACACCGAGCCAACCAAGCATTGCGCCGAAGAACGGATAGACCCAGCCGGTCTGCGCGAAAGCAAGGCCAAGCGTGGCGTCTGTGCCGGAATAGCGCGTGACATAGCCAAGCGCCAGCATGGCCGCGATGGTGATGAGCGAGAAGCGCACCACATAGGCGGTCTTGCCATATTCCCTGAGAAGCTTGAACGGATTGAAGCCGAGAACCAGTCCCGCCACGATGGCAGAGAGCAGAATGCCAGATCCGGTGGCCGATAGCAGGTTGAGCGTATAGACCGCCGCCTCTGCATGGGCTTCGGCGACGACGGGCGGCACCTTGAACACCAGATTATGCAGATAAGGCACCTGAACCTTCAGCACCCAGAGCGAGTCGAGCCATGTGCGGAACTGCGGCGTTCCCCATAGAAACACGAAGACCGACAGGATCAACCATGGCAGCCATGCGCGGAAGACGGTGCCGCTCGCATGTTGCTGGGGCGGTGTATAGGGCGCGGCGACTTCATCCGCATCGAGGCTGGTGGACGTCCAGATGCGTTTCGGCTGCCATATCCGCAGAAATCCGGCGAGCGCTGCCATGGAACAGACGGCGGCAATCACATCGACCAGCCACGGACCATGGAAGTTTGAAACCAGATATTGCGGAACTGCAAAGGCGACACCGGCAACCAGCAAGGCAGGCCAGACTTCCAGCATGCCTCTACGCCCGGCAAAAGCCCATATCAGCCAGAAGGGCACGATAACCGAGAAGAATGGCAATTGCCGCCCGATCATGCCGGATAGCTGCAGGAGGTCGATGCCGGTCACGGCGGAAAGCGCAATGACCGGTGTTCCAAGTGCGCCATAGGCGACGGGGGCGGTGTTCGCAATCAGCGACAGGCCTGCCGCCGGGAGAGGGGCAAAGCCCAGCCCCATGAGCATGGCGGCGGTGACGGCCACTGGCGTGCCGAAGCCCGCCGCACCTTCAAAGAAGGCGCCGAAGGAAAAGGCGATGAACAGAAGCTGGAGCCGACGATCCGGCGTGATCCCGGCGATTGAATCACGCAGGATGTTGAATTGCCCGGTCTGTTCGGTGAGGCGATAGAGAAAAATGACGTTCAGAATGATCCAGCCGATGGGCAGCAGGCCGTAGGCTGCGCCATAGACGGCTGTTGCACCGGCCTTGTCGGCGGGCATTCCAAATCCAATGACGGCGATGACGAGAGCGGTCAGAAGACCGAGTATTGCTGCAGTATGGGCCTTCATATGGAGAAAGCCGATGCCGCCCAGCAGGACGACAATTGGCAAAGCGGCGAGCAATGTTGACCAAAACATGCTGCCCAAAGGGTCATATACTTGATTCCAGGGCATGGTTCCTCCCTTCCTGGACTGAAAACGTTCCTCTCTTCAATGCAAAATGCTTCATCGGTCTGCGTGCCGATGCATAGGCAATGGACAGCCATCCTCTCCCCGGAGGTGCCTATTGCCGATCGTTGACTTATGCTGACGATTGATTGGTAAACTTACTTTACCAGGGCTGTCAATTCTACGGTGTCTGCTACTTTAGGCATGGAGATGCTATTCAAGCGCGAAACAAGACTGTGTTTCATGTTCTGACGTAACGTCAGAACTGTGTTTTGTCGGGGCATTACAGGCTGTTAGCAGCCGCTTTTTCGTCGTTATTCCAGCGCATAATAAAAGGCCTCTTTGAGAGGAGGCTGTCATGGTCACGCGCGCATTGCCGCCGAAGGAATTCGAGGCACAGAATGTTCGTCAGGGCAGGCAGGGAACCCAGGTTCTTACCGTGTTGATTGCCAGTCTGATGGCATCCATCGTCGTTTGGATGTTTGTCGGGCTGTTTGGATAGAACCGGGTAGACAGAGCGTATAGTCCTTCGCCGCTGGTCGCCGATGCAGCGGCGTGACGGGCTTTTTTGCTGACGCGAATGGCGCGCGAAGCTTCGGTCTGATCGATACTGAAGCCTTCGCACGAAAAGACATTGTCCAGATTTCAAAGAAACATCTATTGATAGGGCGGGGGAAGGCACTGCGAGTCGTCAATTTGCATTGACTGTTGTGAACACCCTGCCGGCGGCTGGGTCGGCACATCAATAAGGGAACCAGTCAACGTAAATTGGGAGAACTTTTATGCGTGTCTTGAAACGTATCGTTTTGGCTGCATCAATTGCGACCATGGCAACTGCGATCGGCGGGATGGCAATGACTGCCGCAAATGCCGAAACGCCACTGAAACTCATCATCGGCACAGAAGGCGCCTATCCTCCGTTCAATTTCATCAACCCCGATGGCACCCTGTCAGGCTTCGACGTGGACATCGCGAAAGCGCTTTGCGATGAGATGAAAGCTGAATGCACTTTCATCACGCAGGAATGGGACGGGACGATCCCGGCGCTACAGGCCGATAAATTCGATGCCTATGTGTCGTCCATGTCGATCACGGAAGAACGCAAGAAGCAGGTCGACTTCTCCAACAAATATTACAACACGCCTCCAGGCATTGCCGTTCCGAAGGATAGCGATATCAAGGGCGTGACCAAGGCGGACCTGGCAGGCAAGACGGTCGGCGTTCAGGTTTCCACCACACATGCCAATTATGCCGAGCATGCCTTTACCGACAGCACGATCAAGGCTTATCCGACGGCGGAAGAATATCGCCTCGATCTCGCCAATGGTCGTTTGGATGCCGCCAATGACGACAGCGTCACGCTTGCCGAATGGCTGAAGACGCCGGATGGCGCGTGCTGCAAGATGGTGGGCACTTATCCGCCGGACCCGGAAATTCATGGTGTGGGCGTGGGCGTCGCCTTGAAGAAGGGGCGGCCGGAATTGGTTGAAAAGTTCAATGCCGCCATCAAGGCTATCCGTGCGAACGGAAAATACAAGGAAATCAACGACAAATATTTCGACTTCGACGCTTACGGCTCCGAAGACTGATTTTATCCACGAATCTGCACCGGTCTTGCGAGTCGCAGGCCGGTGCGTTCAAAGGGAGGTTTGCACCTGTGAACCTCCCTTTGCCATTTGTGTTTTGGACCCGCTGCGGGCGCTGGTCGCGGCATTACGGGGACTTTTAGGGGTGTCTGGTCCTGTTATGTGTCAACCCGTCGATTTTTTTATGAAAGTTTGAAAATAGCTCTTGCCTTAGGAAAGCGAATTCTCTAGGGAACTCAACGTCCGAAAGGGCCACGGAGCGTAGCGCAGTCTGGTAGCGCACCTGATTTGGGATCAGGGGGTCGCAGGTTCGAATCCTGCCGCTCCGACCATTTTTTCCCCACCATGATTGATCTGAAAAACCGAGCTATCCTGTGCTTGGCTTGAACCGCGCGTCTTTATCGCGTTGACATGGATTGGTGGGTCTACTATTGCCTTGTTGAAATTCAGAGCCCTCACGGGGCGACAAGAGCATAGTCCAAGGTTCTTCAAATGGTTGCACGCATTTTTCGTCCAGCTAAGACTGCAATGCAGTCCGGTCAGGCCAAGACAGATCAATGGATCCTCGAATACGAGCCGGAAAGCCCGCGCAAGGTCGAGCCATTGATGGGCTACACGTCGTCAGGCGACATGAGAAGCCAGATCCGTCTCGCTTTCGATAGCCAGGAAGACGCTATTGCCTATGCAAAGCGCTATGGCATTGCCTATCGCGTTTCCGAGCCGAATGAACCGAAGCGCCGCAAAGTGTCCTATTCGGACAATTTCCGCTTCGACCGCACGATGCCCTGGACGCATTGACAGCTTTCCCGGCCTTGTGGTTCACGCTAAGGCCGGGTTACCACCGCTCTGGATTTCGCTGAAACCCGGATCGCTGCAAATGTCTTCGACTTTTAAAAGACGAGGTCCCGTAGCTCAGCTGGATAGAGCACCGGCCTTCTAAGCCGTAGGTCGCAGGTTCGAATCCTGCCGGGATCGCCACTCTTTCTTTTTCCCCTTGTAACCAACTGAAAAAGCTCAACCTTTTTTAAGGTGTGGGGCTTTGGTTTCTAGGTGAGGGGATGGCATGTTCTTCTTTAGTTTCTTTGCGCCTGATTGAGCCAGCTTTTTTGCGTTCGCATTCTTGATGTAATGTGCCGCCATGGCATCGGTCGTCCAGCCAAAAAGCGCCTTCAGTTCGGCATTGCTGCCGCCGCTTTCCGCCACGATCTGAGCCAGTAGCTTGCGTAAGCCATGGGCGCGACCTGATACCCCCGCCTCGTCGCACACTTCAGCAAACCAGTTGCCGAACGATGATTCGCTCTTGAACGGTCGGCCTTGTACTGGCGTGGTCAGGAACGCCATGTGACTTATCGAGCAAGCATCTATCGACTTTTGAAGACTAGGGTGCACCGGGATGAAAAGCGGCTCATCGTTTTTTTGCGCCCTAAACTCGATCACAGCATTCCGGATGTGTTGCGGACCAAGGCGATAAACGTCTGATCGACGCAGGCCTGTAAACAGAAGCAAATCCATCGCGAGGCGCGCCATCGATCCCGGCTTGTGCTTATCGTAGAACTTGGCAACGTCTTCGTATGTCCACGGTGTATGACCTACGACCTTCGCTTTCGGTCGCTTCACATCCCTTACCGGATTGGCGCGGGCATATCCTGCATCCACCGCCCATTCGAAAAGGTAGCCCATCACCTTCATGAAATTTATCGCGGCGAATGGGGTGTCGGCGCGCCTGTCGCGCCCGGCAGCGATCGTATTGCGGGTTACCTGAGAAACCAGCATTTTGCCGCCCGTTTCACAAACTGCTTTCAGGATATTGGACCGCATGCGCTGAGTGCTTGGCGCTAGCGCCTTAAACGCAGCCGAAGCCTCGTACTTGGTCACAAGCCATTGAAGTGTGAATTTCGATGGTGCGCTAGCCGTTCCGGCCTCTTCACCTGCAATTAACCCACGCCACTGAGAAACGAACTCCGGCGAGCCGTAATCGCCAACCATTCGAGTGCGTGGCCCTTCACCAATACGGAAGTACCAGACAACGCGCCCGTGTCTGGTCGTCTGTTTCTGAACGTATTGGTATCGGTGACGCGCCATGTTCTCCATCAGAGATACCCGTTCGCTCCTTCAATATACTGTTGTTCAGAGAAATCCCCGTTATCCCCGTTAATCACAACGGCTCCGTTGGGTTCAACTCGAATAGATTTTATTTCTACGCCTCCCTTTTTCGCGCCTTTGATGGCCCGCGAAATAAGGTCAACCGAGGCTGCAACCGCTCTACGGCTCATAGCTTACCTCCATAAAGAATGTGATTTGTTTCCGTTTCGTTCTTACTGTAATCCGTGCCGCCTTGGAGGCTGTCATGGGTACATTCAGCACGAACGCTACATTGGGTGACTGCCTGCGCTGCGGTGAGATCATCACGGCATGGTGTTTGACGTGCGTGTTGATTTGTACTGAGAAGTGACCCGGCATTTGCGCCGAGAATTGACCCGCCTGTTAGTTATGTTTCGGGTCGATAGTAGTGGTCAAGTTCCTA